>NZ_JXLC01000012.1:0-108355 GCF_001886225.1 Enterococcus silesiacus | reverse complement strand
TAACAGGCAATATCATACCGACGGATCCAAATACCAAAATTACTCCTGGGAATAGTATTGGCGTTACACATACGAATAACACTCCAAATATATTTAGTAAACCAAACGCATCATCTATTCGTTCAATACTGAAACAACTGCCTCGAACAGGTGTAGATCAAATTTCTAGCATCTTGATATCCTTGATTGGTTTAATGAGCTTGGGATTGTTTTTCTTTGGAATCAAGCCGCCTGAAAATAAAAATTGAAAAAAGAGTAAGAATGTACTGTTTGCATTTGTACGGTATAAGTTTTTGGTTTATATGGCATAATGGTAAAAATTTTCTCTAATATATGATTAGGGAAACAAAAGCCCCAGACGGCTCTGAATTGTCTGGGGACAAAATAAAAATTGCACCAGTTGATTTTGGAACGAATCAAGCAGTTCTTAAAAACGTTGTAAACAAAAAAATAAGAACTCAAAAGAGATGTAAAAGGAACAAAGATCTGGAAAAATACCGATAATCAAGATGGCAAACGACCAGACATAATTATTGTGAACCTTCTAGCAGATGGCCGACAAGTCGATTTAAAAGAAGCAATGGAAATTGATGGTTGGAATTATGAATTTAAGTATTTACCTAAATTCAAAGACGAACCATCAATCGTCTATACGATAACTGAGAATGCCGTGTAACACTATATTACTAATACTTATACCCTGATGAAACCTGGTACTCCCTATAAACCAATTAAAGAGAACTTCGCAACAGAACAGTTATTTAAAGGAGAAAACGATGAAAAAAATGGGGAATAAACTCCAATCGTGCGGAATACTTTTACTTATAAGTATTGTTTTAGCACCATTTTCACTTGGGTATGCTGAAGCAATTGAGACATCTCAGTCCCCAAAGACAATTGTTGATATTGCAATAAGCCCTAATGTAAATGAAGGTGTAACAAGCAATTTCACAATAGAAGAGTATGAAAGCAGTTCTGCTTTAGAATTAGCTGAAGCTGTTCGAAACAAACGGATAACTAGTGTACAGTTAGTGAATTTTGCCTTTAAAAATATCAAAGAAAAAGATGCTACGTTGAATGCTATGATCACATTGAGAGAAGAAGAAGCTTTAAAAGAAGCTGCCGAGCTTCAAGACAGAGGACAACCATTTTTAGGAGTACCATTACTTGTAAAAGGTTTGGGACATACTATTACGGGAGGAAGTAATTCTAACGGATTAACGTTTTCAAAGGATGTCATTTCTCATTCAACCAGTCCATTTACAAAAGCTTTTCAAGAAGCAGGATTCATTGTTATTGGGCAAACCAATTACCCAGAGCTAGGTTTGAAGAATATTACGGATTCTAAGTTGTATGGGCCAACGGGTAGTGCTTGGGACCCGAGGTATCAAGCAGGAGGTTCTTCTGGTGGGTCAGCTGCTGGAGTTGCGGCGGGTTATGCTCCTGTTGGATCTGGAAGTGATGCGGGAGGTTCTATCCGGATCCCAGCTTCTTGGAATGGTGTTATCGGGCTAAAACCCTCTCGGGGTGTTTTGGTTGGTAATTCAGCTAGCGAAAGGAATCAAACCAGTCATTTTGCTGAAACGAAAACGATGGCTGATACTAAGACTTTATTCAATACTTTTCAAAAAAAAGAGCTACCACAAATTAATTTTACGACTGACTTAAAAATTGGGTATTCTACAAAATCACCTGTCGGGACACCAGTTCAACCCGAAGCTGTTGAGGCAGTCGAAAACGCAGTTGTATTCTTAAGATCAGAGGGCTTTCAAGTCGAAGAAGTAGATCAGCCTTATAATGGTGTCGAATTGATGAAAAACTACTATACTATCGGTGCAAGTTCGGCTGGGATTATTGAGTTTCTTGCCAAACAACAACTTAAGCGTTCTGTTTCCATTGATGATGTTGATTTGACGACCTGGGCTCTGTACCAAACGAGTCAAGAGTTAACAAAAGCCGATGTTAATCACGCTTGGGAAACTATTCAAAAGATGTCTGCAGAGTTAGCTAGCTTCCAAGCAAAGTATCCCTTGTTTCTGACACCTACTACCGCATCAACTGCACCTTTAGTAGGTGATTCAATGATGAAACCTGAAGACATTGAAGCAATTAGGAATATGGAAAATTTATCTAAAGAGGAAAAACAACAGTTGGTTTATGATCAGTGGTTTCTAGGATTATCTTATACGCCTTTTACTCAAGTAGCGAATTTAACTGGTACGCCAGCCATCAGTTTACCAACTTATGTAACCTCTAAAGGTTTGCCATTAGGAATTCAATTTATGTCTGCAAAATATAATGATCGTTTGCTACTGTCAGTGGGGGATTTTTTTGAAGAACACAAAAAGTTTAATCAATTAGCATCCAAATCCCAAACATATAGTGAAGAAAAATAAAGTCAGATCCTTTAGAACCTGAAAGAAAATGTTGGTTATAACAAAAAGCTATTTGTCATTTGTTTGGAAAAACAGTGGGTCAAGGTATTTTCTTTTGAAACGACAGGCTATCCGCTTTCTTGTGGTTTGTATGTTTGATAAAGCCCATTAGTGCTACGTTGCATCATGGAGTTTTTTTTATAAAGGAAGGCACAATTAATTTAATAGATTAATTAATATACATTGGAGGGAATTTCATGGGTACATTAAAATGGTATTCCGGAGGAGTCGAACGAGGCAAACAAGCAGAAAGCATCATTAATGATATATTAGGTGATTTAAAAAAAGAACTAGGTCACGCATCGCTAAAAAAAGTTTTACAGAATTATCTTAAAAAATTAGAGCAAAGAGGTGCTGCTGTTCCAATGTTTTTAAGTCAAATGAACTTAGATATTTCTAAAGCAATCAGAAATGATGGCGTTACTTTATCAGACTATCAATCTAAAAAGC
The DNA here is from genome assembly GCF_001886225.1 of Enterococcus silesiacus. Classification (NCBI taxonomy): domain Bacteria; kingdom Bacillati; phylum Bacillota; class Bacilli; order Lactobacillales; family Enterococcaceae; genus Enterococcus; species Enterococcus silesiacus. The sequence continues at coordinate 105,470 of NZ_JXLC01000012.1, read as the reverse complement.
TAAAAGAGTTGATTTCAATATCCAATATTAGATACGGCTATTAATTTCGTACAAACTTATTTGTTTACAGAAGTATCTCGAAAGTTAGCGTATTGTTTCATTCCACATGCATAAAAAAATATAGTATCAGATAGTTAAAACGAATATAACAAGGAGGTTCTATTAAGATGATTGTTTCTAACACGGTAGACTATATTATAGTTGGTGCAGGTGCAGCAGGTCCTGTTGTTGCTTCAAGACTAAGTGAAATTTCTGATATATCAGTGGCCATAATTGAAGCTGGTTCTGAAAACACATCTGAAATATCTAGATCTCAGGGAGCTTTTTCTAGTGTATGGGGAACGGATATGGATTGGAAATATTCTACTATTAAACAAAAAGGGTTGAATAGCAGAGAAATTTATCATCCTAGAGGTAAAGTCATTGGAGGCTCAACTGCTATAAATGTGGGTTTTTGGATGAGAGGAATGAAGTCTGATTATGATAATTGGGAAAAACTAGGGGCTAAAGGTTGGAATTTTGACTCTGCTGTAGAGAAATTTAAACTAATCGAACATACAAAAAAAGGAACTCCTGAATACAGAGGCCGAGATGGGATAATAACTCTTGAAGATATTCCTGTTCCGACTACTTTAGCCGATGTGTTATTAGAAGGTGTGGAAGATTCTAAACTTGCCGATATTGGGGATTACAATGATTTAAATCCTTATTCAATAGACAGAGTACAGACTGACTTTGTTGACCATATTCGAACGTATCCAGCTGATTATTATCTTTCTGACGAAATTAGAAAGCGCGATAATTTAACGATCCTTACGAATGCTTTAGTTTCTCGAATACTTTTTAAAGGGACTAGAGCTATTGGTCTAGAGTATGAAAAAAATGGAGAATTGAAAAAGTTATTTGCAAGGAAAGAAATTATTCTTTCAGCGGGTGCGTACAATACTCCAAAAATTTTGAAACTCTCTGGAATAGGTCCTAAAGAAGAACTAGAGAAACTTAATATTCCAGTTATTGCTGACGTACCTGGTGTTGGAGAACATTTACAAGACCACCTATCAGCAGCGATTTCAGTTGTTTCCCCAGTAAGTAGTAAAGACTTTTATTCGAGTAACGCATTATCAGAAGAAGCTATTAACGAGTGGCTAAAATTTAAAACAGGGCCAGCACTATACTTTGCTGGTGCAGATGCGGGGCTTATTCGAACGAATGGGGGGCCAACTTTTGAAATAACACTAGCATATACTACTAATGTTGGAGATAATAATTCCAATTTTCCAACTATTTCGGATATCAAATCTAGAGGAGGCTATACGATCAGTATCCTTTTAGTAGACCCAAAAAGTCTTGGAAATGTGACTCTAGCTTCTGCTAACTATCAAGATGCTCCCATTATCGATCCGCGCTATTTAGTAAATTATGAAGATATAAAGAATTTTATCCATGCGTTTAGAACCTTTTCGAGGATAACTCAATCAGAAGTACTGTCAACATATACCGAAGCTGTTTATCCAAGTGTAGAAGTTACAGATAAAGAACTTGAAGAGTATATAAGAAATACGGCTACAACAGTTTATCATCCAGTAGGCACTGCTAGAATGGGTTCTCTTGATGATCCGATGGTGGTTGTTGATTCCGAACTAAGAGTACGAGGAGTGGAAGGTCTTAGAGTAGCTGATGCCTCAGTTATGCCGAACATTATCCACGGTCATACAATGGCTCCAACTGTTTTCATTGGAGAAATGCTAGGATCAATTCTGTTGCAAACATATCAAAAAAATTAGCAAAATTTGTAGTATTCCTGCTTGATCCAATTTAGAGTACAATGAGAACTTTTTAAGCTGAAACAGGCTCTAGTAAGACTATTTCAGCTTAAGTAGGAATACTTAACACTATACAAAGTACGGATGCTAAGGATAAACAGTGGGTAGGGGCTAATCAAAACAGTTTTTTGTCGACTAAATGAGGTAGAAAAACTTGATAAGACTATAGATAAGCTTGATTCCTTTAATTATTTTTCAACATGCTAATTCATTTGCACTCTTTATATTGCCTAGCAAAGTTTCCCCTTTAATTGTACCTTTATCATCTACATACATAGTTCACTACAAAACACCTTCATCTTCGCATAAATGAGGTTTCCATAGATTGTGACATTGTTAAGGCAATATTTTAATCCTGATTTTTGAAAGAGCAATATTGGTACTTGATTATGGGAATCTCTTTTTTATATCAGAGAAGGTAAAAGTGATTAACTGAATGTGACGATTAAATGGAATGCAACCATGATACTATTTTTATGAATAAATAGCTATTTATTCTGATTGTATTACAAAATTAAAAAAATAATCAAAGGTCTTCTAACAACTATTAATATCAATGATTCCTATCTTTACAGTGAACGATCAACACCACTTATTTGTAAGTAGAATGATATGGAGGCATGACTTTGTAACACAAGTAATGTTGTGAACGCTAAAGAATAACCGAAATATAAAGATTATACGGGAAAAATTTAACAAAGTAAGCAAAAAGGTCGGAAGTTGATTTCTACATAATATGAATTGGCGGAAGAGTGATAGACGCATTGCTGAAATGTAAATTAGGGAGAGTCTAGAATGAATAATATGAGAAAATGTATAACAACAATTTTAACAATATTTATGGTAGTTGGTCAGAATATTGGAGGTATAACCGCATTCGCTGAAACACTATCTTTAAATAATAATGGGAATGCTGCAGAAGAATTATATTTAAAAAAAGACAACGAAAAGCTTGAAGCCTTAAACTTAGAAGAAGGGGAAGAGGCGATAATATCTCTGGTTGACTCGAATGTAGAAGATGTGTCAGTAGAAATTATTCTTCCTGAAAATGTAGAATATATAAATAAAGAGTCCGAAAATAATGTAGGAATGACAATAAACTATGATAATCAAAGCCGTATTTTACATGTTGATTTTTTAAAAAGTAATGATATAAAAGTTGTCACATTTATGCTAAAAGCAATCAAAAAGGATACTTCCGTAAATAAATTGTATGCTCAAGCAAATAGAGGGGAAGTTGGTTTAGTACATTCTGAAAAAGTAGAAGTGCAAGTTTCTCCTATATTAGAGGCTACTGATAGTGATTCAATTGAATCAGAAGAAACAATTAACTCAAGTAACGAGGTCTTGGATGACCCACAAGTACAAACTAGTTCCTCCGAGAAAGAGGACGGTGACTCTGCTGCTGAACAAAACACTTCACAAGAACAAGGTAGTACTAGAGCAAAAAGATCAGTGGAAAGCAGAGCGAATTTAGACAATAATATTCCTGCACCGCCTGCATCTAATATGAATGTGCTAGATTATTTTGAAGTACCCAATTTAGGAAATAGTAGTAACGCAGCATTTCCTAATCAAGATTATCCTCAATCGGTTACTATTACACCTAACGAGCAGAGTAAATTTGGTGTAATGTGGGCAAAGAATGTTATTGATTTAAATGAAGATTTTTCGTTTGAAGGGTATGTATATTTAAATAATAAAAACGGGAAAAATGCCGATGGAATGGCCTTTGTGTTACAGAATGATCCAAGAGGAACTACTGCTTACGGTTCTCCAGGATGGGGTCTAGGAGTTTACGGAGGAAGACCTGGAGAAAATCCAAGTATAAAAAATGCACTCTCTTTTGAACTAGATACGTGGTATAACGGTCGAGAATCTGAGATAAATACTAATGTCTATGAGAATGGAAAAAATAATACACATCAAAATAAATATGATGGACATTTAGCTGTAGTTGAAACTAATAGAGATATTTCTGCTAATTTATGGAATAATAATGATGATTATGGATTGGATGCTGGACGGGTTAAACATAATAATGTGATTTACGGAACTAGTAGTAATCCTGTTAATAAAGATAAATGGCAAAGTTTAAATATTAAGTGGGATTCAAAAACAAAAACATTTTCGTTTAAATTAGATACTTTTCCAGAATTGATATATTCTGTGAAAGATATAAATGACACCTTTGGAGGAAACTTAGTTCGTTTTGGATTTACGGGATCTACTGGTGATGTTACAGAGAATAACTTAGTTTCTTTTAATAAATTACCCGTGGCACCTGTTAATGTTTTCTATAAGGACATTGATACAAATGAAGAGATATCAGATTCAGAGTTGTTAACGGGTAAATTAGGAGATTCTTGGAAAAGCGAACAAAAAGATATTGACCAATATGAGTTTGTAACAGTAGATAAAAAAACAGACGGTATCTTTACGCAAACTGCTCAAGAAGTAACCTATTTTTATAGAAAACTTCTACCAAAACTAGATATTGCGAAATCAGTTGATAAAACCATTGCCAAAGTTGGAGATGAACTTACTTACACGATTACGGCAAAAAATAGTGGTGAAGGTAGTTGGAATGGCACAATTACGGATAAAATTCCGGCGGAATATGTCAGCTTGGTTAGTGGTACAACAACCATCAATGAAGAAAAAGTAGCCGATGAAACAATTTGGAAAGACAATGTATTAAATGTTACGCAGACTGTCGAAGCCGATGGACAAGTTGAAATTAAATTCACTATGAAAGTGACAAAAGATGCGAAGGGTCAAACCATTGCGAACGTGGCAGAAACAGATGATCCAACTATTCCGCCAACGCCACCCGTAGAAACAAAAGTACCAGATGTATCATTAACCAAAACAGCCGATAAAGCCAACGCTAAAGTAGGAGAAGAGATCACTTACACGATCACAGCGAAAAATAGCGGAAATGGCGATTGGGAAAATGGCACCATCACAGATAAGATTCCGGTGGAATATGTCAGCTTGGTTAGTGGCACAACGACCATCAATGGAGAAAAAGTAGCCGATGAAACAATTTGGAAAGACAATGTATTAAATGTTACGCAGACCATCGAAGCAGGTGGCACAGTTGAAATTAAGTTTACAGTGAAAGCGATAGAAGCTGCCAAAGGGCAAACCATCGCAAACGTAGCAGAAACAGATGATCTAAATACTCCACCAACTCCACCCGCGGCAACCAAAGTACCCAATGATCCTGTGCCAATTAACAATAATATAAAAAAAGTTACACATTTACCTAGAGCTGGCGAAAATGGAAGTAAGTATTTAATAGGAATGGGAATAGTTAGCTTACTGATCACTGCTTACGTCATTTATAGAAAAAGGAAGATTGAGTAAACCTTATGTTTGGGAATTTAGATTAAACTATCTATAAAAAATGAGGGCTATCTAGAACTTGTATTGGATACAACAGTAGTCGAACCAAAACGAGCTGCAGGTGGTGAACAAAATGATTCAAGAAAGAGAAGAAGCAAAACGATTACGAAAGCAATTGCTAGCTTTGCTTAATCAAGATAGTGATTGGTTTCGAAAAGGCGAAACGGAAATGGCAAAGACAATTAGAGATGTGGGAAAGCAATTGTATAGTGCAGAAGCAGCTGCTGTTGCTAATATTAATAAATTAACTGTGGCTCACTACAATGAATTAAGAACCCAAGGCCTCTATTTACGCGAAATTGCCACCAGATATAAGTCAAATGAAAATGCGCTCAGAGTTTGGCGCAAAAAACACAAAGAGGCCATTATCGACTAAAAAAGAAAGGAAACATCTAAAAGTGAAAATAGTAAATACAATTGCCGATATTTTTATCTTCAATAAGCAATCGAGGAATCAAGAAAGAGTAAATAAGAAGGTTTGACAATGTTACCTGAAATAGAAGCAAAGCCATATAAAGACTGGCTTGAAGAAACTTTCCTTCCCAAATACTGCTCTGATACAGCAGTAGAAGAGATGCGGCGTATGATGAAAGAGCCTAAAGTATTGGGTAAAGTACGGAGGTTCAACGGACTTACCGCGTGTGATATTTATGACGACGGCTCACGAGTATTGGCTTATGTCGTAGTAAAAATGATTGATCCAGTAACTCAAACTATACAAGAACGAGAAATTAATCTAACCATTTCAATTCAAAAAGAGAAGCTGTACCGAGTAGAAAGAGTAGACTATTTTGGAAAAGAGTGGAACACATAAAAAGTAAAAAATATCAATTCCGCAAGTGCTACTTGTTGAGAAAATTGATTCACAATAAAGGTTTGCTTTAGAATGTATTTCGATGATAGTAGAACCTTATCAAAAAGTATAGAGCTAGCACAAAACCATCCTCCTGAATTTCAGATGACGGATGGTTTTTGTGTTCACTAGTAGAACAAAGATCTCATTTGTTGGAAAGTGTATCAATCTAAACTAAGAGTCATAACAATAAAGGATTAGAAGTAATTGTACTATTTTTACTTAATGCTAAATGAATCTAACTTTTGTAGTAGACTGATCTATCCTAATAGGGAACGTGAAATTCATAATGTGTCCACTTCAAAAGACAATAAATTAGTGATAATCATTGTCCATTAGAACCCAAGCAATTTTTTTAAATAAAAAGTGTGTATATTCTTAAAAATAAAGGATAAGTATAAATTTCTCTTGTTCATTTTTACACATTTATTTGAGTGTATGAAAGAATATACATCATTTTTGCATAATGTGGTCATCTTAGAATTTTGAATTCGAAAATCTCTAAGAAGAAAGCGCTCTTATTTTGTTAATCTAGGGACGAACCAAAAGAAGGAGGTATTTTGATGAAGAATCCAATTAACGTTTTTTCTGAAATTGGAAAACTGAACACCGTGATGTTGCACAGGCCAGGAAAGGAATTAGAGAATCTGATGCCAGACTACCTGGAATCACTTCTTTTTGATGACATCCCATTTTTGGAACAAGCCCAAAAAGAACATGATTTTTTTGCGGAAACACTGAGATTGAAAGGAGTAGAGGTACTATATCTAGAAGATTTAGCAGCTGAGGCATTAACGGATGCATCGATCAAAGAGCGATTTATTACAGAATATTTAAATGAAGCTGACATCAAAGAAGAACGAACAAAAGGACTGATACTTGAGCATCTTATGTCCATGTCCGATGGTAGAAAATTGATTGATAAGACGATGGCAGGTCTGCAAAAGTCTGAGCTACCATCTTTGGAACGAACTAGTTTATCAGATTTAGCAGATTCTCACTACCCATTTATCATTGACCCAATGCCAAATCTGTATTTTACGCGAGATCCATTTGCTACGATCGGTCATGGTGTATCGTTAAATCGGATGTATTCTGTGACTAGGAGAAGAGAAACGCTGTATGGAAAATACATTTTTGCTCATCATCCAATGTTTAAAAATGCGCAGGTGCCAATGGTTTATAACCGAGATGAAAATACTCGGATCGAAGGTGGTGATGAATTGATTCTCTCGAAAGAATTAATTGCTGTGGGAATTTCACAAAGGACAGATGTTGCTTCTATTGAAAAGCTAGCCAGAAATATCTTTGATAAGAATTTAGGCTTTGAACGAGTGCTAGCGTTTGATATCGGAGAGCAAAGAAAATTCATGCACCTTGATACAGTCTTTACAATGGTTGATTATGACAAATTTACGATTCATCCAGAAATTGAAGGGAATTTAACAATTTATTCGATTTCTAAAGGAACAGATGGTTTAGAAATTTCACAAGAAACAGACACGCTGGAACACATTTTGTGTAAATATTTAGAATTAGACCATGTTGCGTTGATTCGTTGTGGCGGAGGAAATCCAACCGCAGCGGCTCGTGAACAGTGGAATGATGGCTCAAATACTTTGGCGATTGCACCAGGTGAAGTCATTGTGTACGACCGAAATACAATCACCAATCAAAAACTAGAAGAAGCAGGAGTCAAATTAAATTATATTCCCGGTAGTGAACTTGTTCGTGGCCGTGGCGGCCCTCGGTGTATGAGTATGCCATTTGATCGAACGGACCTATAGAATTATCCAATTAAATTCAAGGAGGAAAAAAAATGACAGATTCAGTATTTCAAGGACGTAGCTTATTAGCAGAAAAGGATTTTACTAAAGAGGAATTAAATTACTTGATCGATTTTTCTATCCACTTAAAAAAAATGAAAAAACAAGGGATTCCTCATCATTATCTTGAAGGTAAGAATATAGCGTTACTTTTTGAAAAAACATCGACTCGGACACGTTCGGCTTTTACCACGGCTTCGATCGATTTAGGTGCTCATCCAGAATTTCTTGGAAAGAATGATATTCAATTAGGTAAAAAAGAATCGGTAGAAGATACCGCTAAAGTGTTAGGTAGTATGTTTGACGGAATCGAATTTAGAGGGTTCAGTCAACAAGTGGTGGAGGACTTAGCAAAATATTCTGGTGTCCCAGTGTGGAATGGTCTAACAGATGAATGGCATCCTACTCAAATGATTGCTGATTATATGACAATCAAAGAAAACTTCGGTACGCTTGATGATGTGACACTTGTCTACGTTGGTGATGGACGTAATAATATGGCCAATAGTTTGTTAGTAACTGGCGCTATTTTGGGTGTGAATGTCAGAATTTGTGCACCAGAATCGCTGTTTCCTGAAGCGTCAGTGGTCGCTTATGCCAAAAAATTTGCGGCAGATTCAGGCAGTGAGATTATGATCACCGATAATGTAGAGCAAGGAGTTAAAAATGCGAATGTCCTTTATACAGACGTCTGGGTTTCAATGGGGGAAGAAGATAAATTTGAAGAACGAGTGAACGCATTGAAAGACTATCAAATCAATATGGACATGATCAAAAAAACGGGGAATGCTGAAGGGAAGTTGATCGTTTTACATTGTCTACCAGCCTTTCATGATGCAACAACAGAATATGGTCAAATGGTTAAAGAAAAATTTGGCATTAGCGAAATGGAAATCACCGATGAAGTTTTTAGAAGCAAATACGGACGCCAATTTGAAGAGGCTGAAAATAGAATGCACTCAATCAAAGCAATTATGGCTGCAACCTTAGGCAACCTTTTTATTCCTAGAGTCTAAACAAACAACAAGCGAATAAACAGGAAGAGGGGATTGTATGAAAAAAACAACAATCGTAATTGCTTTAGGTGGAAATGCTATTTTATCGACAGATGCAAGCGCTAAGGCACAACAAGAAGCATTGACTTATACGGCAAAACAGTTAGTTAAACTGATTCAAAAAGGCTATCAACTTGTTATTTCTCATGGGAATGGTCCGCAAGTCGGCAATCTGCTGATTCAACAACAAGCTACTGATTCCAAAGAAAACCCTGCGATGCCATTAGATACTTGCGTTGCTATGACTCAAGGGAGCATTGGGTATTGGTTGGAAAATGCACTGGCAAAAGAGGTGCAAAATGCTGGTATCAAACAAGAAATTGCAACACTTGTTACACAAGTCATCGTATCAGAAAATGATCCAGCTTTTGAAGACCCAACAAAACCAATTGGTCCATTTTTGAGTCAAGAAAAGGCTCAAGCAATTATGAATGAAACTAACACATTATATAAGGAAGATGCTGGGCGTGGCTGGCGTAAAGTTGTTCCTAGTCCTAAACCGTTATCGATCCAAGAACATCAAGTGATCAAGACCTTGATCAAAAATGATATTCTCACGATTTGCGGTGGTGGCGGCGGGATTCCTATTTCAGGCAATGATTTAACTGGTGTGGAAGCAGTCATCGACAAAGATTTTTCTTCAGAAAAAATAGCTGAACTGGCAGATGCTGATCTATTTGTTATTTTGACCGGTGTTGAAAATGTTGCAATCAACTATGGCAAAGAAAATGAACAGCAGTTGAAACAAGTCAGTGTGAAAAAATTAGAAGAATATATAAAACAAGGCCAATTTGAACCAGGAAGCATGCTGCCAAAAGTAGAAGCTGCCATTCAATACGTAAAAGCAAAACCTACTAATAAAGCGGTTATCACTTCTCTTGAAAAATTAAGTGATTTCGGTGAACAAGAGGTGGGAACAGAAGTTGTTTTTGACTGATTAAACACCGCCTTCTTTAAAAAGCATTAGCGAAGAAAATTGACGAAGTTGGAGTTGAAAAAAATGACAGTATTGCAAGAGAATGAAACACTCAAGGGGTGCCCATATTTTTCACATTTAAGTGAAGAAGAAGCAGCGTGTATTCAGAAAAATTCATATTGTAGAGCATATAAAAAAGGCCAAGTTCTTTTTGATGCTGGCGATGAAAGAAACCGCATGTTTATTTTAAAAAAGGGGCTTGTGAAATTTGAAAAAATCGATCAAACTGGCACGCTGTTCTATTTGAACTTTGTTAAAGATAACGCGGTATTTCCATTAACTGGACTTTTTACAGACGAAAACTATCATTTCTCAGCTATCGCGATGACAGATATTGAAGTGTGCTATCTCTCAAAAAAAATCTTTGAAAAAGTAATACAGGGAAATAATCAGCAGTTGCTGTTTTATTTTAATCAAGTGTCTTTGTGCTTAAAAAAACATGTGCTTAAAATAGAAAGTTGTGTGACTTCAAGTGCTTCTGAACGCGTAAAAAATACACTGGCGATCTTGATGAATGAATTAGGTGAAAAGAACTACTTTAATCAAGTGGTGGTACCGTATCCGATTCTAATGAATGATATCTCTCATAGCAGCGGTACAACAAGAGAAACGGCCAGTCTAGTAATAAAGAAACTGATTAAAAAAAAGAAAATCCAGTATCTGCATAAAGAATTGATCTTTTTCGATCCAGCTTATTTTGCTTTGGATCACGACTAGTATTTCCCTGTATTTTTCCCTTTATTTTGACATCAACACCAAAAATTTGAAAGGAAAAGTATGGTTCTCATACAGAAAGAATAATGGAAATAAGAGCACAAAAAAAGCAGAAAAAATCGTTATCCTCGTTTAGTATTTTATTTATTATCATTATTGCTTTAACAATTGTTTCTTGGCTTTTATCTGGGCAAACGTTTACACCTACAGTACCATCGGGTGCTTCTGAAGCTGTGGATCACGTAGTCGGAGCAAAGCTTTCTGATTTTGTGATGGCGCCTTTTAATGGATTCAAAGATGCCATTGAAATTTGCGTGTTTATTTTAGTGTTAGGCGGATTTCTAAATATCGTCACTCGAACGGGCGCCTTAGAAGCGGGGATTCAACATGTTGTTAGAAAGTTAAAAGGAAATGAATTAATCATAATTCCTATTTTGATGGTCTTATTTTCGATTGGCGGTTCTACCTATGGAATGGCAGAAGAGACATTGCCTTTTTATGCATTGATCACGGCAACTATGGTTGCTGCGGGCTTTGACACCTTAGTTGCCGTGGGAACAGTGTTACTCGGAGCAGGTTCTGGTGTGATCGGTTCCACCGTCAATCCATTTGCAACAGGTGTGGCGATGGATGCGTTAAAAAGTATTGATATAACGCCGAACACTGGGGTAATTTTGATCATAGGATTGATTTTATGGGGGACTACAACAGCGTTCTCGATTTTTTATATGATGAAGTATGCTAAAAAAGTCAAAGCTGATAAAGGTTCAACACTTTTATCATTGCAAGAACAAGAAGATATGAAGAAATATTTTGGTCAAGATGAAAATAAAGAGTTGCCTTTTACGAGCAAGGATAAAATCATATTAAGTATTTTTTCGTTTGGCTTTCTGATTATGGTCATCTCTTTGATTCCGTGGGAGTCATTTGGTGTTCAGATTTTTGAAGGTTGGACTTCTTACCTTACTGGGACTAGTTTTGGTCATTGGTATTTTGGGGATCTTGCTATGTGGTTTTTCTTGATGAGTCTGGTAATTGCAATAGTCTATGGTTTGTCAGAAAAACAAACAATTACAACTTTTATTGATGGTGTAAAGGATATTTTGTCAGTTGTATTGATCATTGTTGTGGCTAGAGGAGCCTCTATTTTGATGGCGACGACTCATTTGGATTTATTTATATTAGATAAATCAGCTTCGGCGCTTCAAGGTTTGTCACCTGTTTTGTTTGTTGTAGGTGCGTATATTTTATATTTGTTACTTTCTTTCTTGATTCCTTCTACTTCTGGACTAGCATATGTTTCAATTCCAGTTATGGGAGGGCTTGCACATAACATTGGCTTAAGTCCAGATGTCATGGTGATGATATTTACAGCCGGTTGTGGTGTCATTAATTTAATTACACCGACATCTGGTGTGGTGATGGGTGGCTTAGAGATTGCCAAAATCGATTATGCAACATGGACTAAATTTATGGTCAAACCCATTATTGTGATCAGTTTTATGAATTTGTTGATATTGATCGCTGCTATGTTGCTTTTATAGTAGATAAAACTAGGACGTGTAAAAATGAATAAAGAGGAACGTCAAAAAATCATTCGGCAGCTGATCACTCAAAATACGATCGAAACACAAGAGGAACTGCTGGATTTACTCAGAAAAAATGGAGTAAAGGCAACTCAATCAACCATTTCTAGAGATGCTAGAGACTTATATATTGTAAAAACCTATCAAGAAAATGGAACAATGAAGTATAGTATAGTGGATCAAGAATCGCAGAAAAATAGTGAGAAAAAGCTGCGTGAATCGTTACAAGAGTCATTGAGAAAAATCGAGCAAGTAGGCTTTGTTGTATTGATCCATACAGAAAATGGGCTAGCTGATGTGATTACCAATTATATCGATGAAGTCAACTATGAAGAAATAGCTGGGACTATTGCAGGAAGTGATACGATCATCATCATCACACATTCAGATAAAATGGCCCAAAAGGTTGTTAGAAAATTTGAACTGCTTTTTAAGGACAGCGCATGAGGATAGGGAGCAAAACGGGAAAATCGTTTTGTTCCCTACTTATTTTGGATGGAACTATTTCTAAAATCGTTTAAGCTACGCTAATGACAGCTTTACCTTTTCTTTACCTTTTTTTGAAAGTGAATTTGTACTTTATCGGTAAAGTGTAGATAACACTAAATGTTAGTAGAAAAACGAAAAGAGGGTAACAAGAAAATGAATAAAAAACTAGATGCTTTTCATTTGAAAATCATTGCAGTGACGGCTATGGCCATTAATCATGCTGGAATTATTTTTGCATGGAGTCATAGCGCAAACACAATTGGATTGTATGCAATGTCAGAATTTGTGGGGCGATTTACGTTTCCAATCATGGCATATCTATTAGTGGAAGGGTTTCACTATACTAAAAATTTACGAAAGTATTGCATGAGGTTAATTCTTTTTTGGTTAGTGTCGATTTATCCATTTTATTTGATGCACAATCCAACATATACATTTTCGATCACGGATATCCCTAATAATATTTTCTTTACGTTATTAATGGGTTTATTAATGATGATTGTGTATTCAAGAACGAATAACAAAGCAATTCATGTATTAATTGTTTTAGGGTTTAGTCTCCTTACAGTTCTTTCGGATTGGTCAATTGTTGGCGTCCTTATAATTTGGTCTTTTTACGTAAATCACAATCAAAAAGGCAAAACACAGACAATAATTAGCACATTTATTATTTTTGAAATCATTTCAATTGTGGGCTTGATCATGAACAATGCTTCGCCATCTTGGATAGCAGAAGCTTTTTCACAATTTGGTTTTTTAGTAGTATTATTCTTGTTGCTACAATACAATGGAGAAAGAGGCTATTCTCCCAAATGGATCAAATGGGGATTTTACTGGTTTTATCCGATTCATTTAGTTGTATTTGAACTGATTAGGTATTTCATTTTTTAGAGTGGCAAGTCAAAAAAGGCCCAAGAGTGATCGAACTTGAGGGCTTTTTTAATGCGTACTCTGCTATAATGAATAGCGATAATTATTAAGCGATAGATAACAAGAATGAGGGAGAAGAAATGAACAACATTTTGATTGTCGAAGATGATCCTTATATCAATGATCTACTCTATGAAACGTTAGTGGAAGAATCATTTTCCTGTACACGAGCTTATTCTGGTACAGAAGCATTATTGTGTATAGAAAAGAAAAGCTTTCAAGTTATTTTATTGGATTTAATGCTGCCTGGTATTACAGGAGAAAAATTAGTGCCGCTTATAAAAGAAAAATCCAATGCAGCGATAATCATTATTTCATCAAAAGATGTATTAGATACTAAAGTTGAGATGTTGACTAGTGGAGCGGATGATTATCTCACGAAACCTTTTGCAATTGAAGAACTATTGGCCCGCATTCAAGTACAAATACGAAAAAGTAGTCCATATCAGGGACGATTGCTTTCCTTTCAATCGTTGACGCTGGATAAAGATCGAAATGCTTTAATCGTATCGGGTCAGGAGATTGCTTTAACACATCGAGAATTTAGCATTATGGAGTTACTACTATCCTATCCTAAAAAAATATTTAGTAAGCAGGAAATTTATGAATATGCTTGGGCTGATTTTTATATAGGTGAAGATAAAACTGTTAACGTCCATATTTCAAATATCCGACAAAAAATTAAAAAAAATTCTGGACAAGAGTGGATCAAAACGGTTTGGGGAGTGGGCTTTACTTTACAAGAATAAGCTTTAATGCTTCCTTAATTCTTTTTAGTATTGAATTTGCAGTTGCAAGCTAAAATGAGTTTAGCAAACAAGAGGGGGAAAGAGGATGAGTAACTATTTACTGGAAGCTAATGAGTTAAGTAAAAAGTACAAAGATCAGTTTGCAGTTAATCGTGTAAATTTACATGTGAAACGTGGTGCTATCTATGGATTAGTTGGCAAAAACGGTTCAGGGAAAACCACGCTCATGCGTATGCTTAGTGGGCTTGCTGCACCGACTAGTGGGGAGATTGCACTATTTGGTGAGAGTGGACCTCAAGTTAAAAACTATTTTTCACGTATCGGAATATTGATAGAAACGCCTGGTTTATATGGTGATATGAGTGCTGCTGATAATTTAAAATTAAAGCAAATTGCTATCGGATTATATGGCAAAGAGTACATACCTTCGCTATTAAAACTAGTAGGTCTTGCAGATGTGGGGAAAAAGAAAGTTAAACAGTATTCTTTAGGGATGAGGCAAAGATTAGGCATAGCGATGGCATTGATTGGTGAACCAGATTTACTCATCTTAGATGAGCCAGTCAATGGTTTGGATCCCCAAGGAATCGTAGAGATGCGAGATATCTTGATAAAATTAGTGGAAACTAAAAATATTACAATCATGATCTCAAGTCATCTTTTAGAAGAACTATCTAAAATGGCAACGGACTATGGCTTTATTCATCAAGGCCAACTGATTCGAGAAATTTCTCATGAAAAATTGACAGAGGAATGCAAACAGTTTATCGAGATTCGCTTAAACGAACCGCAACTGGCTACTACTGTGATCGAAAACATAGGAATTTCAAATTATAAAGTAGTTGATCGCAACACCATTCGAATTTATGAACAATTAACTAAAAATAGTGCAATTAATTTAGCACTTGCCAAAGCGAATATTGCTATTGACTCTATTACGATTTCGCAAGTTTCGCTAGAAGATTATTTTTTAAGTTTGACTGGAGGGAACAGCCGTGATTAATGTGATCAAGATGGATCTGTATCGGATGTTTCGCTCGAAAAGTACTTATCTTATTTTGCTGGGGACTTTATCTTTTGTAGGGATGATTTTGTATTCTATGAGCGAGTCAATCGGCACGCCTGATGTGGAGATTACTATAGGAATTACTACAAAGACGGATGGTTTGAGAAGCTATACAGATTTAGCAACACTTTTCAAAATTATGGCAAGTAGTAATTCATTCTTGATTGGGAGTGTGATTTTTAGCGTCTTATTTATCAATCGTGAAGAGGCATCCGGTTTTACTAAGAACATTGCGGGACAAGTGACAAGTAGAGGGTTACTCGTATTATCAAAATTTGTTAGCCAATGTTCATTCATAGTGCTTTCTTTTATTGGCAGTCTGTTTGTTTTCTTTTTTATGGGAAATATTATTTTTGATTCAGTTAGTCTAGGCAATGTTTTTGATTTAGTAAAGGAAATGAGTCTGCAATTTGTTTTTCACATTGCATTTGCCACAATCATATTGGGACTAATTACCTTGATCAAGCAGCCTATTGTGAGTATGCTGGTAGGTATTTTGCTAACCTTCGGTGGATTCAGCTATATCTATCAAATGATCAATAACATTATCCATGGTTTGACTGGAAACGAGACGTTTAATTTGATGAATTACACAGTCACTGGAATTGTCCCAAGTATTACTGGGACTTCTCCTATAACAAGTATTATCCGTGGAATGACGGTCTCTGCTGTATTTATTGTAGTAATGTTGACGTATAGCATCACCGTCAAAACAAAGAGCGATATCAACTAATATTGAGTAGAAAGTAAGGGAGTTTTGCAATGCTTTTAGGCACGATCACCGTTGGGCTTCTATGTATTTTCTTACTGTTGCACGTAGTTCAATACCGGCATCAGATCAAGAGCATCAACCAACAAATGCGTTTTATTCAACAACATGAAAGTAACCTGTTATTGTCAAATCAGTTTAGCGATAAGCAATTAAATGAATTACTCAGCTTATTAAATCAGATGTTGATTGAGCAGCGTTCTAATAAAATGACAACCAAAAAACAGGAACAACAGTTGAAAGATTCGATTGCCAATCTAGCACATGATATTCGGACGCCGTTAACATCATTGGATGGTTATTTTCAATTATTGATCAAAAGTAAAGATAGCGAAAAGCGGCAACAGTATGCAGAAGTCATCAAAAATAGAATTGAGACGTTAACTGAATTATTAGAAACGATTTTTACATATTCTAAATTAGAAAATGATGCGTATAAGATCGAGCTGCAAAAAACAGAAATAAATCAAGTGTTATTGGATACTATCTTTACCTTTTATCTTCAATTTTCAAACGAGGCGATCGAACCAAACATTTCAATTGGCGAAAGCCAACTATACATTTTAGCCAACAGCGCTGCTTTGACCCGAATTTTCTCTAATTTAATAAAAAATAGTTTAGATCATGGGCAAGGAGAAATAAAAATTAGCCAGGCGAAGGAGCGTGATCAGATGCTTTTCCGCATTCAAAATAAAGTTACCGCTGAAAGTGAACTGGATATGTCCCAAATTTTCGACAGATTTTATATGTCAGATAAATCAAGAGCTGGGAATTCAACTGGATTGGGTCTTTTTATTGTAAAAGAGTTTGTGGAGAAGATGAACGGGCATATTGAAGCTGAGTTAATCAAACAAGTCTTTTCGATTTCAATCAGATTTCCTCTTTTGAGTGATGATTAAAGATTTTTTTCTCATCGTAAGACTAGTTTGCTTGAAATATTTTTAGTTCTGTAAATGAAACTGTTAAGCTGTCATTTAGGTCTAGAAGAATTTTTATTTAAGTAAAAGATTAAATCAAAATAAGTATTACAAGAAAAAATCAATATAAGATTGCATCAACCAGTTTTATATAGTACACTGATTGAGTCTGAAAAATCAATACCTTAACAAATAACTATCCTTATGACTGAGATGCGTCTTTAAGAGCAAAACTCAGTCATTTTT
Organism: Enterococcus silesiacus; assembly: GCF_001886225.1. NCBI lineage: Bacteria > Bacillati > Bacillota > Bacilli > Lactobacillales > Enterococcaceae > Enterococcus > Enterococcus silesiacus. Next base: position 88,060 of record NZ_JXLC01000012.1, on the reverse strand, counting down.
TTATAGGAAAATATAGCTTTATTAATAAAAATGAGTATTTTCTCATAAATGAAGAAATAAGTATACTTTCATTTCATTCCATTGTACAATAATAAATGTAGTATAATTGTAATTTAAATTAATAGGTCATTTCATTCGTAAGGGTGTTTTAATTCCTCTTTTTTTATCACAAAGGTATTGCAAAAATTAATCGTGCTAAGAGCACTAGGAGGAACACATTTATGAATACAGGTACAGTGAAATGGTTTAACGCAGATAAAGGTTTTGGTTTTATTACTCAAGATAACGGAACAGATTTGTTCGCACACTTTTCAGCAATCCAAGGTGACGGATTTAAATCTTTAGACGAAGGTCAAAGCGTATCATTTGATATCGAAGAAGGCCAACGTGGACCACAAGCAGTAAACATCGTTAAAAACTAATTGAACTTTTCTGAAACGACTTAATTCATATTGAGTCGTTTTTTTATTTGTCATTCTATTTTTTTGAAACATATTAATTTTTTCAAGGGTTATTAGTTGATATTTTATTTATTTGAGTTTAATATACATATATACCAACAACAACCCTTTTTATTTTTTCATTTTACTCTTTTAGAGTAAAACTCCTTTTCCCATCTTCGAAAGAAGGTGGGATTTTTTCTTTTTTATGTAAAAAGGAAAAAGTATTATTTATAAAAGTAAATAAATAACTTTGTATTGAGGGATATTAGTTGATATTTATTTAAATAAATAGTATTATACATATATACCAACAACAACCCTTTTTATTTTTTCATTTTACTCTTTAGAGTAAAACTCCTTTTCCCACCTTCAATAGAGGGTGGGATTTTTTATTTTAGCATTTGTGATAAAGGATAATAAATATTTTTTAAAATAAAAAATAAACATAAAATGCTAAAAGCTTTTATGTTTATTTTATTTTACCCAATCATGACACTTTCATCAGGATATTTGAATTTGGCTTGTTGTTTTTGCCCTTTCGTGAGTAGTGAAAACCCAACTGTATAAATACCAACTCGTCCAATATACATCAATAACATAATGATAACTTTTCCTACAGCGGTTAAGTCAGGCGTCAATCCCATTGTTAGCCCGACTGTTCCAAACGCAGAAAATACTTCAAATGCGACATATTCTATACCAGAGGATTCAGGAATATTTTCAGTGATTGTTAAGAGCATAATCGATAGGACACATAATGTTAACGTAATGAAAAAAAGCGTTAAAGCTCGAAACACTGTACTGTTTCGAATGGTGCGTCCCTGAAACTCAGCACGTGTCCGACCCTTAAAAATCGAAACGATTTGAATAACTAACACGGCGAATGTGGTTGTTTTGAGCCCACCAGCGGTAGATCCTGATGTTCCACCAATATACATCAAGAAGATGGTTGTGATCAGTCCAGCGTTTGTCATTTGCATATAATCAATTGAATAGTAGCCTGCGGTTCTTGGCGTAACTGACATAAAGAAAGTATTTGCCAGTCGGTCAAAAAAATTAGTTCCTGTAGTCAGAGTACTTGCATTGTGCTCTGTGATAAAAAATATAATAAAGCCGCCGATTAATAAAGAAAGTGTAGTGATCAATGCGATTTTTGTGTGTAAAGAAAATTTTCGTTTGGCTTTAAAGCGTAGTAAATCTTGCCAAACAATAAAACCTAGTCCGCCAGAAATAATTAAACCACCTATAACCAGTAAAACAAATGGATTTGTCTGATAAGGAGTTAAACTGTCGCCTAATAAATCAAAACCAGCATTACAAAAACTGGATATAGAATGAAAAAGACCAAAAAAGAGCCCTTTCTTCCAACCAAACTCAGGGACAAACTCGATTGAAAGTAAAATTGCACCAGCCAATTGAATGATTGTTGCTAATTTAACCACATACATCATCAGACGGAAGGCTCCAGACATATCATCCAGATTGAGTGCTTCACGTAATAAAATACGTGTACTAAGTGTGATTTTTTTCCGTAAAATAAAATACAACAGAACAGGCATCGTCATAAATCCCAAACCGCCGATTTCAATCAATACCATAATAACTAACTGCCCATAAGCATTCCAGTGCAAGGCTGTATTAAGTGTAGTCAAGCCAGTCACACATACTGCAGAGACAGCTGTAAATAATGCGTCGATAAAAGGTGTAGAATTGCCGCTACGTGAGAATATCGGTAAGGATAGAAGAGTTCCGCCTAAAAATATCAACACAATAAATCCCAATGCTAAAACCTGAACGGCAGATAATTGTTTTTTTAATTTTACAGCAAGTTTATTTTTTTTCATCGTTTCCTCGGTTAAAAACTGTCATAAAACAGTTTTTTATTTTATTTGATACATCCAAGTTTACCATTTTATGGAATAAATGCCACTAATTTGAAAAAGTGTTTTTGGTTGAGCGAAACCATAGCGTAAAAGAAATTTATTGTTTAAAAAGAAAACGCTTGTAAAAAATCGAATAATAAAGTATTATACAAATACAGATAAATTGTATATACAAGTTACTTGAGAGGAGCAAAGGAAATGGGTAAGTTTCAAGAAGATGCAAAAAAACTGTTAGAGGATGTAGGAGGAAAAGAAAATATTGCAGCAGTTTCACATTGTGCAACGCGAATGCGCTTTGTACTTAATGATCCAAATAAAGCTGATACTGCAGCGATTGAGAAAATTCCTTCTGTCAAAGGGACGTTTACAAATGCTGGGCAATTTCAAGTCATTATAGGAAATGAAGTACCACAATTTTATAACGAGTTTTCTGCTATATCTGGACTTGAAGGCGTTTCCAAAGAGCAAGGGAAAGCTGCGGCCAAACAAAATTTAAACCCTGTCCAACGTGCAATTTCGGTGTTAGCAGAGATTTTTACACCGTTGATTCCCGCATTAGTAATTGGTGGGTTGATCTTAGGGTTCCGCAATGTATTGGAAGGGATCCCATTTGGCTTTTTGGATGGACAAAAAATTGTTGAAGTCTCTCAATTTTGGAATGGCGTGAACTCATTTTTATGGTTAATCGGTGAAGCTATCTTCCAGTTTTTACCAGTAGGTATTACTTGGAGTATCACTAAAAAAATGGGCACAACACAAATTCTTGGTATTGTTTTAGGGATCACATTAGTATCACCGCAATTATTAAATGCTTATTCTGTAGCGAGTACAGCTGCAGCTGATATTCCGTTTTGGGATTTTGGTTTTGCTCAAGTGAATATGATTGGCTATCAAGCACAAGTTATTCCGGCAATGCTGGCAGGGTTTTTACTAGCATATTTAGAAATCTTTTTCAGAAAAGTAATACCGCAAGCGGTCTCGATGATTTTTGTTCCACTATTCGCTTTAGTGCCAACTGTGATTGCTGCTCACGTGATCTTAGGACCAATTGGCTGGACGATCGGCAGCTGGATATCAGATATTGTCAATGCTGGTTTAACCTCTTCACTAAATTGGTTGTTTGGAGCAGTGTTCGGTTTTATGTACGCACCACTAGTTATTACTGGTCTGCATCATATGACTAATGCAATCGACCTACAATTGATTGCTGATTTCCATTCCACTAATCTGTGGCCGATGATTGCATTGTCTAATATTGCGCAAGGATCGGCTGTTCTAGCTGTTGTCTTTATGCATAGAGGAAATAAAGAGGAAGAGCAAGTCTCCATTCCAGCAATGATTTCTTGTTACTTAGGTGTAACCGAACCTGCGATGTTTGGTATCAACTTGAAGTATATCTACCCGTTTGTTGCAGGGATGATCGGTTCAGCATGTGCTGGATTATTCGCGACACTATTTGATGTCAAAGCAATCAGCATTGGTGTTGGCGGCTTGCCGGGGATTTTATCTATTGTTCCCCAATATTATCTACCGTTTTTCGGAGCGATGTTGATAGCCGTTATTGTGCCATTTATTTTAACGTACATCTTCAGAACAAAAGGGATTTTCAATAAGCTTGATCCTGTTGATGAAGCAACTGGAAAATTATTTGTTGAAGAAAACTAAGAAGGATAAAAATTCACTAAAACAAGGCAGTAACTGTTGGCCTTGTTTTTTTTGCTGCACAAAGTAATTTTAAGAGAGCTGATCAGTTCATACCGCTTCTTATGATCTAGCTACATGAACCAACTCTTCAGGAAAATAGATAAACTTCATATGGAATAAAAAGCATTCCACATTCAGCTTCCTAATTTTCATAAGAGCTGATCGGTTCATTACGCTTTTATGATCTAGCTACATGAACCAACTCTTCAGGAAAATAGATAAACTTCATATGGAATAAAAAGCATTCCACATTCAGCTTCCTAATTTTCATAAGAGCTGATCGGTTCATTACGCTTTTATGATCTAGCTACATGAACCAACTCTTCAGGAAAATAGATAAACTTCATATGGAATAAAAAGCATTCCACATTCAGCTTCCTAATTTTCATAAGAGCTGATCGGTTCATACCGCTTTTATGATAATAATAATAGTTGGCTTTTTTGGTTCTTTCGGGTAGACTAAATAGGGTTTAAGAAAAGGGAGAATGATAGATGGATATTTATTTAAAAAGTGCAATTTTACACATTATTGATCGTGAAACTGGAACGCCAGTGTTTTCGGCGAAAGAGCTAGATTTAACAACTGAGTATATTCGTGTTTATCTTACAAGCAAAATTACAAAGCTCTCGACTGCGCAAACTAAAACAGGTATTTTAGCGGAAGAAAGCGCATTTGTTGATAAGATGCGTGGGATTCCCAATGACTTTGTTCAAAAAAGTCAGCAATTAGCTCAGCATTGGTATGATGTTTATTCAGGTAGTGAGGATGCGCCGAGTGCGGATGTTCTTTTTATTTTGTATGAGCTAGATACAGTGATGCATTTAGCAATGATTAAGTTGAATTACAAAGAAAGCTACACACATTATGTGGACTATGAAGAGGATGCAGTCTACAATAAGCTGATCATCAATCGGGCAATTCTGCCGTCTAAATCACAAAAACCAGATGAAGGAATGACGGTTAATTTAGATACATTAGCGTATGAGTTGTTAGAAAAACGCTATGAGTTCTCTGGGGAAAAAGTCTGGTATTTTTCTGAAAAAGTGATTGAGTCACAGCCGGCTCCTTCTATTGAAGAAAACATGAAAGAAATCAAAAAAGCAGTGAAACGCATCGGTAAAAAGTTCAATGAAGATGAGTTTGAACTAATTGCTTCTGTTAAAGAAGCGGTTTATGAAAGTATCGAGGAAACTGGAACGATTGATAATGAACAAGTCGCTGAACTGGTTTTTAAGGAAAATGTTTCAGCACGGATGGCGTATCAAGAAGAGGTCAATGAATCAAAATTTGTTGATAAAACACCGCCAGTTCGTGAAGCAAGAGAAATTTCAGAGAAAAAATTTGGTAAACAAAAATTAAAAATGAGCAATGGTATTGAGTTGATTGTACCGCTTGAAGTTTATCGCAATGGAGATCTAATCGAATTTGTTAATAATCCAGATGGCACAGTTTCTATTGTATTGAAAAATATTGAAAAAATCAGCAATCAGTTGTAAACACAAAAAAATAAAATGATGTAAGCATGAGAATTAGAGTGGAAAAGTTATTTTTCACTGAATCAAAGAGCCTCAAACAAAACTAAACATCGGTTTTGTTTGAGGCTCTTTATGTTATATTATTGACCGGTTAGCTGTTCGAGGGCTTTTTTAGGAATCTCTTTTTCAGGGATTTCTTCCCAACTGAGTACGCCTTTTCTCGGATTTATTTTTAATTTTAAATACGCATTAATTCGTAGAGGGTTAGCTCTAATTTCTCTCAGTATTTGAATATCTTTTTCCCCTTTTTTATTAAAAACGGCTTGTTTATAGTCGTATTCCGTGTATTTTTCACCATTTGAAAATATGCCCGTTTTTATTTCGGTTGGTTCACCGACTCGAGTATAGAAATCTTTGCCGCCGAAGTAGTAATTATAACCAAACAAAATACCTGCTGTTAAAAGTACGAATGGCAAAATCAAAAGCAATAGTTTTTTCAATATCATCACCTCTTAAATATAGTATGCCTTTTTTTTAATACAGATGCCATTGAAATAACTTAAAATAATGTGACAGTTTTGTTAGAAGGAACATTTGTTAGAGTTCATAAAATCGTCAAGTTATAGTTATACTTTTTTTAGAAACTCATGATACAATATAGAAAAGAATAGGGGGAAGAGAAAATGATGCCTTTTTATGCAGTATTCGATCCAACATACATTTTAGTAATTGCGGGGTTGTTGATTTCATTAGCAGCATCTGCTTATGTAAATAGCACCTTTAAAAAATATGACAAAATTCAAAGTCGCAACAATGTGACAGGGACAAAAGCAGCCCAATATATATTGGAAAAAGAACAGATCAACAACGTTGGCGTTCAGCAAATTGCTGGTGATTTGACTGATAATTATAATTCTGGCAATAAGATGCTGAGTTTATCAGAAGCAACAGCGCAGTCGACATCCGTTGCAGCTATTGGCGTTGCTGCACATGAGTGTGGACATGCAGTTCAAGATCATACTGGATATAGCCCTTTAAAAATTAGAGCGGCGATCGTTCCTGTCGCTAATTTTGGCTCTGCGTTGTCATTTCCGATTATTTTAGTCGGTGTGCTACTTAGCTGGAACCAAACATTGATCAATATTGGCATATTAGCTTTTTCATTGGCGTTGCTGTTCCAATTAGTGACTCTACCAGTGGAGTTCAATGCGTCACGGAGAGCATTGAAAATTTTGTCAGACGGCAATATTTTGACAGAAGAAGAAGTACCGATGGCCAGAAAAGTTTTATTTGCAGCAGCGTTGACGTATGTCGCAGCAGCTTTGGCTACATTTTTACAATTACTTCGTTTAATTATTTTATTTGGTGGCAATAATCGCCGGGATTAAAAACCTTGAGCTTTTGTTTTATTACCTCAATTTTTAAGAGTATGGTATCATAAGATTAGATAATATGAGGAGGCTGAAAAGAATGAAAACATCTACAAAAATTAGTATTGGTTTAAGTATTGCTGCGGTGGCAAGCGTTTCAGTAGCAGTCATTGCGTCTGAGAAAATCGTTAAAAAGGTTTATCATGTATCAAATCGTTTTAAAGCGAAAAAATTCGTAAATGATAAATTTGGCGGTAATGAAAAATTACTTGGAATTGTTGATGATTTATCTGATGACGAGCTTGATTCTATGATGAACGTTTTAGGTAAAGTCAAAGATGGCAGAAAAAAAATCTCCTCTTATGGGGAATCTTTGAAAGACAATACTGAAAATTTAAAAGATCGTTTAGCTAGTTTTGTTGAAGAAATGATGTAAAATGTAGTCCTTACTATGAATATTCGACTTTTAAGGGGCTAAGACATAACTCGAAGAGTTGTGTCTTAGCCCCTTTTTTTATTTCGTGATCAGTAAATAACAAAATACAAGATCGTCCATCCGTTTTAAGGAGAGACCGGTTTGTTCGTAAAATTTCTCCAAACGATAATGAAGTGTATTGCGGTGCATGTATAAATCTTTAGCCGCTGAGCTAATATTTCCCTGATTACGCCAAAGAGAAAGGATGATCTTTTGTATTTCATTTGTTAAAATGAGCTGTTTGCCAAATGTTTGAATGATCAAACTTTTTTCCATAGCATCTTTTGTAAAATAATGTAAGGCAACATCTGTTAGCGAAAAAGTTGATTTACCACGAAGAGTATCTGCCTCTGTTTTAAAAATCTGCTGCTCTTCTTGAAAGAGTTTATATAAAAGTTCATTAACAGGAAAAAAACTGCCAACAAAAACGACTGTGGAAGAATCAAAATCTGCATCCAATGTCAAAAAAATACTTTCCAACTCTTCTAATGCATAATGATTTTTGCTATAGCGCTCGATTAAAGCGCCATCATTTTCGCTGATAAAAAAGAAGTCGCAGAGCTCTGGGAAAATTTCCTTGATGCTATTTTCCCATTCTGTTTGTAAAAATTCCTTTGGTTTTTTGAGTTGAAACTGCAGGATACGGAATGTTCCTTCAATGTCGATAGCTGCTTGATTGAACAAGTAATCAAACCAAGGATGTTTGTTTTGATTGATAGGATATTTTTTCTCAGGGAATAGTTGTTGTAACAAACGAATTTCAGTTTCTTTTAATGAGTCTTTTGCAATAATAAAATAACTTCCAGCGATCGGCAATGAAAGAGCGTTATTGCCTGCTTTTGTTTGTTGGACTTTTCCAGTAGGATATAATTTGATTAATTCTTCAATAGTCATAGACACACCTCACTTGTTTATTGTACCATGAATAAGACAAAAGGATAAAGAACGAGAGGCGGAAATCGCTTGAATGAAAAGATGAGTAATCTAACTATAGAAGAAAAAGAAGCGTTTATGCTGGAGGCTGTTAACGAAGCTAAAAAAGCTGAAGCAATCAAAGAAGTGCCGATTGGGGCAATCGTTGTTTTAGACGGGAAAATTATTGGCCGCGGACACAACCTCAGGGAGCAAAGCCAAGATGCAACAGCACACGCTGAAATGTTTGCGATCAAACAAGCCTGTGCGACTATTGAAAATTGGCGTTTAGAAAGAGCGCAATTGTTTGTCACATTAGAGCCATGCCCGATGTGTAGTGGTGCGATGATCCTGTCTAGAGTCAATGAGGTTTATTATGGAGCGAAAGATCCAAAAGGCGGCACAGCTGGAACACTGATGAATTTATTGAAAGATGAGCGTTTCAATCACGTAGCATATGTAGAATCTGGCATTTTGGAACAGGAATGCGGTACGTTGCTCTCAAATTTCTTCCGAAAACTTCGGGATGAGAAGAAAGTTTTAAAAAAACAAAAGAAAGACTAGCCAAGTGGCAAAAAATGCGGTATACTAAATCTTGCCGAAAGGCTAGGACAATGGTGGGCTTACGAAGCGTGTCAGATCCGGAAGGAAGCAGCACTAAGTAGGTGCCGCCATGTGTCTGAATTGAATAACTGAGTTGCCAAGGCTGCTAGGCCTTTTTATTTTGCTTAAAATAGCAAAAGAGATAGAAAAAGTATTTAGATTTAGGCTGTAATATGAATTTGTAGAAACATGAGAGTAGACATTGAAAAAAATTCGTGTATCATAAAGATATGGATACTCACATAGGATTACTAACCCATATCAAGGTGTTTAAAGAAAAGCCGTATGCTATAACGGGAATGTTAATTTGGGAAAATGATATCTGTATTAATTGTGTAATCAGAAATAAACCATTTGCCAAGTACGTTTTATCGTTACCGATGCACCAATATGAAATCGAGGTAAAAGGAAACTATAATAGTAGAGGTCAATTTGACGTAAAACACATGCGCATCGTTAACATAGATAGCTATATTGCTTTGATTGGGACACCTGAATAAGGTTGAGAGCAGAAGTAACTCTAAAGGAGCTGCTTCTGCTCCAACTGTTTATCAGGCTTTATATTTGAAAACTATTTATTTGTATACAAACACGAATGAAAGCGTTCATACGTTTGATTGAATAGGTAATAGAACAAGGTTACTAAAATTTTTCATTTTACTCAAAAATCATTATTGAAGAAAGTAGGGGAAAATCAGGTGCTAAAATTGATTGCGGAAGATTATATTAAAGTGGAATACATTTCAAAAGTAATGCCTTTATATAAAGAATTAGTAGAAAAAACTAAAAATGAACCACAATGTATCGCATACGATTTATTCATTGATCAAACGGATCCTGGTCATTTTATTTTCATTGAAGAATGGCCAGATGAGGAGGCTTTGAACAACCATGTTGAATCAGAGCACTTTAAAAGATTAGTACCACAAATCAATCAATTTATTCGAGAAGAAAACACATTTTTGCGAATGAAGCCCTTTTTAAGCGATGTCTAAAGATTATTTTTTTGAACATATAAAAAATCGGCATAACAATCATGGATGTAGTGATTGTTGTGCCGATTTTTAAGTTGGTACCGTAACATCGACGTTTATTTTAAGTTAATTGTTTTCTCTCCAAGTTCTTTTCCGGCCATCCCTTGATTTGCTTTTAAAATAACAGGAGTTTCGGTATCATCTAAGTCATAAGAGATGATGGCTTTTGCTGTACCACCGGGTTTGATATCATCCAGTTGATGTTCTGTGTATTCCGTAAATTTTTCATCTTGCGGTGTCATCCCAACGTTTAATTTATTGATGGTATCTTGAGCCTCTTGCGTCAAGCCCATACAAGCAATCCAAACAGTAGAAGCAGAAATTGGCTCCTGGCTATCGTTTGTGACTTCGTAAGTAATTGCTAGTTGAGGTTTTTCTCTAAATAGGCTTTCATCGGCGGGTAACACTTCGGTAGAAAGGATCTTGAGTGTCGCCATATCAATTTTCAACGTGTCATCTTTAAAGTAAACATCTTCAGATTTTTTTTTTGATGTTGCGGTACTATCCGCTTTTTTACTATCTGCCGAATTACTGTTGTCGCTACAAGCAGCTAATGTTAAGCCACATACCGTTAATAAACCTAAACTTAGTAGTATTTTTTTCATCAATAGTTCCTCGCTTTATAAAATAATAGTTATAGAAGACCCAAGCTAAATAGCAGCTAAATTGTTTTATCAGGGTTACTTGTCTATATACTACCTTGTATCTCACTAAATAACAAGATGACATTTGTTGTTTCAGATAATTTTGTTGAAAAAAGCCTGTTTTATTTTTTCCTCGCATTGAGGTGGTCCAAATGAGCAAAATATTCAGTGATTTGGAGTTAAACTGGCTAGCAAACGTTGTGGGATTTCACTTCTGAAACCCTAGTTGAAAGTGTAACTAATGGACAAAATTTTGTCACCAGTTATTTGCTATTATAAGCGGAATTAAAAAAAGATTCTTCCAATCTAGTTCCATTAACGGAGATGGAAGAGTATGATCCATAATTGGCTGAAATTATTAAAAAAACAGCGGGTATTTGGAGTAAAGAAGCAGAAGCGTATGTGTTAAAGACGTTCAATAAAATCTAAAATAAAAAAGGAAAGCCCGTCGTAAAAATACGAGTCTTTCCTTTTTTTATGTGGAATTAGAAACTACGACCGCCACCGCCAAATGTTCCGCCACCAGTGGAATGAGTACTGCTGCCACCGCCAGAGCCTCCACCACCACTAGAATTATTCCTAGGAATGCGGCGAGTCGTAACAAATGAATTAACTAAAACATCATTTCGCCGAGTTAAATTGAGGCTAGATTTTTCCCTAAATGGGTATTTATAGGTGCCAAATTTTAACTGGTATTTCGAAATACTTACAGCAAAGAAAATCCCGCTTAACACGATTGCCGCTACAAAAGCAATAACGATTTCAGTTGTAGTCAGGGATTTGTAGCGTGTAATTTTTCCAGTTTCAGTATCAACTCGATAGTGCCCACCAGAGACACCTTGATCAAAGTAATAGCTAGTTTTTTCTAGAAAAATTTGAGTCGCTTGAAAGTAATTTCCAGCGATCATACTAGGTTCGATAGCATCCAAGCTTTGCTCAATTCTTTTATCAGTCAAATAATCAATCATATTTCCAGAAGTAGAAATAATAAATTTTCTTTGAGCCATATCCAGATAAAATGTAATGCCATTTTCATTTTTTCCGATGCGGTCCAGCATGTAATAATCTGCAAATCTGGCGGAGTCCATATCGTTATCTGTATTTGTCACGATAAAAACACGTGCTTTCGTTTTTGCTTCGATGGGTGCGATTGTCTCTTTGAGTTGAGCGACTTCTTCCAAAGTGAATAGTGAGGCTTGATCATCAATCGAATCTTGTGCTGCCTGCACATTTACCGTGAAGCCAAAGAGTAGAAAAAGAATAGCCAAAAAACTAAAACTGATTTTTCTCATATGAACCAGCCTCCAATCAGAAAAATAGCTAAGATTGCGGCAAAAATACCAAACGTAAATAAGCCTAAACGTTTATAACTCACAGGTAAAATACCACTAACTTTTCCAGTTTGGCCATTCATGGCATAGTAGTACACTTTTTTAGATTGTTCATGGCTTCGATAGGTCACCACCCAAATCGGTAGTAACATATAGTGATTTTCTTCACTGTCCAAAGAAATATCTGTTCGTAATTTTGTTAATGTGGTATAACCAGAAGCTGTGTCGCGTAATAAGGATTCAGAGTAGTCTTTTAACTCACCTTGAATGGCTTTTTGGATCGCCTCATATTCAATATCACGTTTTTCAGCTTGAAATCCTGCTAAATATTGGCTCTTAAAAGAAACGGCTTTATCTAATAAAAAGGGCTGAACTGCTTCAACCATTTTCTGTTGGACGTTTTTAGAAAGGGCATTTTTGATCAATTCTTTAAATGAAATTTTTCCTTGTCGTTCAACATCGAATTGTTTTGTTTCAGTATATTCAAGGTCACCAATTCGCCATACACGAATCGTTGTCCCCATCCCATGCATTTGACCATCGATTTCAGCATCTACGACCCAATAAGGGAAATAAACACCGGTCATTTTATCAATCTGTTCTTTATTGAAAAAGTCTTTTGGGATAAACCATTTTTTCTTGGTCCAAGCTAAAAACTTTTCGACAGCCTCCTCTTTTTCGATTGCAAAAGGTAAAACCTTTTCAGGGAGGAAATGGCCACTCAAGCGTCCTGATAAAACTACTGGATTGTGACAATAATAACAATAAGTAGCGGCTGTTGTTGCTTCAGTGACAATCTGGGCACCACAGCTTGGGCAATCGAATAATTCCATGGCGCCTTCTAAATTATCCTCAGACATAGTGTCAGTTCCGCTAGCTTCTTTAAAGGCAGCTGTTTCTTCAGGAGTCATGTCATCAACTTGTGATTCAGCTGAAAAGGTTAGTTCTGGCTCAGATGTTTGAGCAGAGTCAGCTTCTAAATGTGCTTCTCTTTGTGCTTTTTCATAAGTGGTGACTTCATCTTCTGTATAGATACTTAAACAGTATTCACAGTGGAATTTTTGATCTTTAGGATCAAATAACAGCGGACCACCGCAGTTTGGACATTTGTGTGTAAATGTATCTGTCATGATCGTTCCTTTCTTTGAGTAGAGAATTAAAATTATCGATGAGTGCTTCTTTAGTGTTTCGGTTTTACAATAATAGATGGAAAAAGGGCAAGACACGGTCGCCCAGCCCTAATCCCTTTGGATTATAAAGGAATTCCTTGGAAAGGTTTGCCACAATGTGGACAGAATTTTGGAATTCCATTTGACAAATCAACGATTTCACTGCATTCGCTGCATTTCATTTCTAATTTTGGTTTTTCATTTGTTGGTTTAGGTGTTCCGCAATTTGAACAGAATTTACCGCTGTTTTCAGTTCCGCACTGCGGACAAGTCCAGGTATCAGTTGCCCCTTGAGCATTTTGTTGATTTTGTTTTTCTTGCATTTGTTGCTGATTCGTTTGAGAGGCTTGAGCAAAATAATTGCCACTAGTGTTCATGCCCATACCAACGCCCATAAAGCCGTTCATTGCACCGCCCTCATTATTTCCAGCAGCTTCCATACCGCGTGCCATCGATCCTTGGACATACCCTTCACGAATACTAGCGTCACTAAGCATAGCACCTTGATTGCGCATATTGATTAATTTAGTAGAATCATCAGTATAAGAGATGCTAGCGACAGCCACAGAGACGATTTCCATACCGCGTAATTCACGCCATTCATCATCTAATGCTTGTCCCATATACTTACTTAATTCTAGGCTTTTAGACGGAACATAAGAGATACGTTCGCCATCTGCCGACATTTTATTGATTACAGATTGTAAAGCACTTAAGAATTCTGCTAAATATTGTTCGTTGATATCATTGATATCGACTTGAGATTTATTTCTAGGGATTGCATTTGAAAAGAATAACAATGGATCCGTGATTTTGATTGAATAGTTACCATGAGCCCGCAAAAATAGTTCTGCATTGTAAAAATTATCAAAATAATTGATCGGCGATGACGTCCCAAATTTGATTCCCTTGATTTCTTGTAAATTGATATAAAAAACTTGCTGTTTTTGCGGTGTTACGCCGCCAAATTTGAAGCGGTCAAATGTTTCAGAAATTGCATCTTTTAATGATCCGTTAAATGCAGAAGGCGCGGAATCATTTTTAACTGTGTAGTAGCCTTCTTCAGCTGTATAGTCAATGATTTTGCCACCATCAACTAGAATCATCATCATATTTGGGTAGACATGGATAACAGAACCATCAGTTAAAACATCCTGAGTTCCTTTACGATTTGAGCCGCGTTTGTCATTCTTGCGAACAAAAACCCCTTTTGTCATAACGGTTGTGTCGCCCATATTGTCTGGTTCGATAACTTCGAGCCATTGGTCGGCTAATCCACCGCCGATTGTACTTGTTGCTGCTTTAATAATGCCCATTTGAATTCCTCCTAAAATTAAAAGCATAGCAGGGATGTTAAGTTCTGACAGAAAATTTGAAATAGCCTGCATAGCTAGATAAAAAAGTAGTTAGTAACAACAGTATACCATAGGTCGGTGTCAGAAAAATACTGTTAGAGATCGATTATAGAATGAAAAAAGGATCAACTAAAACGGACAAGTTAATGTTTATTTTTTTGCTAAAGCTAACATTTTTCTACCGTGGATTCTAAATGATAAGGTATAATGAAGAAAATACATTTAAACAAGAACTTGGGGGATTGGAAAGTGGAACGAAAAGACAAGAGAAAATCGAATAAGCCGCTGATTTTAATTGTGAGTGGCGTTGTAGTAGTTGGGGCCCTAACAGGTGGATACTTTGCTTATAGTGCATGGCAGAAGTCACAGGAGTTAAATAAAGCAGAAAAATCTGCAAAAACTTTTTTAAACTATCTATCGAAGCAATCATTTGATCAGTTTCCTGATTTATTAAGTGAATCATCTATAAAGCAAAGCGGCTATGACAAAGCTGCGGTTGTGGAGAAATACCAAACTGTTTTTTCTGGTATTCAAGCCCAAGGGATCAAAAGTAAAGATATCAAAGTGACGCAAGAAAATAATGGGCAGTTTAGCTTTACTTATAAAGTTGAAATGACAACTCCTTTAGGAAAACTAAAAGATTTATCTTATAAAACAATCATAAAAAAAGAAGCTGGAACGTACAAAATCGATTGGGCACCTAGCTTGATTTTCCCAGGAATGTCTGGGCAAGATAAAATCTCAATAGGGGTAGATTCAGCCATTAGAGGAGACATTGTTGATCGTAATGGTGAAGGCTTAGCTGTCAATCAAGCCTTTGATCAAGTTGGGGTAGTGCCTGGAAAACTTGGTGAAGGCGAAGAAAAAACCAATAATGTCAAAGCTTTCAGCGACCAATTTAAAATTCCAGTAAACGAAATTGAACAACAACTCAAACAAGCTTGGGTAAAACCAGATTCTTTTGTTCCGTTGACCATCTCGTTTGATCCGATAACTACCTTACCGACAGGTGCCGCTTCTCAAGATACAATCGTTCGATACTATCCTCTCAAAGAAGCTGCTGCACAACTTGTCGGCTATGTGGGTACGATTACTGCAGAGGATATTGAGAAAAATCCAGACCTAAGCAGTTCTGGTATTATTGGAAAAGTCGGAATGGAGCAAACCTTTGACAAACAATTAAGAGGTCATGATGGCGGAAACATCACAATCACTGACGAAAATGGCAATGCCAAAAGTGTGCTGCAAAAGGTAGATAAAAAAGATGGAGAAAAAATCCAACTAACGATCGATAAAAACGTACAGTCACAATCGTATAACATTTTCAATAATCGCCCAGGTAGCGCAGTCATTATGGACCCTCGTCAAGGAGATGTATTGGCGGCCGCTAGTTCACCTTCTTTTGATCCAAACAAGATGGCAAATGGGATTTCTCAAACAGATTATGATGTCTATGCTAATGATGGAAATCTACCCTTTACGGCAAGGTTTGCAACAGGCTATGCCCCAGGTTCTACCTTTAAAACAATTACGGGTGGCATTGGTTTAGATGCTGGTACTTTAAAACCAGACGAAGAGATCGCAATCAACGGCTTAAAATGGCAAAAAGACGCATCATGGGGCGATTATTTTGTAACACGGGTGAAAGAAGCTAGTCCAGTCAATTTGCGTACTGCATTAGTAAATTCCGATAATATCTACTTTGCGGAACAAACACTGCGCATGGGAGAAGATACCTTTAGGAAAGGCTTAGACAAATTTATTTTTGGTGAAAAATTAGACCTGGCGATTCCAATGAATCCAGCGCAAATTTCTAATGAAGATAAATTTAATTCAGAAATTTTGCTTGCTGATACAGGCTATGGCCAAGGGCAGTTATTGGTAGCGCCAATCCAACAAGCAGCAATGTATACCGTTTTTCAAAATGAGGGTAAACTCGTTTATCCAAAAATCGAGCTAAGCAAAGAAACGAAAACAAAGGAAAATGTTATCAGTTCAAATGCTGCTAATACGATCGTGACAGACCTGCTTGGCAGCGTAGAAGATGAAAGTGGTTATGTGCATAATATGTACAATCCAGATTTTTCATTAGCTGCAAAAACAGGAACTGCCGAAATCAAGGATAAACAAGATACTGTGGGAAAAGAAAATAGTTTCCTTTTAGCGATGGATCGAAGTAATAATAAATTCTCAGCCATGATCATGGTGGAAGATTCTAGAAAAAATGATACAGCAACAAATATCAGTAAACCATTGATCGATTATTTGGAGGCAAATACTAAGTAAAAGTTAAAACTGTGGCAAAGCGCAACGGGCGTTTTTGCCCCTCTTTGTTTTGAATGACTCGTTTTTTTACGAACGAATAAAAATATGCTACAATTAACCAACTACATGATGAAAGAAAGGGATTTTTTGTGCGGATTTTAGCAATTGATACTTCTAATCAAACATTGACAGTCGCTGTTTGTGAAGAGAAGAAAATAATAGGACAATATACAATCACTGTAAAGAGAAATCATAGCTTAACCCTGATGTCAGCCATCACACAATTGGTCAAAGATGTTGGATTAACTCCCAAAGATATTGACCGCATCGTAGTGGCTCAAGGCCCAGGCTCTTATACAGGATTAAGAATAGGAGTCACAACGGCAAAAACACTTGCCTATACCTTAAATAAAGAATTAGTCGGTGTCTCCAGCTTGAAGACACTAGCGGCAAACTGCACTGGTATCTCTGGGCTTATCGTGCCCTTGTTTGATGCTCGAAGAAACAACGTTTATACTGGAGCTTACGAATATAACGAAGGTGTGTTGACTAGCGTTATTGCGGATCAACATATTGCTTTTGAAGAGTGGCTTTTGCAGTTGAAAGAATTTAATCAGGTTTATTTCGTTGGGGAGGATGTCGAAAAATTTCGTTTACAAATCACATCTATCTTGCCGAATGCTAAAATCTGTACCATTGCTCAATGGCAGATTCCAAATGCTGCAGTGCTTGCAGAGCTTGGCCGGGTGAGTGAACCAGTAAACGATATCCATCAGTTTTTGCCTAATTATTTAAAACGAGTAGAAGCAGAAGAAAACTGGCTGAAAGATCATACACCTGAGGTAGAAAATTATGTTGAAAAAATTTAATCTTTTTCATAGTATTCTAGGTCTCTTCTTTAAAAATCGTCCGTATGATGAGCAAACTGTTATGCTTGCTGGTCAGGAATATTTTGTACGGGCAATTAAGTTGGATGATATCAAAGACTTACTTTCAATCGAACGCGAGGTCTACGCAGGAGAACTCCCTTGGACTAAGACAGCCTTTTTAGTCGAGCTTCAATCTGCTGAACCACATTTGTATTTACTGATTCAAAAAGACGGACAAACGATTGGATTTATTGGCTGTCGCATATTTGGTCAAGATGCCCACATTACCAATGTTGCTGTTTTGACTAAGTATCAAGGGAAAGGGCTGGGGAGTTTTTTGATTAGAGAAGTTCAGCGATTTGCTAAACTCAATCAGTGTGAGATGATTTCTTTAGAAGTTAGAATCAGTAACAAAAATGCACAGCGTGTCTATCGACAACTTGGCTTTGTATCTAATACGATCAAGCCTGATTATTATACGGAAAATAAAGAAGATGCGCTAGAGATGATTTTATATTTAAAAGAAGAGTGAAGCGATGTATTATTCAAAAGAAAATTTACCAGCAGAACAACCTGCGGAAAATCTTTGGTCGGTCAGTGAACAATCTTATAATCATGGCTCACCTTGGTCGCAAAAGCAATTTAGTATTGACCTAGCGCAAAAAACGAGTGATTATCTTGTCTTGATTCAAGAAAATCAATGGATCGGTTTTGTCAGCTATCATTTGGTTTTAGATGAAGTCGAAATTACCCACGTTGTGATTCATAAAGAATTTCAACAAAAAGGATATGGCGGTCAATTGTTCGATCACTTGCTCCAACGATTTGTCGAGCAAGAAGTTTGTCAAGTCTTTTTAGAAGTGCGTGAGTCTAATTTAAAGGCACAAAAACTATATGAAAAAAAAGGATTCAAAACAATCAATCATCGGAAAAATTATTACAGTCATCCTAAAGAAGACGGGATCGTTATGTGTTTAACAGTTAAGGAAGTGAATCAATGACTTTTTTTAATAAAGAAAGAAAATTACTATTGGCTATTGAAAGTAGTTGTGACGAAACAAGCGTTGCAGTGATTGAAGATGGCGCTAAAATTTTATCCAATATCGTGGCTTCTCAAGTGAAAAGTCATAAACGTTTTGGCGGCGTCGTACCAGAAGTTGCTAGTCGTCATCATGTGGAAGAAATCACGTTATGTATTGAAGATGCTTTAGTTGAAGCTGGTGTAGAACCCAGTGATTTGAGTGGCGTTGGGGTTACGTATGGACCTGGTTTGGTCGGTGCTTTATTGATCGGAATTTCTGCCGCCAAAGCATTTGCTTGGGCGCATGATTTGCCTTTGATTCCAGTCAATCATATGGCTGGACACATTTATGCGGCGCACTTTGTGAAACCTCTGCAGTTTCCATTGATGGCCTTATTAGTCAGCGGTGGTCATACGGAATTAGTTTACATGAAAGAAACAGGTTCATTTGAAATCATCGGTGAAACGAGAGATGATGCAGCAGGTGAAGCGTATGATAAAGTCGGTAGGGTTTTAGGCTTAACTTATCCAAGCGGCAAAGAAATCGATGAGCTAGCGCATCTTGGACAAGACACGTATCATTTTCCTCGGGCAATGATCAAAGAAGACAATTATGATTTTAGTTTTAGTGGCTTGAAAAGTTCGTTTATCAATACGGTTCATAATGCTGAACAGCGTGATGAAGAGTTGATAGTAAACGATTTGGCTGCAAGTTTTCAAGCGAGTGTGATTGATGTTTTAGTTGATAAAACGATTCGGGCTTGTAAAGAATATCCAGTCAAACAATTAGTGATGGCAGGTGGTGTTGCAGCCAATATGGGCTTGCGTGATCGGTTGGGCAAAGAAGTGACCGAAAAACTCCCAGGAGTCAGGTTTATTGTTCCGCCGCTTAGACTATGCGGAGATAACGCAGCAATGATCGGAGCCGCAGCATTTGTTGAAGCTGAAAAAGGACATTTTGCAGATTATCACTTAAACGCGGAGCCTGGTTTATCCTTTATGACGATCTAAACGTAAAAATCAATAGACAAGACTAGGCATAAAGAAAAATATTTGCTATAATGAATCCAGTTTAATAATGATTCATAGAAAAAGAAAGTACTTCATTACCTATTATCTAAGCGATTTCGGGCAGGTGAAAGCCGAAAATAATCAAATGAAGGAAGCGCACTTTGGAGAATCTGCCTAAGCAGACGGCAATCTACCGTTAACAGATTAAGTGGGTTCGTCTTGATAAAAGTGCGAACAATTAGAGTGGTACCGCGGGAAAATCTCGTCTCTGGTGTTTTTTAACACTAGGGACTTTTTGCTGTTCATCACTGCGACTGGCTTCGTCTGAGCAGATGATGAACAGTACTTGGCGACCAACGGGAGAGAAGTTTCAATACTAGTGAATCACCAATCGCCTTAGGCTAACAAATCAATAGTACACTTTCTCAACAACAAGCTAAAAGCCAATGAATAATTATCGACTAACAAGTTCCTATTAAACAATAACACTCAACCATTAGGAGGATATCTATGAACAACAAAGAAATCGTAGCAAAAGCCATTTTCGAAGTGGTAAAAGAGGACCTATCTTTAGAAACCGTTACACAATTATTGGAAAATCCTAAATCTGTCGATCACGGCGATGTAGCTTTTCCAGCCTTCTCATTAGCTAAAGTATACCGTAAAGCGCCACAGCAAATCGCCGCTGATTTAGCTGAAAAAATCGCTGGAACTGACTTTGAAAAAATCGAAGTAGTTGGGCCTTACTTGAACTTTTTCATGAATAAAAAAATGGTCAGTCAAGCAGTGATTGGTCAAATTGCTAAAGAAAAAGGGCATTATGGCGATAGCTCCATTGGCGGAAAAGGCAATGTCCCAATCGATATGTCTTCACCTAATATTGCAAAACCAATTTCAATGGGGCATCTACGTTCAACGGTAATTGGGAATTCTATTGCTTTTATCCTTGAAAAAATTGGTTACACACCGATCCGCATCAACCATTTAGGTGATTGGGGCACACAGTTTGGTAAATTGATTGTGGGCTATAAAAAATGGGGTTCAGAAGAAGCCGTTAAAACGGCACCAATTACTGAATTATTACGTTTATACGTACAATTTCATGAAGAAGCCGAAACACAACCTGAATTGGAAGAAGAAGCTCGTGCTTGGTTTAAAAAACTAGAAGAAGGCGACGTAGAAGCAACTGAATTATGGCAATGGTTCCGTACAGAATCATTAAAAGAATTCGATAAAATCTATTCCATGTTGGAAGTTTCATTTGATTCATACAATGGAGAAGCGTTCTACAACGATAAAATGGATGAAATCGTAACAATGCTAGAAGAAAAACATTTACTGCAAGAAAATCAAGGGGCTGAAATCGTCGATTTATCTGCATATGAGCTAAATCCTGCCTTGATCAAAAAATCAGATGGTGCCACTCTTTATATCACACGTGATTTAGCGGCTGCTGTTTATCGTAAACGTAACTATGATTTCGCAAAATCAATCTATGTTGTCGGTAATGAACAAAGTAACCACTTCAAACAATTAAAAGCTGTTTTAAATGAACTTGGATTTGATTGGTCGAAAGACATGCACCATGTTCCGTTTGGTTTGATCACACAAGGTGGTAAAAAACTATCGACACGTAAAGGAAAAATTGTTTTACTTGAAGAGGTACTGAATGAAGCCGTTGAATTAGCTAATAATCAAATTATGGAAAAAAATCCTGATTTACCAGATCGTGAAGAAGTCGCAAGACAAGTTGGGATCGGCTCTGTTATTTTCCATGATCTTAAAAATGATCGGTTGAATAATTTTGATTTCGTGTTGGAAGAAGTTGTGCGTTTTGAAGGAGAGACAGGCCCGTATGTTCAATATACGCACGCTCGTGCGATGAGTATTTTAAGAAAAGCAAACTTTACCATCGATGAAACAAAAGAGTATGCGCTAGATGATAAAGAAAGTTGGGAAGTCGTTAAATTATTACAAAAATTCCCAGATATTGTCTTGCAAGCAGCAGAAAAATATGAGCCTTCTGTGATTGCAAAACATGCGATCCAAGTTGCCCAAGCCTTCAATAAATACTATGCTCATGTTAAGATCTTAGCAGAAGATGAGCAAAAAGAATCACGTTTAGCTTTAGTTTATGCAATGGCAACAATTATTAAAGAAGATTTACGTCTGTTAGGTTTACATGCACCAAATGAAATGTAATGAAGAAATTTGAAGTTGATCTGGAAAATGCCTGATTTTTAGACAGTGACGTGATTTTCGCAACTCGTTTTTACTTCGACGATTTATTCAAATGGTGGAGCTGGGCCTGAAATGATGAACCTATATTTGAAGGGAAAAATATGGCAGTCCAGTCATTCAATTTTAAAGGATCAGACAAAACGACTTGTACGTTTTGTCTGATCCTCTTTTGATCAATTCCATTATTGGGCTTGATTTAGCCAAGTTTGTTGCATCTGGTCTAAAAGATCGATTACGTCCTTTGTTAAAAAGAGTGAACGATTCGTTCTGTTACCTTCAATCATTTCAATCATATTCGTAATTTCATAATTTAGTGCTTGAGTACTGCTGCCAGAAACAATTGTTTCTGCGGTGCCATCATTGAAAAAGATCTTTGCTTCATCCGCTCGTGGATAATCGTTGATTACAATATAAGCATCCTCGAAGGCGACGATACCTTGCTTTGGCATTTTTGCTTGGAAGCTTAAAGAAACAGTGGCTATTTCTTGTGCTTGATTTTGCAGAATACTTGCAGACTGTTCATCCACACCCGTTGAAAATGGCTGCATAACAGAAGCAATCACTTGTGGCTGAGAGGTAAAGAACCAGCGGGCAAAAGATACTGCGTAAGTCCCGATATCTAACAGAGCACCGCCTGCTAAATCAGGATTGAAAAAGCGGTTCAGTGGATCAGGCTCTTTATAACTACCAAAAGGAGCCTGAATCATTTTTAGCTTGCCAAAACGCTTCGTATCGATTTGACTGCGTAATTCTTGGTATAGTGGCATATTAAAAATCGTCATCGCTTCAGCTAAAATCAATTTTTTTTCCTCAGCTAATTTCATTGCTTCAGCCAGTTCGTCACTATTCATCGTAATGGCTTTTTCACAAAGAACGTGCTTTCCTGCTGACAATGCTTTTAAAATATGGTCGATATGCTGCCGATTAGGTACGGCAACGTAAATAATATCGATTGTTTTATCAGCTAATAATGCTTCAAACGAACCATAAGCTGATTGGATACCATGTTTCGTTGCAAAGGCTTCGGCCTTAGCCAATGTTCTGGAGGCAACAGCTGAGATCTTGCTGTTTTCTTGTTGGAAACTTTCAACAAAACTAGTGGCGATTTCCCCAAGTCCGATAATACCCCAATTGTAATTCTTCATAATTAATCCTCCTTATAATAAAAGCGTAGTGATAGCCTACGCAGCTAGATGTTTTAACTTGTATATTTCTATTATACATGAGAAGTGCAAAATGGTGGTTTATTTTAGACACAAGCAAGTAATTGTCTGATTTTTATGGGAATCAGCTGAATGTTTCTTAAAAATAAAGAAATAAGTGATCCAAAGAGATGCAATTTTTTGATATTTTCAGTAAAATGGGGAAAAGGGGGCAAATGACATGCACCAAATGTATATAGATATTCTTATCGATGCAATTATAGAACAATTTGAAACAGAAGAAAAATTTTATACCGAGTATCTCCAAACGTCAAAAGAAAACTGGGAAAACTGGAAAAAAGGCAGAATTAATTTGACCAGCGAAGAAATGCAAAAAATAAAAAACTTGTTTTCTGATTATGAATGGATGTTAACACAAAAGATATTACGTCAAACAATCCTATTTCCAGAAAAAAGAAATATTGCCGTTTCAGAGTATAAACGCCTAAAAACGTTGATCGC
The DNA here is from genome assembly GCF_001886225.1 of Enterococcus silesiacus. Taxonomy (NCBI): domain Bacteria; kingdom Bacillati; phylum Bacillota; class Bacilli; order Lactobacillales; family Enterococcaceae; genus Enterococcus; species Enterococcus silesiacus. The sequence goes on along the minus strand of NZ_JXLC01000012.1, from coordinate 64,590 downwards.
AAAAAAATGGCTGCAATCTGGATCTGGCATCGCAGAACTGATCCCTTCAAAAGGGAATCACGAAGAAATGGAACAAGCATTTATTGATTTAAAAGTAACGGTTTCTTATGATGAATGGGGCTTTGATGATATTGTGACGTTTCGATTGCCTGCGACATTACAAGGTCAATTAGAAGGCTCAAAAGTAGAACTACTTGATTGGGTAAATGAAAATTTGATGGGTACTTACGTTGGTGAATAAGTAAGTAAGGGAGTTTTTTTGTGAAACAGATTTTAGGAATCTTATCCGTCATTATAGTGTTGGGTGCTGTGATTTTTGTTTTTTTTGGCCATGCTACGCCAAAAGAAAAAACCAAAAACACAAGTGAAGAGACAAAAGAGACTAGTTTGGCAGTTCCATCAACTACGTCTGAAAAACAAACGAATACATCGACAACTATGACTACAACAGCTGTTGATTGATTGTGTGAAAAAAAACTGATATAATCAGTCAGCCATTGTCCTAAACGAATGTGCAGGAACGAATACAAAACAAAGTAGGGAATGTATGAATAGTCCAAGGTATAAAAAGAAAAAAATAAGAAAAACGAATCTACCCGCACTGTTTGCAGGTCTGTTGATTGTTGGTATCGCGTTCATCTTTTCAATCAATGTATTGTCAGATGATTCTAAAACAGCAGAAGAGTCTATCCAACAAAAAGGGGAAGTGACAAAAGAACAGTTTATTGATAGAATAAGCCCGCATGCTAAGGAGCTACAGGCTTCATATGGTGTTTTACCTAGTATTATTATCGGTCAAGGGATTCTGGAATCAAATTGGGGTCAAAGTACACTAGCCTCTAAATATAATAATTTATTTGGAATCAAAGCCTATGGCGATCAAAAAAAGATCAATCTTGAGACTAGGGAATATATTAATGAAGAGTGGATTGTTATCCAAGGAGATTTTAGAGTGTATGACACATGGGAAGAGTCGATGGATGATCATACACGTTTATTTGTTAACGGTGTAACATGGAATCCTCGCTTATATGAACATGTTCTGTTAGCAAAAAATTATAAGCAAGCAGCGCGTGCTTTGCAAGAGGCTGGCTACGCAACGGATCCGACATATGCTGACAAAGTCATACATGTGATCGAAAGTTACGATCTGAATCAGTATGACCATTGATGACCGTTATAAAAAGGAGTGTATTGAATGAATGAAAAATGGGTACCAGAGATCGTGACGCCATTGAAACAAGATATTGTTCAAGTGCCTAAAGTGATTGCCCAAGCAAGCGGAATCCGAATCTTTGGGAAAAAAATCAAATCAATTATTTTTACAACTGATATAGCTATTATTCGGAACACAGATGCGAATGCAGTGATTGCTGTTTATCCATTTACACCACATCCAGCAATTACAAAGAGCATCATTGAAGCTGCTGATATTCCTGTTTTTTCAGGTGTAGGAGGCGGTTTAACTCAAGGTCAGCGTTCTGCTTACATGAGCTTATTTGCAGAAGCACAAGGATCAATCGGAGTGGTCTTAAATGGACCAACACCAGTTGAGACAGTGGAGATGGTTTGTGAAGTAGTGGATATTCCGGTAGTTAGCACGGTGACTTCGATTCATACACCGATTGATGAAAAAATTGCTGCAGGAATCACAATGATCAATATCAGTGCCGGTAAAGATACAGCGAAGACAGTGAAGTTTTTCCGGGAGCGCTATCCAGAATTACCGATTATTGCAACTGGTGGGCCGACCGATGAATCCATTACTGAGACGATCGAAGCAGGAGCGAATGCAATTACATATACGCCACCTAGTAATGGGGAGCTTTTTAGCCATAAAATGGATAAGTATAGAAATTTAGAAAAGAAGAATGATGTATAATTCGACTAAGTGAGACTAAAAAAATTTTGAAAGTAATGATATACTCTGTAAGATTTCAATGAAAAAAATAATTTTTCATTGAAATTTTCAGAGTTTTGTACTATTGTATACTAATACAAAGAAGCTTATATATGGTCATAATAAGGATGGCCGTTTCTACCCAACACCGTAAATGTTGGTCTATAAGCGAAAAAGAGTCGCAGACCCTTTTTTGCTTACGCAGAAAAGGTTTTTTTGTTTTTATAGAACTGTCGTATAGAAAAAATTGGTGAAGGAGTCGGAAAAATGGAAGAATTAGTACAACGAATCAAAGAAGATGGACGAGTGTTGGGAGAAGGTGTCTTGAAAGTAGACAGTTTTGTGACCCATCAAGTAGATCCAGATTTGATGGAGGCGATCGGTTATCGTTTTGCAGAAGTTTTTGCAGAAGCAGGTATTACCAAAGTCGTTACGATCGAAGCGTCAGGAATTGCTCCAGCTCTTTTTGCGGCGAAAAAATTAGCGGTACCGATGATTTTTGCACGCAAAGCAAAAAGCCTAACGATGGATGAAGAATTGCTGACTTCTTCTGTTTATTCGTTTACTAAACAAGTAACAAGTCAAATTTCTATCTCAAGAAAATTTTTATCAAGTGACGATAAAGTACTGATTATTGATGATTTTTTGGCGAACGGTCAAGCTGCAAAGGGATTAGTTGAATTGTGTCAACAAGCAGGGGCTAAAGTTGATGGAATCGGTATTGTTATTGAAAAATCTTTCCAAGATGGCCGGGACTTATTAGAAGAAATGGGGATGCGTGTGGTTTCATTAGCTCGTATTGCTTCTTTAAAAAATGGCGAAGTTGAATTTCTTGAGGGGGATGCATAAACTTGGAAAGCAAAGGAAATTTAAAAGAACAAATCAAGCAACCAGATGCTGAGAATGGTAAGGCCGCAGTTTTAGGGTTGCAGCACTTATTGGCGATGTATGCTGGTGCTGTGGCAGTACCTTTATTAATCGGGACTGGTTTGAATTTTAATTCTGAACAAATGACCTACTTGATTTCAATCGATATTTTTATGTGCGGTATCGCAACATTACTGCAGTTGACGGTGAACAAATTCTTTGGAATCGGCTTGCCCGTTGTCCTTGGCTGTGCAATTCAAGCTGTTGCACCACTAATCATGATCGGCAGTGACAAAGGTGTTGGCGCGATTTATGGTTCAATTATCGCTTCTGGTATTTTTGTTGTGTTGGTTTCAGGGATATTCTCGAAAATCAAAAAATTGTTTCCACCTTTAGTAACGGGAACCGTAATCACTGTAATTGGCTTAACATTAATTCCAGTAGCTGTTGAAAAAATGGGTGGTGGTCTAGCATCTGATCCGGCTTTTGGCGAGGGGACCAATTTACTGTTAGCTTTTGTAACGATTGGTTTAATTATTGTGATTCAAGTTTGGGGTAGAGGATTTATAAAATCAATTGCTGTATTAGTCGGTTTAGTTGGCGGCACAGTTTTGGCTGCACTGTTAGGACAAGTGGATTTAACACCAGTAGGAGAAGCTACTTGGTTCCATTTTCCACAACCTTTTTATTTTGGAACACCGACCTTTGATATTTCTTCGATTGTGTTGATGATCATTATTTCGATTGTCAGTATGGTCGAATCGACTGGGGTTTACTTTGCCTTAGGTGATATTACTGGAAAACATATCGGGGAAGAGGAACTGAAAAAAGGCTATCGGGCGGAAGGTATAGCTGTCATTTTAGGTGGTATTTTCAACACCTTCCCTTACACTGGTTTTTCTCAAAATGTTGGGTTAGTTCAATTATCAGGGATCAAGACACGTCGACCAATATATTACTCAGCGTTCTTCTTAATTGTGTTAGGGCTATTACCAAAAGTTGGTGCAGTTGCTCAGATCATTCCAGAACCTGTCTTGGGCGGTGGAATGTTAGTGATGTTTGGCATGGTGGCTGTTCAAGGAATGCGTATGCTGTCAAAAGTGGATTATAATAATGATAAAAATTTATTGATCATTGCGATTTCGATTGGTTTTGGTCTTGGGTTTAATATGATTCCAACGTTATTCCAGCAAATGCCTGAGACGGTAAGAATGTTTACTGGAAATGGGATCGTGATGAGCAGTTTAACGGCAATTATTTTGAATTTATTATTTAATGGATTAAAAAATGAGAAACAAGTTGAAGGGCACTAAAAAAGAAAAACCGGATGATTATTCGGTTTTTCTTTTTTTGTTCGTTTAATGCGAACATTAGGATTAAAAAAAACTATAATATTCGATTTTTCTTTGACAGTTAAGATTTCCGTTGATAAAATGTAAGGTGAATAGAGAAAGAAAGGGGAATAGTATGTCTGTCATAGTTTCAGTGGTTATGGGAAGTACATCTGATTGGACAACAATGAAACATGCATGTGATTCTTTAGAAGAATTTAATATTTCTTATGAAAAAAAGGTAGTTTCAGCACATCGAACACCTGATTATATGTTTAAATTTGCGGAGCAAGCACGTGGCCGCGGCATTAAGATTATTATTGCAGGGGCTGGTGGAGCGGCTCATTTACCAGGGATGATTGCGGCAAAAACGACGTTACCTGTCATCGGCGTTCCAGTTCAATCTCAGGCACTCAATGGATTGGATTCATTATTGTCGATTGTTCAAATGCCTGGCGGAGTTCCTGTGGCAACAACTGCAATTGGAAAAGCAGGGGCAGTCAACGCTGGACTACTTGCAGTTCAGATGCTTTCCATGTATGATGTAGAGTTAGCAGGGAAATTAGACGCCAAGCGTAAATTTCTTGAAGAATCTGTGATGGAAAGTAGTGATGAACTTGAATAAACCTCTATTACCGGGACAAATGATCGGTATTATTGGGGGCGGACAATTAGGCAGAATGATGGCACTTAGTGCACGAGAAATGGGTTTTCGTGTGGGCGTGTTAGATCCGACTGTTGATTGTCCTGCTGCTCAAGTCGCCGATTGGCATTTATTAGCTGATTATGATGACATAGAAGCCTTAGGAGAACTGGCCAAACGCTCGCAAGTGTTAACTTACGAATTTGAAAATGTCGATGTTGGAGCGCTGATGCAAGTCCAAGAATTGGTAAGTATCCCACAAGGGACCGACCTTTTAGCGATTACTCAAGATCGGCTGTTGGAAAAATCCTTTTTAGAAGCAAATAACATCGTAATAGCACCGTTTGCAACAATTGTTAGCCCTACAGATATTCAAGATGCTATTGATGGAATCGGTTATCCTTGTGTATTAAAAACAACGCGTGGCGGCTATGATGGTAAAGGGCAATTTGTTTTATATAGCACTTCTGATTTGGCTCCTTCAATGAATATCCTTAGAGAAGGTACCTGTGTATTAGAAGCTTGGATTCCATATGAAAAAGAAATATCAGTATTAGTAAGCGGCAATGGTAAAGGCGAATTTACCGTTTTTCCTGTTGTTGAAAATATTCATCGAAATAATATTTTACATGAAACGATTGCTCCGGCAAGGGTCAGTGAAGATGTTGTTGAAGAAGCTCAGCGGATTGCTCGGGTGATTGCAGAGTCAGTGGATCTTGCCGGTACATTGGCTGTAGAAATGTTTTTAACAAGCAATGGTGGTATTTATGTCAATGAATTAGCCCCAAGACCGCATAATTCTGGACATTATTCGATCGAAGCGTGTTCTATGAGTCAGTTTGATGCTCATATTCGCGGGATTTGTGGCTGGCCGTTACCAGAGGTTGATTTGTTGTCAGAAGCCGTGATGGTTAATATTTTAGGAAATGAAATCTATGAAACAATGGATGTAATTGCTGAAAAGCCTGATTGGCATTTTCATTATTATGGTAAAGCAGAAGCAAAAAAAGATCGTAAGATGGGGCATATTACCATTTTGACAGAAGATGTTTTCGAGACGTTAGAAGATATCTATCAAACCAATATTTGGGATTAAAAGGAGTTAATGTAAGAATGATTGATCGTTATACACGACCAGAGATGGGCGCTATTTGGACAGATGAAAACCGTTATAAAGCTTGGTTGGAAGTAGAAATTCTCGCAGATGAAGCTTGGGCTGAATTAGGTGAGATACCAAAAGAAGATGTACAAAAGATTCGCGACAATGCTTCATTTGATGTTGCTCGTATTTTAGAGATCGAAGCAGAAACAAGACATGATGTAGTGGCTTTTACGCGTGCGGTTTCTGAAACTTTGGGAGAAGAGCGCAAGTGGGTACACTATGGCTTGACCAGTACCGATGTGGTGGATACAGCTTATGGTTATCAACTTAAGCAGGCAAATGATATTTTGCGAGAAGATTTAAAAAAATTCACTGAAATCGTTGGTGAAAAAGCCAAAGAACATAAATACACAGTGATGATGGGACGTACTCATGGTGTACATGCAGAACCAACCACTTTTGGCTTGAAATTAGCCTTATGGTATTCTGAGATGAAACGAAATATTGAACGCTTTGAACATGCCGCAAAGGGTGTGGAAGCTGGAAAAATCAGTGGTGCAGTGGGGACGTTTGCAAATATTTCTCCTTTTGTGGAAGAATATGTATGCGAGCATTTAGGTATCCGTGCACAGGAAATTTCTACCCAAGTTTTACCACGGGATTTACATGCGGAATATTTATCTGCAATGGCTTTAGTAGCGACGAGTATCGAAAAATTTGCTACAGAGATTCGTGGTTTGCAAAAATCAGAAACAAGGGAAGTAGAGGAATTTTTTGCCAAAGGCCAAAAAGGCTCTTCTGCAATGCCTCATAAGCGCAATCCTATTGGTTCTGAAAATATGACAGGACTTGCCCGTGTCATTCGTGGTCATATGGTAACTGCCTATGAAAATGTGACGTTATGGCATGAACGAGATATCTCTCATTCTTCAGCTGAGCGAATCATTATTCCGGATACAACGATATTATTGGATTATATGTTGAATCGATTTGCCAATATTGTGAAAAATCTAACGGTTTTCCCTGAAAATATGAAACGAAATATGGATGCCACATATGGATTGATTTACAGTCAGCGAGTGCTATTGAAATTGATCGATCACGGTATGGCTAGAGAAGCTGCTTACGATTTAGTTCAGCCCAAAACGGCTTATGCTTGGGATCATCAAACGGCCTTTAGACCGTTGCTAGAGGCGGATGAAAAGATTACTGCTATTTTATCCAAAGAAGAATTAGATGATGCGTTTGATTATAACTATCATTTGAAAAATGTTGATCTTATTTTTGAACGTGTGGGACTTGCATAAAATATAGCAATGGGTGAGGTTAGTGCAGAAGTGCTTAGCTCTTAGCTGGACAGCATCATCGAATCACGTTGTGTTTTATAACAATAATCGTTTTTTAGGGTCTGAGATCATAACTCCTCGAGTTATGATCTCAGACCCTTTTTTATTATTATAATTTCAAAGAAGTTCAACGTAAGTATCAAAGTATTGTTCGATAAAATAAGTTTGAGTGATGATTTCCTCTTCAGAAATAGACGTACCTTCTGGAATGACGATCCATTTTGTTTCATTGTCATCACGCCTATGGATGATTGCTGAAACTATGCCAATAAATAAGTCTATTTTATTAACGGGACCATTTAATATATACGCGTCTTGTTCTTCCCCATCGCCACCAATAACGCCTGAAATGTACCCATAGTTAACTGGGTAGATATTTCCAAAAGCATCTTGGTAACCAATCGGGCGATCAATTGTGACTTTTACTTTCAATTTTTTCATTTCATTCCTCCGTTTTTACATAAAAAAACCTTAATAAAAACTCTATGAGTCCTCACTAAGATTTTTAAATGGTGTAATTAATTTAAACTGTAATTTCTTGAAAACTCCGTAATGGTGAAGTGGCTGGAGCTTTCAAATGAGCGAGTAACTGGTCAATAAAAACATAACTATATTCGGTTGCATTGAAATAGACATGAATACAATAGTTGTTTTTAAAGAAATGCTGCTCATGGATTTGATGGATAACTAACTCGTTGCTTAAGTTATTCATATAGCGAAATGTTCGTTTACGTCTTTCTGAATGACGATGTACCGCGCGTTTCAAATTTTTGAATGTGTAGTAAGAACTATGCTGATTTAATTTGTGGACATCTTCTAAAGCAAGTAAATCATTGTATAATCTTGTTCTTTCTTCTGGTATTAATCCTGCCAAAAACTCCTGAGCTAAACTGTCATAATCGCTAGTCATTCTTGTGTTCCCTCCTAAAAAATCTTCACTAATTACATTAAAAATAAAGTGAATTTTCTAAAGTTCTCTTCTTGATTAGCATATCATTTTTCTCTGTTGTTGTAAATGCTTACAAGCTCTTTTTAATCTATTGGATACTATTTCTGGATACATTTTTAAAACACGAACATTATTGTTGTTTTTAGATGATATAGTTAATAAAAAATTGACTGAGAGATTGAATCTTGTTAAACTGTAAACAAGATGAAACACGAACTATGTTCGATGGTTTGTATTTAATATACGTGAAAAGGAGTGTTTGTAGTAGTGGGAAAGAATACCTTATTATACGAAGGGAAAGCAAAGCGATTGTTTAAAACAGATGACTCAAACATACTGAGAGTTGAATATTTGGATCAAGCTACTGCGTTGAATGGTATTAGGAAGGATACTGTAAAGGGCAAAGCTGAATTGAATAATGAGATTACAGTGTTGATTTTTGAACATTTAAAGAAAAAAGGCCTTCAGAATCACTTAATTAAAATAGTGTCAAAACACGAACAATTAGTAGAAGCACTTGACATTATTCCTTTGGAAGTTGTGATTAGAAATGTTTCAGCAGGAAGCTTTGCCAAACGACTTGAGATACCAGAAGGACGGCCGTTGGCGTTTCCCATTCTAGAATTTTACTATAAAGATGATCCACTTGATGATCCGTTTATTAATGACGATCATGTTAAAATTTTAGAAATCGCAACAAATCAAGAAATTGAATTCATAAAACAGAAAGCGCATCAAATTAATCTGATTTTGATCGATTTATTTGAAACAATCGGCATTCGTTTGATTGATTTTAAAATAGAATTTGGTCGACGTGGAGACGGAACTATTTTATTAGCTGATGAAATCACACCAGATACTTGTCGTTTGTGGGATAAACAAACAAATGAACATTTAGATAAAGATGTTTATCGTAGAAATTTGGGTGATATTGTACCGGTCTACCAAGAAGTTCTCGAACGCCTAGAACAAGCATTACACTAAAAATAAAGGAGCGGCGATTATGTATAATGTAAAAGTATATGTTACGTACAAAGATTCTGTATTAGATCCTCAAGGTGAAGCTGTTAAAGGAGCGGTTCACCGTCTCGGCTTTGGCGAAATCGATGAAATCCGGATTGGTAAGTATTTCGAAATAAAGGTAAGAAAAACACAGAGACCTATTGAATTAATGATTGAGGAAATTTGTGATAAATTGCTGGCTAACGTTAATATGGAAACATATCGGTATGAAATCGAGGAGGAAGCTTGAGCATGAAGTTTGCAGTGATTGTTTTTCCAGGATCAAATTGTGATATGGATCTTTTATGGGCGGTTAAAAATGTATTAAAGGTCGATGCTGAGTATGTTCGTCATGATGCAGATAGTTTAGCTGGCTTTGATGGCGTGTTGATCCCAGGGGGATTTTCTTATGGCGATTATCTTCGGTGTGGTGCTATTGCTCGTTTTTCAAAAATCATCCGTGAGGTCATCCGCTTTGCTGACGAAGGGAAACCGGTTTTTGGGACGTGTAATGGATTTCAAATACTAACGGAAACAGGCCTTTTGCCAGGAGCTTTACTGCGGAACGAATCGCTTCATTTTGTGTGTAAAACAGTTCAACTAAAAGTAGTCAATAATCAGACTGACTTTACCTCAGAATATCAAAAAAATGAAATGATTAAGTTACCTATTGCGCATGGAGAAGGCAATTATTATTGTGATGAAGCAACGCTTGCACACTTAGAGGCGAATAATCAGATTGTCTTTACTTATGCTGATGAGAATCCTAATGGAAGTGTGGCGAATATTGCAGGAATCATCAATGAAAAAGGGAATGTCTTAGGTATGATGCCGCATCCGGAGCGTGCTGTAGAAAGCTTGTTAGGTTCAGACGATGGTTTGCGCTTTTTCCAATCGATCGTTAAAAATTATAGAGAGGTTAGGGAAAACGTATGATGAAAGTGAAAGAGCCAACACCTCAGGAAATCAAAAATCAACGAATTTATGCCGAATGGGGCTTGACTGACGAAGAATATCAGCTGATCGAAGAAACTATTTTAGGACGCATGCCTAATTATACTGAGACAGGATTATTTTCCGTGATGTGGAGTGAACATTGTTCTTATAAGAATTCAAAGCCAGTCTTAAGAAAATTTCCAGTGACAGGGCCAAACGTTTTGCAAGGACCAGGTGAAGGCGCAGGAATCGTTGATATTGGAGATGGACAGGCCGTTGTTTTCAAAGCGGAAAGTCATAATCATCCCTCGGCAGTTGAACCATATGAAGGAGCTGCTACAGGGGTTGGTGGAATCATTCGCGATATTTTTAGTATGGGGGCAAGACCAATCGCGATTTTAGATTCATTACGCTTTGGGGAGCTGGACAATGAACGGACAAAATATCTTTTAGAAGAAGTGGTAGCCGGTATCAGTGGCTATGGAAACTGTATTGGGATTCCAACGGTTGGCGGTGAAGTAGCGTTTGATCCGTGTTATGAAGGGAATCCACTAGTAAATGCAATGTGTGTTGGACTGATCGATCATAAAGATATTCAAAAAGGTCAAGCTAAAGGAGTCGGTAACGCCATCATGTATGTCGGTGCGAAAACAGGACGCGACGGGATTCATGGTGCAACATTTGCTTCTGAGGAATTTGTTGAAGGTGAGGAGCAGCAACGATCGGCCGTGCAGGTGGGCGATCCATTTATGGAAAAATTATTGCTGGAAGCGTGTTTGGAATTGATCTTAGAGCATTCAGATATTTTAGTTGGAATTCAGGATATGGGTGCCGCAGGATTGGTCTCTTCAAGTGCAGAAATGGCCTCAAAAGCAGGTTCTGGTTTGATTTTAGATTTGGATGATGTTCCTCAGCGGGAAAGTGGAATGACACCTTATGAAATGATGCTCTCGGAATCTCAGGAACGGATGCTGATTTGTGTGAAAAAAGGACATGAAGCAGAAGTGGTCGCATTGTTTCAAAGATATGAATTAGATGCTGTGACGATTGGGAAAGTTACGGATGATGGATTGTATCGTTTGAATCATCACGGTATAGAAGTAGCTAATTTACCAGTTGATGCTCTAGCAGAAGATGCACCGGTCTATACTAAAGAACGTCAAGAGCCAGCCAGAATGAAAAAATTTGAAGCACTAGCAGATTTTCAACCTGAAATAGTTGATGGCACAAAAACCTTATTACAATTGCTTCAGTGTCCGACGATCGCTTCTAAAAAAATGATTTATGAGACGTATGATTCCCAAGTGCGGACAAATACAGTGGTTGCCTCAGGGAGTGATGCTGCTGTTTTGCGGATCCGGGGGACAAAAAAAGCTTTAGCGATGACGACAGATTGTAATGCACGTTATCTGTATTTGAATCCGGAAATTGGCGGGCAAATCGCAGTAGCGGAAGCCGCAAGAAATATTGTCGCTAGCGGTGGTCAGCCTTTGGCGATTACAGATTGTTTAAACTATGGCTCGCCAGATAAACCAGAGGTATTCTGGGAGCTTTGGACTTCGGCTGACGGAATTGCTAAGGCGTGTGAAGTTTTGGAGACTCCAGTGATTTCGGGAAATGTATCTTTATATAATGAAACAAATGGACAAGCCATTTATCCGACCCCAGTGATTGGAATGGTAGGCTTGATCGATGATTTAGCGGATATTACAACACAAGATTTTAAAAATAGCGGGGATCTAATTTATGTCTTAGGAGAAACAAAAGCGGATTTTAATGGTAGTGAGCTACAAAAGATGACCCTTGGCTTGATTGAAGGAAAATTAATGGATTTTGACTTAGCGATTGAAAAGGACATTCAGCAATTGATGTTAGCTGCAATCAGAGCGAGTTTAATCGAAAGTGCCCATGATTGTTCTGACGGTGGTTTAGGTGTTGCTTTGGCTGAATCAGTCTTTAAAAATGGTTTAGGTATCGATGCAGTGTTGGATATGCCTGTAGTTCTGCTCTTTTCTGAAACCCAGTCTAGATTCGTTGTGTCGATCAAACCAGAAAATCAGGAAAAGTTTGAAGAAATGGTCGATGGTCGGGCACAGTTTATTGGGAAAGTAACGGATGACGGAACGATTAGTATACAAATGAACAATCAAAAAATCGAAGTGTTGACACAAACAGCCAAAGCGTTGTGGGAGGAAGCGATTCCATGTCTTATGAAGTGAAAAGTTTAAATGAGGAATGTGGTATTTTTGGTATCTGGGGACATCAAGATGCAGCTCGTGTAACTTACTTTGGGTTGCATAGTTTACAACATCGAGGGCAAGAAGGTGCTGGGATTGTCTCGAATCATAACGGAAAATTAAATGGTTATCGGGGGCTAGGTTTGCTTTCTGAGGTGTTTAAAGATGATCGTTCTTTAAGGTCGTTGAGCGGAAGTTCTGCCATCGGGCATGTTCGCTACGCAACCGCTGGAAACGGTAGTGTGGATAATATTCAGCCATTTTTGTTTAAATTTTATGATGGTGCCTGTGGTTTGGCGCATAATGGCAATTTAACCAACGCCAAAAGCCTAAGAAACGAATTAGAACAAGACGGAGCAATTTTTCATTCAAACTCGGATACTGAGATTTTGATGCATTTGATTCGCCGTAGCAAACAGCCGACGTTCATCGAGTGTCTGAAAGAAAGCTTACGAACAGTCAAAGGTGGTTTTGCTTACTTATTGATGACTGAGACTGCAATGATCGCAGCATTGGATCCTAATGCTTTTCGACCGTTATCGATTGGTCAAATGAAAAATGGGGCGTATGTGATTGCCAGCGAAACCTGTGCACTAGAAGTGATTGGTGCTACTTTTGTTCGCGATGTAGGACCAGGAGAGGTGATCATCATCGATGATTCTGGGTACAAAGTAGAAACCTATACAGACGACACACAATATGCGATTTGCTCAATGGAATATATTTATTTTGCTAGACCAGATTCCAATATAGCTGGCGTGAACGTTCACACTGCACGCAAAAATATGGGCAAACGTTTGGCACAAGAAGCACCGATCGAAGCAGATATGGTTGTTGGCGTCCCTAATTCTTCCCTTTCAGCTGCAAGCGGCTATGCTGAGGCTAGTGGTATTCCATATGAAATGGGTTTAGTGAAAAATCAGTATATTGCGCGCACGTTTATCCAACCCACGCAAGAGCTGCGAGAACAAGGTGTTAGAATGAAACTTTCGGCTGTCCGTGGTGTAGTAGAAGGAAAAAGAGTGATCATGGTTGATGATTCGTTAGTTCGGGGAACGACAAGCCGCCGCATCGTTGAACTACTTAAAGAAGCAGGTGCAAAAGAAGTTCATGTTAGAATTGCTTCGCCGCCATTAAGATTTCCTTGTTTTTATGGCATCGATATTCAGACGAGAAAAGAATTGATCGCAGCGAATCATTCAGTATCTGAAATTGAGCAGTTGATTACGGCTGATTCCTTATGCTTTTTGAGTGAGCAAGGCTTGATCGATGCCATCGGACTGACGTACGATGCGCCATATTCTGGCTTGTGTATGGCCTATTTCAATGGTGATTACCCAACACCATTATATGATTATGAAGAGAAATACAGAGCCTCGTTGAAAGAAAAAAGTAGTTTCGCTTAAAAAAACGTAGATTTATTTTTGATAATAGTTAGGAGGAACTTGAGTGGCAAATGCCTATGCAAGAGCTGGTGTAGATGTTGAAGCTGGCTATGAAGTAGTCGATAGAATCAAAAAGCATGTGAAAAAAACAGAACGTCTAGGTGTGATGGGAACACTTGGCGGTTTTGGCGGTTGCTTTGATTTAAGTACGGTGGAAGTGAAGGAACCTGTCTTAATTTCGGGAACAGATGGGGTTGGGACTAAATTGATGGTTGCCTTTCAAGAAAATAAACATGATACGATAGGAATCGATTGCGTGGCAATGTGCGTGAATGATATCGTTGCTCAAGGTGCTGAGCCGCTGTATTTTCTAGATTATATTGCCACCGGGAAGAATCAACCTGACCGTTTGGAACAAGTCGTTGCAGGGATAGCTGAGGGCTGCATACAAGCTGGAGCTGCTTTGATTGGCGGTGAAACCGCTGAAATGCCGGGAATGTATAATGAGAATGAATATGATCTAGCTGGATTTGCTGTTGGTATTGCTGAAAAAAGTCAGTTGATCACTGGAAATGCGATTCAAAAAGGAGACGTCTTGATTGGATTATCTTCTAGTGGTATTCATTCAAATGGTTACTCGTTAGTCCGAAAAATTTTCTTTGAAACGCATCAGCTAACTGGAGAAAGTGTTCTTCCGGAGCTAAACGAAAAAAACTTAGGAACTGAACTTTTAACCCCAACTAAAATCTATGTAAAAACGATACTACCGCTAGTAAAACAGGAACTAGTGAACGGTATTGCTCACATTACTGGTGGTGGTTTTGTAGAGAATATTCCTCGAATGTTGCCGCAAGACTTATCTGCGGAAATTTACCTTGGAACTTGGCCGTCGTTGCCGATTTTTACAGCATTAGAAAAGTATGGTCAAATTCCTAAAATGGAAATGTATGAGATTTTTAATATGGGCATTGGCATGGTTTTGTCTATTTCTCCTGATAAAGTTGCTGATGTACAGACGATCTTAAGTGAACTTAACGAACCAAGTTATGTGATTGGAAGAGTTACGACCAAGGAGAAACAAGCGATTGTTTTTAAAGAGGTGTAACAATGAAACTAGCGGTATTTGCCTCAGGGAACGGCAGCAACTTTCAAGCAATTGCTGAAGCCGTAGCAGCAGGAATAATCGATGCAGAAATTACGTTACTGTTTTGTGATAAAAAAGATGCCTATGTTGTTCAACGAGCAAAATCAATGTTGATTCCGGTGATTTCTTTTTCGCCAAATGATTTTGCCTCAAAAGCGATGTATGAAGCAGAAATTCTTCATTTACTTGAGGAAGAGCAGATTGACTTAGTCATTTTGGCAGGATACATGCGAATTATCGGCCCGACTTTGCTGGAAGTATTTTCAAATCGCATGATCAATATCCATCCCTCACTGTTACCGAATTTTCCTGGTTTGCATGGTATCAGAGATGCGTTTTCTGCAAATGTTTCTGAAACAGGTGTGACCATCCATTATGTAGATGATGGTGTTGATACGGGACCGATCATAGCCCAAGAAAAAGTAGAGATCAAAGAAACAGACAGCCTGGATTCTTTAGAGAAAAAAATCCATAAAGTAGAGCATAAACTATATCCAAATGTCTTAGCAAAACTTATTAAAAATCAGCAGGGAGAGAGTCATTCATGATAAAAAAAAGAGCGTTGATCAGTGTTTCGGATAAAACAGGCGTTACTGATTTTGCTAAAGGATTAGCGGATCAAGGAATAGAAATTATTTCTACTGGAGGCACGAAAGCTGCTCTTGAGCAAGCTGGTATTCCAACTATTTCCATTGAAGAGGTTACAGATTTTCCAGAGATGATGGATGGGCGGGTCAAAACGCTGCACCCAAAAATTCATGGCGGATTGTTGGGACGTCGAGATTTGAGTGCACATGTGGAAGCGATGGAAACCTATGGTATTCAACCAATCGATTTTGTTTGTGTGAATCTATACCCCTTTAAAGAAACGATTTTGAAAGCTGATGTAACGCAAGATCAGGCCATTGAAAATATTGATATCGGTGGACCAAGTATGTTAAGAAGTGCTGCCAAAAATCACCAATTTGTGACAGTTGTTGTTGATCCTAATGATTATGATCTTGTGCTGTCAGAGCTTTCTAACGCTGGTGAGACGACTTTAGAAAGCAGACAAAAACTTGCAGCCAAGGTCTTTCGCCATACTGCAGCATACGATGCTTTGATTGCAGGCTATTTAACGGATGCCGTGGATGAAAAAGAACCTGAATCACTAACGCTCACTTATGATCTGAAGCAAGTGTTACGATATGGAGAAAATAGTCATCAACGTGCAGCCTTTTACCAAGACGCGTTGCCGGTCTCTTTTTCAATTGCCAGTGCGAAACAGCTACATGGAAAAGAATTATCTTATAATAACATCAAAGATGCTGATGCGGCGATTCGGATTTCCAGAGAATTTGATCAGCCAGCTGTGGTAGCTGTTAAGCATATGAATCCCTGCGGAATCGGAATTGGTGAAACAATCAATGAGGCTTATCAATATGCCTATGCAGCAGATCCAGTTTCAATTTTTGGTGGGATCATTGTTTTGAACCGTGAAGTTGATGGGCAGACTGCTAAAAAAATGCATGAACTATTTCTCGAAATTATCATTGCCCCAAGTTTTTCAAAAGAAGCATTTGAATTATTAAGTAGTAAAAAAAATCTACGCTTGATGACATTGGATTTTACTCAAAAAGAACAAGCTGTGGAAGATGAAAAAGTTTCTGTCTTAGGTGGACTACTGATTCAACATCAGGATCTTGTAAAAGAACACACACAAGACTGGCAGGTTGTAACGAAGAGACAACCAACAAGTGAGGAACTGGCAGCGTTGGAATTCGCCTGGAAAACAGTCAAGCATGTAAAAAGTAATGCCATCGTTGTAGCAAATGCTCACCAAACATTAGGCATTGGTGCTGGACAAATGAATCGGGTTGGTTCAGTCCAAATAGCAATAGAGCAAGCTGGTAAAGTACTTGACGGAACTGTCTTAGCTAGCGATGCTTTTTTCCCGATGGGAGATAGTGTGGAATATGCTGGCAAGCATGGAATCAAGGCGATCGTGCAACCAGGAGGTAGTATCAAAGACCAAGAATCAATCGACATGGCAGATCAATACGGTATCGCCATGGTGTTTACAAAGATCAGACACTTTAGACATTAAAAAGGAGAATTTGATGGGATTAACAATTTTAGTCATTGGAAGCGGCGGCAGAGAACACGCAATTGCCCAAAAACTGATTCAGAGTCCTAAAGTAACGACAGTTTTTTGTGCTAAAGGAAATGCTGGGATGAAAAAAGAGGGGATTCAGTTGGTAGATATTGTGGAAGATGACCATCCTGAATTGATTAAATTTGCTAAGGAAAATGCGATCGATTGGACGTTTGTTGGACCTGAACAGCCATTATTGAATGGGATTATTGATGATTTTACTGCGGCGGGCTTACTGGCATTTGGTCCTTTGAAAGCCGCCGCATTAATTGAAGGGTCAAAAGATTTTGCTAAAGAATTAATGAACAACTATGAGATTCCTACAGCAGATCATCGGACTTTTACTAATTATGAAGAGGCAAAGGCCTATGTACTTGAAAAAGGCACACCGATTGTTATTAAAGCAGATGGTTTGGCAGCTGGTAAAGGGGTTATTGTAGCGCAGGACGTTGAATCAGCGCTTGCAGCATTAAAAGATATGCTTGAACATAATAAATTCGGGGCAAGCGGTGCAAAAGTAGTGATCGAAGAGTTTCTTAGTGGAGAAGAATTCTCCTTATTGGCTTTTGTAAGAGAACAAGAAGTCTATCCAATGGTAATAGCTCAAGATCATAAACAGGCATATGAAGGAGATAGGGGACCAAATACTGGTGGAATGGGTGCTTATGCTCCGGTACCTCAAATTCCTGATGAAATGGTTAACGACGCAATTGAAACGATCGTGAAGCCGACAGTCCGAGGTTTGGCAGCTGAAGGAAGGTCGTTTACAGGGATCTTATATACTGGTTTGATTGCGACCGAACAGGGACCTAAAGTAATTGAGTTTAATGCTCGATTTGGTGATCCAGAGACCCAAGTTGTTTTACAACGTTTAGAAAGCGACTTTGCTGAAATTGTTGATGATTTACTGAACGGACGGCAGCCAAAAGTTGAATGGAAAAAAGAAGGCTATAGTTTAGGCGTTGTCGTCGCGGCAGCGGGCTATCCTGATGCTTATGAAAAAGGACATCAAATTCCTAATTTTTCTGACTTAAATACAGCGCATATTTATTATGCTGGAGTGAAAGGACATGAAGATCAGTTGGTTTCAACTGGTGGGCGTATTTATCTTGTAGAAGCAAGTGGTAAAACATTGCGTGAAGCACAAAAAGCTGTGTACAGACTTTTAGATAAAGCGGACACAGCGGGTACATTTTATCGAAAAGACATTGGCTTCAAGGGGATAATCGACTAAATGAGAAGCATGATTCTTCATTTAGTTTTGCCTGATAAATAATGAAGAATCAGATATTTGAAGTAGTGTATCATAAATTAAAGATCTTTTTTCTTTGTCATGCGGTCACCACATCTTTTTATTATAACAAAGAAAAATAAAAAATCATGAATGATATTAACGAAATTCTGATAATTCTAAAAAGCCCTTCACACGATAAATCTGTATGATATAATCATTTGGAAGGGGAGTTGACCAATGGATAACAAAGTTAAAGAAGATCTTATATTTTCAATTACAGATGTGAAGCAGTCTCCGATGACCATTTTTGAAACAGCCAAAGAAAAAAAGACTGGTGCGTATATTTACAACAGAAATAAGGTTGCTGGAGTAATGTTGACTGCAGAACAATATGAAAGACTAGTCAAGAAAAAGACGAATGAGCAAGGACAAGATCTAAAGATAACGCAATTAAATCAGGCAATTCGCCAAAAAATTGCTTTCGGTTCATTGATCTCTACTAAAAATTTAGATGATCAATTGGTATCATTGGGGTTTGTTACCAGAAAAATCAAGACAGACGATTATAGTGAAATGATGAATGAGCTAAATGAAACTGGGAAGATCGACTATCAATTTCAGAAAAAAGAAGATCGGACTAACATTTTAGCTGAAGTAATTGGCGAACAAAGCAACCAGTCTCATCTATCAGATAAACTTATTGTAAAAAAAATTCATCTTAGAATAGACTAACGATCAAGCAATCAATAAAAATCGATCATATGGTTGCGATAACGTTTTGGTAAATGGGAAAGCTGTGCTTGCTCATTTTTCCTTTCCTTAATGGTAGCAGCTTGAAGAAACTTCCGCCAATTTTCTTGGACGGCCTGTTCACTATTTTCTTTATTGAATGTTGGTACTTCACAGTCTTCAATAAAGCGGATTTGCCCTTTCTCTATAATTCCTAATAACCGATGTGTCTCATCGTAAATCATGAGCGTTTCTCGCGAATAGCGTTGGGCAAAATGAGGGCATAAATATGGTAATGAAAAGTGTTTTGGGGCGATTTTACTATACAGCAATGTTCCAACGTATTCAAAGCGCACAAAACCTGTAAATTGATGGACTTCACTAAATAAAGCCTTCAAAGAATTATGTAATGCTAGAATAGATGGATGACCAAGATGATTGATGATTAAATCATCGGTATTTAAACTGATTTGGATAGCATCCAACAAGCAACGATCTTTTTCTTTTAGGGAACAATAAAACCCATCCAGAATAAACTGAGTATTTTCTTTTCTAAGCCGTTGAGTTAGACGTTGTTGCATTTTTTTTGCTAAAGCCTCATCAGTGTTGATCCAATGACTAAAAAATAAATTTTCTACAGCAGTTTCCTGTGTCAAGATGACCTCAGGAAACTGTCTTTTTTTGAATGCAAAATAAACAAGGGTTAAAAAGCCATAATAGGTTCCATCATATTCCCAAATCTCAGTTGTTTTTTCAATGAGCATGACGAGCTTCCTTTCGTTTAATTGTTTCAAAGCGTTCTACATCAAATAAAGATAATTGCTCGTGCAGTGGTTGGCTATTTGCTTTTTTTAACGTTTCATATTGTTTAGATGATATCAAAGAAGAAATCACCCACTCAGGATCATTGACCAATCCAGGTTGGGTAATACCGTTGCAGCTGACAAAATATTGTGCTCGTTTGATAACGACTCCTAGTTTCTTTAAATCAGATAAATGCAACTGATAATATTTTCTAGCTTTTAAAATATTTTGGGCACTTTTAGGACCGATACCAGGAATTCGCAATAATTGTTCATACGATGCAGATTGGACATCGACAGGAAATTGCTCGTAATGTTGAACAGCCCAGTTGGCTTTGGGATCTAGATATAAATTGAAATTAGGCTTATCTTCAGATAAAATTTCATCAGCAGAAAAACGATAAAATCGCAATAGCCAATCTGCTTGATATAACCGATGCTCTCTTAATAAGGGAGGATCAGTTGTGATTGCAGGTAGCAAGGAATCATGATTTACAGGAATATAAGCAGAATAATAGACTCGTTTTAATTCATACTGCTGATAAAGCTTTTCAGCGATTTTAACGATTGAATGATCGCTTTCCGGAGAAGCGCCAATAATCATTTGAGTTGACTGACCAGCAGGAACAAAGGCAGCGCTGTTTCGCAAAGCAGGAACTTGAGCCATTTCTTTTTTCTTGTGGGTAATTTGCTTCATTGGCTTATACAGTGCTAAGGGATCTTTATCAGGAGCTAAAAGTTTGAGACTTTCTCTTGAAGGTAATTCTACGTTGACGCTCATTCGATCAGCTAAAAAACCAAGTTCTTCAATCAGTTTTTCATCAGCCCCTGGAATTGCTTTAACGTGGATATAGCCTTTGAAGGCTTTTTCGTAACGTAAAATTTTTAATGTTTTAATCAACAATTCGCTAGTATAGTCGACATTTTTTATAATAGCAGAACTTAGGAAAAGACCCTCAATGTAATTTCTCATATAAAAATCCATCGTTAAATCAGCAACTTCTTGTGGCGTGAACGTCGCTCGAGGGATGGCATTGGATTTTCGATTGATGCAGTAATGACAATCAAAGATACAAGCATTTGTGAATAATAGTTTTAACAGAGAAACACAACGTCCGTCACTTGTGAAGGAATGGCAGATTCCAGCTGTTGCAGTACTGCCAATCGAGCCTTTTCGCGTGTTATTCATCACACCACTACTAGAACATGAAACATCATACTTTGCTGACTCAGCAAGAATTTCTATCTTTCTAGACAAATCCATTCCAATCCCTCATTTCTAAATAAAAACAGAACGTATGTTCTTATTTTAACAAGAGCTTTTAGTTTTGTCAAAGGTGCAAAATAAAAATGACTGGAATAAAGCACAAGGCTTTGTTCCAGTCATTAAAAACTTACTAATCATTTAACTCTAAATACCGTTCTAGATAATCGGCTAAGCCGTCTTCATCATTGTTTTTGTCAGTAACGTCATTAGCGACGGATTTGATCTTATCAGTCGCGTTTTTCATAGCAACGCCCCAACCAACGTAATCTAACATTTCTTCATCGTTATGTTCATCGCCAAATGCAATAATATCTGAACGCTTTACATCTAAATACTTAGCGACTTGCTCCACACCTTTGGCTTTTTGTATCCCTTTAGAGACGATTTCCAAAATGGGGGTAGGTCCACCCCAAGTTCTAACATCTACATACTCTCCATATTGCTTCATTAAAGAGTCAGATACGAGTGCTGCTTGATCTTTTGAAGTCCGGACCATCATTGATGTTGGGTCCGTAATCAAATTTTTAGCAGTTAAAAGATTGCTTGGTGTAGCTTCAGAGGCAAAGAATGCCGAATCAAAGTAATCCAAAGTATCAATGTAAAATGTCTCTTTATTTTCAGCAGCGACAAAATCAAGATTCAAGGCTTTCTTTTGAGCCAAAATATCAAAAACTAAGTCTCGTTGTATTCCAGTTTCTTTTTCATCTGCCCATTGTTTTTCAGGCATATGAACAAGTGCACCATTAAAATTGACCATG
This sequence comes from Enterococcus silesiacus, assembly GCF_001886225.1. Lineage (NCBI taxonomy): Bacteria > Bacillati > Bacillota > Bacilli > Lactobacillales > Enterococcaceae > Enterococcus > Enterococcus silesiacus. The sequence continues at coordinate 42,823 of NZ_JXLC01000012.1, read as the reverse complement.
GGTGTTGCTAAGCCTAATTGGCGGTAGAATTGACCGCTCATTCGATAAGGGCGTCCAGTCACGATACTGACGTAGTGCCCGTGCGCCATTGCTTTTTTCAGCGCTTTTTCAGTTGTTTCAGTAATGAGTGATTGTGCATTTAAAGTGGTACCATCTAAGTCGATTGCAATTAATTTTTTCAAAATCGTTCCTCCCGGAAAGTTTTCTTTAACTTAGTCTAGCATAAAATAGCAGAATGACAAGTTTTCAAGAAAATTTTAGAAAGAAATTTCTTTATGATACACTATAATGAAAAAGGCGGTGAAAAATGTGAATCTTACGTTACGTTGGTCGATCCGAATAGGGACTCTACTTTATTGTGTGTATATGCTGTTTTTTGCTAAGACTTATCAATTTATGGCGTTAAATGTTTTTTTAGCCTATCTTCCGATTGAACTTAGTTTGCATTTTCAGCAAAGAAATAATCAATTGTTTCTTATACTAGCAGGACTCTGGTTACTATTTTATCCAAATGCCCCGTATTTATTCACGGATTTTTTTCATTTAGAAACATTATCGATTTACCAAGGAATGAACCGACTATTTGAGCAATCTTTATCTGCTTGGCTTTCTTTTAGCTTATTAACTGTGGGAATTTGCGTTTACGGGTTTTTAGGGATGGCGACTTTATTTACAGTTCTCAATGAAGGATATCGAAGACGTTTGTTGAAAAGAAAATGGCAAGGTTTTTTGATTTTTTTGATTGTTAATATTCTATCTAGTTTGGCTATTTATGTGGGGCGTTTTGATCGTTTACATAGCATTCATTTATTTACAAAGCCTCTCCAGACGCTGAAAACCATCTTTTTCAATTGGTCATTGGAAAAGTCATTCTTTATTTTGTTGTTTACAATGCTACAAGCTATTTTATTAGCTGCTATTATTGGTTTAAGATGGTTGGAACCGCTTGAAAAACAAGAAAAATTGTATTGACAGTGTGTGAGAAAATCGTTACTATTTAGCTAAGTGTATTTGTAATTAATTGAAGAGGAGTTATACGAATGAAAAAGTGGCAAGGCTCTTTGTTAACTGTTTTATTGACTATTTGGGGAATAGGCAGTGGGTTAGTTGGGACTAGTAACGCTGTAGAGGCGCAAACGGTTGGAGGATTAGAGAATAACAATCTGCCGATCGAAGCTAAAACAATGAATAAACAATCATCAGAAAATGAAAACATCCCATTCCAAATTTTAGGGATCAATGATTTTCATGGTGCGTTAAATACGACTGGATCTTTCTTTGATGATGAAGGAAAAAAAATCGCAAACGCTGGAACAGCCCCTTTATTGGCGGGGTATTTAAATCGAGCGCAAGAACAGTTTGCCTTAAAAAATAACGGTGCTCAAACATTACGTGTGCAGGCTGGCGATATGGTTGGCGCAAGTCCGGCCAGCTCTGGTTTACTTCAAGATGAGCCGACAATCAAAGTGTTGAACCAGATGGATTTCTCTGTTGGAACACTAGGTAATCATGAATTTGATGAAGGTCTCCAAGAGTTTAACCGTATCATGATCGGTGGTAAGCCATTGAATGATCCCTATGGTATCTTAACGGCTTACCCGCGAGAAGCATCAAAGACTCAAATCGTGATTGGTAATGTAGTCAAAAAGGGAACAGAAGAAATTCCTTTCAACTGGAAACCTTATACAATCAAAGAAGTAGGACCGACGAATAATAAAGTCAAGGTTGGGTTTATCGGTGTCGTCACTACAGAAATCCCAAACTTAGTTTTAAAAGAACATTACGAAGGATATGACTTTTTAGATGAAGCTGAAACGATTGCCTATTATTCTAGTAAGCTAAAGGAAGAAGGTGTGAATGCAATCATCGTGTTAGCGCATATACCGGCTACTAGTAAAGCAGAGAAAGTCAATGGGGAAGCTGCCGAAATCATTGATAGGGTCAATGAAATTTATCCTGAAAATAGCGTAGATGCATTTTTTGCGGCACATAATCATCAATATACCAATGGTGTTGTGAATAAAACAAGGGTTGTCCAGTCTACAGCGCAGGGAAAAGGGTATATTGATCTACAAGGAATCCTTGATCCTGAAACTAAGGACTTTATTGAAACACCCAAAGCGAGCGTTTTACCAGTTGATCCAGCTGCAAAAGATGTTCCTAAAGTGGATGCTAACGTTGAAGCAACGGTAAAAGATGCGGAAGAGCGTGTGGCGACTGTAACGAATAAAAAAATCGGAACAGCGAAAGAAAATGGCGTGATTACCAGAGAAGTCAATGAAGCGAAGGAATCACCACTTGGAAATCTGATTACAGATGGTCAAGTGGCCATGGCTAAGGCCCAAGGAATCAATGCTGATTTTGCTATGACTAATAATGGCGGGATCCGTGCTGATTTGGCAGTTGAGGAAAACCGAGATATTACCTGGGGAGCTGCACAAGCAGTACAGCCATTTGGGAATATCATGCAAGTGGTAGAAATGACTGGCTCTCAAATCGAGCAAGTATTAAATGAGCAGTACGATGAAGAAGAGCGGTACTTTTTACAAATTTCTGGGCTGAACTATACTTATGTAGCTACTGAGGATAAGGAACAACCGTTTAAAGTGCATGAAATGTTTAAAGCTGACGGAACACCGATTCAGGCAGATCAGACATATCTTGTTGTAATCAATGACTTTTTATTTGGTGGTGGTGATGGTTTTTCAGCCTTTACTGGAGCCAACTTAGTTAATGCGATTCAACCTGATACAGAGACATTCATTGGCTATATCGAAAGCCAAGAAGCGGCTGGAAAAATGATTGCAGCCTCTGTTGAGAATCGTAAAAAGCTCGTTGACCCGTTACGACCAACCGATCCGCAAGTGCCAGATCCAAGTGAAGGGGAAGAAACGCTTAAAAGAGCGACTATATTTGACCCGTTGTATGAAGATGACGAGCTTTTAAGAGGGGTTACATTACCAAACGCAACAATTGTACTTTATGATGGGGAATTACCTGAGACTAAGACAAGGACATTGGAAGACCCCAAAGGAGATTTAGTTGAACAAGCTGATTCGGAAGGTCGAATCAAGATTAATGTCACTTCACTAAAAATCAAAGGGAAAAAGCTATTAACAGCTATCGTAAGCGATCTGCAAGGGAATAAAGCTGTTTTTCAAATAGAGATTTTACCTAAGAAAGAAGTACTGACAGAAGTAACAAAACCAAAAGATCTTTCTGAAAGTGGAACTAAAAAAGAATTACCAAAAACAGGTGAACAACAATCAATTTCGACCGTTTTATTTGGATTAGCAGTTATTAGTGCTACTTTCGTTGTGTTATCAAAAAGAAAATTTTTGTAGAAAATCATACTTTACAGTTGCATGGGGTATTTTGTAGCTGTAAAGTTTTTTTGTATGTTAAGTCGATGCGTTTAAACACGAACATTAAAAAGAATTAATGTTGATAAAGTTAATAATTTGTTGAAATAATATCGACTCTCACCTATACTTTAAAAGTATTCATCAGGAAAAGGGAACTAGCACTTATATTTTTTTAAATAATTTGACTTTTTAAAAGGAAATTTTTAAAAAGGGGACTAAGTTATCCTGGTGAAATTTTGGTGTATAGAGGAGCGAAACAATTTCATGGAAAAGTTTTTCAAATTAAAAGAAAACAAGACAACTATTTCAACGGAAATGATGGCAGGGGTAACGACATTTTTTGCAATGAGCTATATTTTATTTGTAAACCCGTCAATTTTATCTCAAACAGGCATGCCATTTCAGGCAGTATTTTTAGCAACAATTATTGCATCGATCATCGGAACATTGATCATGGGGCTTTTTGCAAATGTTCCCTATGCACAGGCACCAGGGATGGGGCTTAACGCTTTTTTCACCTTCACTGTTGTCTTTGGTTTAGGTTATACGTGGCAGCAAGCACTGGCGATGGTCTTTATCTGTGGTTTGATCAACGTCTTGATTACCGTGACTAAAATCCGCAAATTGATTATCAAAGCTATCCCGGAAAGTATGCAACATGCAATCGGCGGTGGTATTGGAATTTTTGTGGCTTATGTAGGAATCAAAAATGCTAAGCTTTTGGATTTTACAGTCCAAGCAGAGCCGAAAAATGGCGTTGTTAATGGAGATAGTATTGTTCCAGCTTTAGGAAATTTCAACAATCCAGAAATTATATTGGCCGTGATTGGTCTAGTTTTAACAACCGTATTAGTCGTGTTAAATGTTCGTGGTGCGATTTTGATTGGGATCGTAGCGACTACGATTATCGCTATTCCATTAGGTGTTGTTCATTTATCTTCAATCAATTGGCAGGAAAATTCTTTGGGAAGCTCAATTGGTGCATTAGGAACAACTTTTGGTGCAGCTTTTGGAGCTGACGGGATGCAGTCGTTGTTTAGTGATGCCTCAAAAATCCCGCAAGTCTTAATGACAGTGATTGCGTTTAGTTTATCAGATACATTTGATACGATTGGTACGTTTATCGGTACAGGTCGTCGTACAGGTATTTTTTCTAAGGAAGATGAATTGGCTCTAGAAGATAGTAAAGGGTTTTCGACAAAAATGGATAAAGCACTGTTTGCTGATGCGATTGCAACATCGATTGGGGCTGTTTTTGGAACGTCAAATACAACAACTTATGTAGAGAGTGCCGCAGGAATTGGCGCTGGTGGGCGAACTGGTTTGACGTCTGTTGTAGTAGCCGCTTTATTTGCCTTAAGTAGTTTATTTTCACCACTAATTGCCATCGTTCCAGCACAAGCAACGGCTCCGGCATTGATTCTTGTAGGTGTGATGATGTTAGCCTCATTTAAAGACATTGAATGGACAAACTTAGAAGAAGCTGTTCCTGCTTTCTTCGCATCGATTTTTATGGGATTATGCTATAGCATTTCTTATGGGATCGCAGCTGGTTTTATCTTTTATGCGATCGTAAAAGTAGCAAAAGGTAAGTTCAATGAAGTTTCCCCAATCCTTTGGGTCGTCAATGCGTTATTTATTTTGAATTTTATTATCTTAGCCATCTTATAAGTTCGTCAGATAATAAAGGACTAAGACAGAACTCTTTGAGTTTTATTAATACCTCAAAAAATCTAAATAGATGTTGTCAAAAAGTCAGTCTTTTTGACAAATTCCTAAAAACCGCACAATGCGCTTTATGCATTAGGCGGTTTTTAGTCTAATTGGGGAAGAAACACATGTATGTAAACAGGTACATGATGGCCGCTTGACTGTAAACAACTTTTCCCACAAACTTTTTATTGTTATTTACAGAAAAATTTTTTGAGAGATTAGAGAATTTGGAGTATAGTAATAGTGAAGAACTTGTGAGGTGTGCTTTAAGATGAAAATTGATTGGAAAAAGAATTTAATGGTTGCTTGGTTAGGCTGTTTTTTTACAGGCGCAAGTATTAGCTTAGTGATGCCCTTTATACCTGTTTACGTTGAACAACTAGGAACGCCAAAAAATCAAATTGAGTTATTTTCAGGACTGGCGATAGCTGTTACAGCGTTTGCAGCTGCAATTGTAGCACCTATTTGGGGGAATCTAGCAGATCGAAAAGGTCGGAAACTGATGATGATCAGAGCGGCGGCTGGAATGACAATCACGATGGGTTCACTAGCGTTTGTACCGAATGTCTACTGGTTGTTGATCATGCGTTTTTTCAATGGTATTCTTTCCGGCTATATTCCTAATGCCACAGCGATGATCGCATCTCAAGCGCCAAAAGAAAAAAGTGGTTGGGCGTTAGGTACTCTTTCAACAGGCGCAATTGCTGGGAACTTGATCGGTCCATCTATGGGTGGCGCATTAGCCCAATGGTTTGGTATGGAAAATGTCTTTATTATTACTGGAGTAGTGTTATTGATCACGACATTATTGACGATTTTTATGGTAAAAGAAGATTTCCAACCAGTTGAGAAAAAAGATTTACTTAGCACAAAAGAAATTTTTTCCACAATGGATCATGTTTCGATTTTGATTGGTTTATTTATCACGACCTTGATTTTGCAAATTGGCGTTACGAGTATTAGTCCAATTTTGACGTTATATATTTGTTCGCTGAGTCAGGATACTGGGAATATTTTATTCATCAGTGGATTGATTGTTTCGGTGGCAGGGGTGTCTGCTGTCATATCTTCACCAGTCTTAGGGAAACTTGGAGATAAGATAGGCAATCATAAGGTGTTAATAGCTGGTTTGATACTTTCAATGATTTGTTACATCCCGATGGCATTTGTAAAGACGCCTTTTCAACTGGGACTGCTACGTTTCTTTTTAGGATTTTCAACAGGCGCTTTAATGCCGTCAATCAACACGCTGATTAGCAAAATTACACCATCAGAAGGCGTTAGCCGAATATACAGCTATAATCAAATGTTCAGTAATTTCGGCCAAGTTTTAGGCCCGATGATTGGTTCGACTGTTGCACATGGTTTAGGCTACAGCGCAGTCTTTATTGTTACAGCTTGTTTTGTCCTAGGAAATATCTGTCTTTCATTGTTTAATTTCCGCAAAATTTTAAATAAAAGACTATAAATAGTTGAAAACATAAAAAAACCAGTTACAATGTTTGTAGTAACTGGTTTTTTTATAAGTGCGATTTTCAAGCAATAAACGGTAAGAAGCATTAGCTTCAAACATAAACTGCTCTGTTCGTTTTTTAGTTATTGAACACTTTTGGTGGTTTCTTTTTTTGGTAATGCAAATTGACCAATCAATAAGATAATCACGCCAGTAATCAATGATATAATTGTTGTCAGCATAAAATCGTAGGTTCCGCCGTTTAAGGCACCACCGATATATCCGACCACTTGTCCTAGTAAAAAGGACCACAACAATACAAGAATGTAACGCATGGATTGCACCTCTTTTCATGCTATAGTTTAGCACAATTTTTCTAAATGTAAAGAAATTGAAAGTAATGTTTTCAATTTAAACGCGTCATAATAAATGGCAGAGATAGATATCGATTGGTTAGGTTATCATAAAAGTATTAAAATCGAGTATCTTACGAATGATTTTTCGTTAGAAATTCACTCCAAATAAACATTGTAGTAATTTTCAACGTTAAACAGTTCTGTCTCAGCCTCAGATAAAGGAGATGTCCTATGCCCTTTCCACAATTAGCAACAATTACTTCCTACTCATTACTTTCCAGTACTATTCGTATTCAAGAACTAGTGCAGCAAGCAAAAAAATTGGGTTATACGACTTTAGGAATTGCTGATATCAATGTGCTTCACGGAGCAATAGAATTCTACGAAGCGTGTAAAAAAGCGGACATCAAGCCGGTTATCGGTTTAACGCTAGAATACACCCCTCAAAAGTCCGAACAATCAGCTCAATTATTATTGTACGCAAAAGATTTAAAAGGCTATCAAAACTTGATGCGGATTTCGACAGCAAGGATGAATAGCGAAAGAATTTTTTATCTAGATGAAATCAAAGAAAATCTAAATCATTTATTCGCTGTGATGCCTTCTGACAAGGGCGAAATTCCGTTTGCTTTGAAAAGAAGTGAAGTAGAAGCGAGTGAAAGTTTAGCCCAATTAGTGCAGCTTTTCGATCCAACTGCTTTTTTTGCTGGAGCATCGTTTACCTGCAATCCAGAAACAGACCCAGCACTATTCCAATTTTACGCATCCCAAAATCAACCACTCATCGCCTTACAAGAAACGCGTTATTTAAGTCGTGAGGACGGTTTTGCAGTGAAAGTTTTAGCTCATATCAATGAAGGGCAGCAAATGAGTTTGAATGCTGAGGAAACGGAAATTGAAGGACCTTTTTATTTAAGAAGCCAACAGGATGCAGCAGAGCAATTGTGTATAAAAGTAAATAAACAAGCGGTGAGTAATGCCGAGAAATTAGCTACTGATTGTTCAGTTGAGATTCCGCTGCATCAGCGTTTATTGCCTCATTATCCAATACCAGATGGGAAACAAGCAGGAGATTTTTTAAAAGAGCTGTGTGTGCAAAAACTACCTGAACGGGTTCCAGACGCTACAATAGAATATGAAGAACGCTTAGCGAAAGAACTTAACATCATCCATACCATGGGATTTGATGATTACTTCTTGATTGTTTGGGATGTAATGGCTTTTGCGCATGAAAGAAAAATCGTGACTGGTGCAGGTCGTGGTTCTGCTGCAGGATCTTTAGTGTCTTACGTTTTATCGATTACGGATGTTGACCCAATTAAATATGATCTACTTTTTGAACGTTTCTTAAATCCTGAACGACATTCAATGCCAGATATCGATTTAGATATTCCTGATAATCGTCGGGAAGAAGTACTGCAGTACGTTCGTGAGAAATATGGTCACTATCATATGGCGCAAATCGCTACTTTTGGTACAATGGCAGCAAAAATGGTCCTAAGAGATGTTGCTAGAGTGTTTGGGTTATCACAAAGTGAATCGAATCGTTGGTCCAATGCTGTACCAAGTGCTTTAAAAATGACCTTGAAAACAGCTTATACGGACTCAAAAAAACTAGTTGAGCTAGTCAATTCATCTGAGACCAATCGTTTATTGTACGATACTGCTGTTCGTTTAGAAGGTCTTCCCCGTCACGTGTCAACACATGCTGCGGGTGTGGTGATCAGTGATCTAGATCTATTAGATATTGTTCCGCTACAACCAGGTTCAAATGATATATTCCTTACCCAGTTTACGATGAATGATGTTGAAAAAATCGGGTTGTTGAAGATGGATTTTCTAGGCTTAAGAAATTTGTCAATTATTGATGATACAATCAAATCTATCAAGCGAGTTTACAAAAAGGAACTGATTTTAAATCAAATTCCTTTAGATGACGATCAAACGTTGGCCTTGTTTAGGCGAGGCGAAACAAGCGGAGTTTTTCAGTTTGAATCAGCGGGGATCAGGAACGTTTTAAGAAAATTAGGCCCAACGAGTATTGAAGATATTGCGGCAGTCAATGCCTTATATCGTCCAGGACCAATGCAAAATATCGATCTATTCATCCGTAGAAAAAAAGGGCTAGAACCAATCGATTATCCGGATGCTGTGTTAGAACCGATTTTAAGGAATACGTATGGCGTTATTGTCTATCAAGAGCAGATCATTCAAGTTGCTTCTACGATGGCAGGATTTAGCCTAGGACAGGCGGATATCTTAAGGCGAGCAGTCAGTAAAAAGAAAAAGGAAGTACTGGACGAAGAGCGAAAGCACTTTGTCGAAGGAGCAATGAATCAAGGGCACAGTGAAGAAGTAGCAACTACGATTTATGATTATATCGAACGATTTGCTAATTATGGTTTCAATCGTTCCCATGCATTTGCGTATTCTTTTATTGGGTTTCAAATGGCCTACTTAAAAGTACATTATCCCGGTGCTTTTTATGCTGCAATTCTCCATTCTGTACGGCATAATCCAACTAAAATCAAAGAGTATATTGGGGAAGCACGTAAAAATAAAATGGCGATCATTCAACCGTCTATCAACTCCAGTCAGTATAGTTTTTACTTAAATAATGATAATCAAATCATGTTTGGCTTTAGTTCTTTAAAAGGAATCCGGCGAGATTTTATCCAAAATATCTTAGATGAACGCAAAGAGCGCGGTCCCTTTAAATCTTTTGATCAATTTTTGCTTCGAATTGACCGCAAGTGGCTAAAAGCAGAGAATATCCAACCTTTGATTGCTATTGGTGCTTTTGATGAACTGCAAGTTAATCGTCGTCAGTTAGCAGTCAGTCTAGACAGTGAGATTCAAAATATCATATATAGTGGTGGCAGCATGAATCTTTTAGAAGACACGTTGAAATTAAAAGAAGTCGAAATTGCTGATTATTCACTGGAAGAAAAATTAGAGCAGGAAGAGCAATATTTAGGTGTTTATTTATCTGGACATCCAACAGAAGAATTCAAGAAAACTCGTTTGGCTAAGCAAGTAATGTTGGTCAGTGATGTCGTGGAAAATCAGACGGCTCGTTTATTGATTTATGTAAAAGATATCCGAGTGATCCGCACGAAAAAAGGCGAACAAATGGCTTTTGTCGAAGGTGATGATCTAACGGGTTCATTATCGTTAACACTTTTTCCAACAGTTTTCAGAACGTTACGTCAAAATGTTGAAAAAAATCAAGTTTATTTCGTAGAAGGTAAAATAGAAAAAAGTAATTATAACCAAGAGCTGCAACTCTTAGTAAATCAAATCGAGAAAGCCAGTGAAATAGAAAAAAGTATTAGTGCAACTACGTGCTATTTGAAAATCATTGAAGCAAAAGACCAAAAAGACATTTTACAAAGTGTTCACGAAGTTATTCAAGCGCACAAAGGCAATACTCCTGTCATTATTTACTTTGAAAAAAACGGTAAAAAATTGGTTTTAGGAGCAGAGAATTGGATAGCAGACACAGTAGATGCAAAAGAGCAATTAGAGCTGATTTTAGGCAGTCAAAATGTTGTTTTCAAATGATTTACGGTAAAAAATACTAATTGTTTTCATCTTTTTTCAATTATTTCTTCTTAAATCAAGACATTTTGCACTATTAATGGTAAAATGAGTGACGTAATATTTTTGAGTAATGAATAACTGTGACAAAACTTGTTACAGCTTAAAAGTATAATATATGAGGTGAAAGAACGAATGAAACGTATCGGTATTTTAACCAGTGGGGGAGACGCCCCAGGAATGAACGCTGCAATTCGTGCAGTGGTACGTAAAGGGATTTTTGACGGAATCGAAGTGTATGGTATTAACTATGGTTTTGCAGGTTTAGTGGCAGGAGATATTCGCCGTTTGGACATTGCAGATGTTGGCGACAAAATTCAACGTGGAGGAACTTTCTTATACTCTGCCCGTTATCCAGAATTTGCAACAGAAGAAGGTCAATTAAAAGGTATTGAACAATTGAAAAAATTCGGCATCGAAGGATTAGTTGTCATCGGTGGTGATGGTTCTTATCATGGTGCAATGGCACTGACAAAACGTGGTTTTCCAGCTGTAGGGATTCCGGGCACAATCGATAATGATATTCCAGGGACTGATTTCACAATTGGCTTTGATACAGCTATCAATACTGTTTTAGAATCAATTGACCGAATTCGTGATACAGCTACTTCTCATGTTCGTACATTCGTAATTGAAGTAATGGGCCGTGGTGCAGGCGATATCGCTCTTTGGTCAGGCGTTGCAGGTGGTGCTGATGAGATCATTATTCCAGAACATGATTTCGATATGGTCAATGTTGCTCAACGGATTAGAGAAGGCCGCGATCGTGGCAAAAAACATTGCTTGATCATTTTAGCAGAAGGCGTTATGGGCGGGAATGAATTTGCTGACAAACTTTCTGAACATGGCGATTTCCACACACGTGTATCAATCTTAGGACACGTTGTTCGTGGTGGTTCACCAAGTGCCCGTGATCGTGTATTGGCTAGTAAGTTTGGATCATATGCTGTTGAGCTATTGAAAGCAGGAATTGGCGGTCAATGTATTGGAATGCTTGATAACAAAGTTGTTTCAGCTGATATTGTTGATACATTGGAAAATAATAAACACAAACCAGATTTATCACTTTATGATTTAAATCAAGAGATTTCTTTCTAAAGATACGCTTAAAAAAATTGAGCGAGCTTAAGTATCTCTTGAGGAAAATAGATAATCTTCATGACGTATAAACAAAAATGGAATAGGAGCGTTTGGTAATGAAAAAAACGAAAATCGTATGTACGATCGGACCAGCTAGCGAAACAGTTGATATGCTAGTAAACTTAATGAATGCAGGAATGAATGTTTGCCGTTTGAACTTCTCACATGGTGACTTTGAAGAACATGGCAACCGCATCAAAAATATTCGCGAAGCTGCAAAAATTACAGGAAAACGTGTTGCGATCTTACTTGATACAAAAGGTCCTGAAATCCGTACGAACGAAATGGAAAATGGCGCGATCACTTTAAGAACTGGTGATGCAGTCCGTCTTTCTATGACAGAAGTTTTAGGAACAAACGAAAAATTTTCAATTACTTACCCAGAATTAATCAACGATGTAAATGTTGGTTCTCATATTCTTTTAGATGATGGTTTGATCGACTTAGAAGTAACCGATATCGATCGTGCTGCTAACGAAATCGTTACACTTGTTAAAAACGAAGGTGTATTAAAAAATAAAAAAGGTGTTAACGTACCAGGTGTTTCTGTAAATCTTCCTGGAATAACTGATAAAGATGCTGCTGATATCCGTTTTGGTATCGAACAAGGTGTTGACTTTATCGCAGCAAGCTTCGTTCGTCGTGCAACTGACGTTTTAGAAATTACCAAAATTTTAGAAGAAGAAAACGCAACACACATCCAAATCATTCCTAAAATCGAAAACCAAGAAGGTATCGACAATATTGACGAAATCCTAAAAGTTTCTGATGGTTTGATGGTTGCTCGTGGTGACATGGGTGTTGAAATTCCAACTGAAGATGTTCCTGTTGTTCAAAAAGAATTGATCAAAAAATGTAATGCTTTAGGTAAACCAGTTATTACAGCAACTCAAATGTTAGATTCTATGCAACGTAACCCACGTCCAACTCGTGCTGAAGCCAATGACGTTGCCAATGCAATCTACGACGGAACAGATGCAGTAATGCTTTCTGGTGAAACAGCGGCTGGGGATTACCCATTAGAGGCGGTTCAAACAATGGCTCGCATCGCTGTTCGTACTGAAGAAGCGTTGATCAATCAAGATTCATTTGCCTTAAAATTATACAGCAAAACAGATATGGCTGAAGCAATTGGTCAATCAGTTGGACATACTGCACGTAACTTGGGCATCCAAACAATCGTTGCAGCAACTGAGTCAGGTCACACGGCTCGTATGATTTCTAAATATCGTCCAAAATCACATATCGTGGCAATCACTTTCACAGAGCAAAAAGCGCGTAGCTTATCATTATCTTGGGGTGTGTATGCAACAGTTGCTGACAAACCAGCAAGCACTGATGAAATGTTCAACTTAGCGACCCATACCGCTCAAGAAGAAGGCTTTGCAAGCGAAGGTGATTTGATCATCATCACAGCTGGTGTACCAGTTGGTGAAAAAGGAACAACTAACCTAATGAAGATTCAAATGATCGGATCAAAATTAGTTCAAGGTCAAGGAATCGGCGAAGCTTCAGTTATTGCTAAAGCAGTTGTAGCCAACACAGCAGAAGAAGCAGTAGCAAATGCAGTAGAAGGTTCAATTCTAGTGGTTAAGACAACTGACAAAGATTACATGCCTGCAATCGACAAAGCAATTGCTTTAGTGGTTGAAGAAGGTGGCTTAACTTCTCATGCAGCAGTTGTCGCAATTGCGAAAGATATTCCAGTAATCGTTGGAGCAGCAGATGCAACAAGCTTAATTGCAAATGATGAGTTAATCACTGTTGATCCTCGTCGCGGTATTGTATACCGTGGTGCAACAACAGCAATTTAAAAAACTCAAGTATACACTAAAAAGAGTGAGAATGAATCATGCAATGTGATTCATTTTCGCTCTTTTTTATTTATGTTGAACAAAGTTTTATTTGGTTGTGAACAATTTCTCAAAAAGACTATTAAAACGATTTCATACATGTTAAAATATAATTATTACCATATAATACTAAATACAGGAGTGATAGAATGAAAGCAGCTGTTGTAACAAAAGAAAATAATGGAAAAGTAGAAATCAAGGAACTGGATATCAGACCGCTCGAAGCGGGTGAAGCTTTAGTAGATGTAGAGTTTTGTGGCGTTTGTCATACTGACCTACATGTAGCTCATGGCGATTTTGGCGAAGTTCCTGGTCGAGTAATCGGTCATGAAGGCATCGGAATTGTTAAAGAGATTGCTCCTGGAGTTGACAGTTTAAAAGTAGGCGATCGTGTAAGTATTGCTTGGTTCTTCGAAGGATGTGGTACTTGTGAATATTGTATTACAGGTCGCGAAACATTCTGTCGCCAAGTAAAAAATGCTGGATTTTCAGTGGATGGCGCCATGGCGGAACAATGTATCGTTAAAGCAGATTATGCAGTTAAAGTGCCAGAGGGATTAGATCCAGCTCAGGCCAGCAGTATCTCGTGTGCCGGCGTTACTTGCTACAAAGCAATCAAAGTGTCAGATGTAAAACCCGGACAATGGGTCGCTATTTATGGTATTGGTGGATTAGGCAACTTGGCTATCCAATATGCTAAAAATGTGTTCAACGCTAAAGTAATTGCTGTTGATATCAATGATGATAAGTTAGAATTCGCTAAAGAATTAGGTGCAGATTTAGTTTGTAACCCGTTAACAGATGGGGATGCAGGAGCATGGATCCAAGAAAAAGTCGGCGGCGCTCATGCAGCAGTTGTCACGGCTGTTTCAAAAGTAGCATTTAACCAAGCAGTCGATTCTGTAAGAGCTGCTGGAAAAGTTGTTGCAGTTGGTTTACCACCAGAAACAATGGATTTAGCAATTGTTAAAACAGTGTTAGACGGAATCCAAATCGTAGGTTCTTTAGTAGGGACTCGTAAAGATTTAGAAGAAGCCTTCCAATTTGGAGCAGAAGGTAAAGTAGTACCAGTTGTGGAAACACGTTGTCTACACGAAGTGAATGATATTTTTGAAGAAATGGAACAAGGTAAAATCAAAGGAAGAATGGTTGTCGATTTAAAAAAATAAACAAATCGTAAGTTAAAAGTAAATAAAATAGCAAAGACCCTTAAAGAGAGAGCAGAAATTCTAACTTTCAAGGGTCTTTTTTTACAACAATAAACACAATAATATTTTTACCTAGGTACTTTGATAGCATCTTAAAATAGATTCTGTTACTATTAATAATAGCATTTCTGTAAAAAAGAAATACGAATAAACATCTCTTTAGAAACTGAAAAAAATTTCTCATTGGTGGATATGACTTCGCGATAAAAAGCGTTTAAAACAGCAAAAGCCAAAGTCGGGGGATTTCGTTTGAATGTGCATTAGTATTAGTTATGTCATAGTATGATTTTGGCAGTGTTTCATAGCACATTAATAGGTTTTTTTGTTATTTATTATGCCATTGTTTATGGGGGGATTAAGCTAAAAGAAAACCTTCGGTGATAAAATTTAAATAAAGATGAAAAGCTGATTTGATAAGCAAAGTAGCAGTCCGGCTACGATCTTGGATGCTATGTAATTTTACGCACAGACCATGTTTCTTTTTCTAAGCTTTAAAAAAAATGAGAATTTCATCCATTTCTATTTGTGAAAAATTAAAAAAATTTTTAAACAAAGGATTTTCAGAAAATTTCTGTTAATAATCAGGCAAATTATGCTATAATTACATAATTAAGATGGGAGGTTTAGTGCAAATGGAATCCATTTCAAAAGATTTTGCCGTTCAGCTGTTAAACGATGATGCACAAAGGATCTTAAAGTTAATCCGTAATCAAAAAAATAGCCTATGTATTTCCCAATGTAAGGCGTTTGAGGAAGTCGTAGATACACAAATGTATGGTTTCTCTCGTCAAGTGACATATGCCATCCGATTAGGTATTTTAAGTTCAAAACAAGGACATCAATTGCTAAGTGATTTAGAAAAAGAGCTTAACCAATTATATAGTGACGTTTATGAGGAAACACAAGAAAAAAAAGAGATTGGCAAGGAGGTTTAAACTTTGCCGAACAAGATAAAAAAGAGGCATCTGTTAGATTATAGTATTTTAATCCCGTACTTGGTCCTTAGTGCAGTGGGATTGATCATGGTTTATAGTTCGACATCCTCTTTGTTAGTTTCACAAGGGAAGCCACCTACAGGGATGGTTGTCACCCAATTACAATTTTGGTTACTAAGTCTGGTTGCGATGTTTTTCATTTATAAGATGAAAACCACTGTGTTTCAAGTCAAAGGATTCATCATGTTTGCAATCGTGGTCATTTCTGTACTGCTTTTAGCTGTTCGCTTTACGAAGTTAGGTGCTGAAATCAATGGTGCTAAAGGCTGGATTCAGATTGGGACATTTTCAATGCAACCTGCTGAATACCTAAAAATCATGGTAATCTGGTATCTAGCGTATATTTTAGGTCGGAGACAGAAATATATCGATAAGGAATTTAAAAAAGCAGTATTCAGACCAATGCTTTTGGTTGGTTTTTTAATTTTCCTTGTTGCGATTCAACCCGATTTGGGTAATGCCGCAATTTTAACTTTATTGGTCATCATCATGGTACTTGCTAGTGGCATCAACTATATGTACACCTATTTAGTCGGTGGTGCTGGGATTTTGGGCAGTATTGCGGTCATCCAAACCTTACTTTTAACTGGAGGAAGTTTTATTCCAGATAGATATCAGTATGTGTATCAACGCTTCGCTATCTTTTTAAATCCATTTAAAGATGAACGAAATGCTGGGCATCAGCTAGCGAATTCTTATTATGCCATCAACAATGGTGGTTGGTTTGGAAAAGGTCTTGGGAATAGTATTCAGAAAAAGGGTTTCTTACCCGAAGCGCATTCAGATTTTATTTTTGCCATTACAATTGAGGAATTAGGTTTACTTGCCGCTTTGATGATATTGGCAATCTTAATGTTTATGATCGCTCGGATCATTTTAGTCGGTGTCCGCTCTAAGAAACCATTCAATTCGTTGATGTGTATCGGTATTGGTTCAATGCTGTTACTACAAGTCTTTATCAATCTTGGTGGGATTACGGGAGTGATTCCTTTAACAGGTGTAACATTTCCTTTCTTAAGTCAAGGGGGAAACAGTGTATTGATTATTTCAATTGCTGTGGCGTTTGTATTGAATATCAGTGCAGATGAGAAAAAGCAAAAAATGGACCAAGAATACCAATTACTTGGTAGTTAATAAATAAATGAAGGTTAATAAAAGGTGAAACACAAGTCATTTCTTCAAAACGAATAGAATGTTCTCGGAGTTAAAGACTGATGTTTTGGCCTCATCAAACGGGTAGGAGTGAAAAAATGAAAAAAGTTTTAGTAGCAAATCGTGGAGAAATTGCAATTCGAATTTTTAGAGCCTGTACAGAAATGCACATCGGGACAGTGGCAATCTATGCAGCAGAAGATGAATATTCTGTTCATCGTTTTAAAGCAGATGAAGCCTATTTAGTTGGTAAAGGTAAAAAACCGATTGAAGCCTACCTTGATATGGAAGATATTATTCGGATTGCAAAAAAATCTGGTGCGGACGCGATTCATCCAGGTTACGGGTTTCTTTCTGAAAATTTAGAATTTGCTCGACGTTGTCAAGAAGAAGGCCTGATTTTTGTCGGTCCCACACTCCATCACTTAGATATTTTTGGCGATAAGATTAAAGCCAAAGATGCAGCAGTTGCAGCAGGTATTGCCTCAATTCCAGGTACTGATGGACCTGTAGACACAGTTGAAGGTGTTTTAGAGTTTGCTCGGACGCATGGTTTTCCAATCATGATCAAAGCAGCACTTGGTGGCGGCGGTCGTGGAATGCGGGTTGCTCATGATGAAAAAGAAGCTAGAGAAGGCTACGAACGAGCAAAAAGTGAAGCAAAAGCGGCTTTTGGTTCTGATGAAGTTTATGTAGAAAAATACATTTCTAATCCTAAACATATTGAAGTTCAAATCTTAGGGGATCAACATGGCAATGTCATTCATTTATTTGAACGTGATTGTTCAGTTCAGCGTCGTCATCAAAAAGTAGTAGAAGTTGCGCCTTGTGTTTCAATGAATGAAGCCAAACGAAAAGAGATTTGTGATGCGGCGGTTCAATTGATGAAACATGTTGGGTATGTCAATGCTGGAACAGTTGAATTTTTAGTTGAAGGTGATCAATTTTATTTCATCGAAGTCAATCCTCGTGTTCAAGTAGAGCATACGATTACTGAGATGATCACAGATATTGATATTGTAGTATCTCAACTTCAAATCGCTCAAGGGCTTGATTTGCATACAGACATGAAGATTCCACACCAAGAGCACATCACTTTAAATGGTGCAGCAATCCAATGTCGGATTACGACAGAAGACCCATTGAATCACTTTATGCCAGATACGGGGAAAATTGACACCTACCGTTCACCAGGTGGTTTTGGGGTTCGTCTTGATGTTGGAAATGCCTATTCTGGTGCTATCGTTACACCTTATTTTGATTCACTTTTAGTGAAAGTTTGTACGCATGGTTTTACATTTGAAAAAGCAATTCAAAAAATGGAACGTTGTTTAAGAGAATTTAGAATTCGTGGTGTAAAAACCAATATTCCATTTTTACACAAAGTGATTGCTCATCCAGAATTTAAATCAGGCGAAGCAAAAACAACGTTTATTGATAACACACCGCAATTATTTGAATTTCCAAAATTAAGAGATCGCGGCAATAAAACAATGAAATATATCGGTGAAGTAACCGTTAATGGATTTCCGGGAATCGAAAAATCGACGAAAAAATACTTCGATGCACCACGCATTCCAACGGACTTAGAATTACGCAATGATTATGTGACTGCTAAAAATGTTTTAGATGAAGCAGGCGCACAAGGGGTTGTCAATTGGATTAAAAAACAAGAAAATGTTTTACTGACTGATACAACGTTCCGTGACGCTCATCAAAGCTTATTGGCGACTCGTGTAAGAACTCAAGATTTCAAAGAAATTGCACGCTTAACTGGGGAAGGATTACCAGAGCTATTTTCTAGTGAGATGTGGGGCGGAGCGACTTTTGATGTTGCCTATCGTTTCTTAAATGAAGATCCATGGCAAAGATTGCGTAAAATTCGTAAATTAATGCCTAATACCTTGTTACAGATGTTGTTTAGAGGCTCGAATGCGGTTGGTTATCAAAACTATTCTGATAACGTTATCGAAGAGTTTATTAAAGAGTCAGCGCGACAAGGAATTGATGTATTCCGCATTTTTGATAGCCTAAACTGGCTACCACAAATGGAAAAAAGTATTCAGACTGTTCGAGATACAGGGAAAATTGCGGAAGCTGCTATTTGTTACACTGGTGACATCAATGACCCATCAAGAGCAAAATACAATGTTGAGTATTACAAAAATATGGCCAAAGAACTTGAAAAAATGGGTGCACATATTATTGCCATCAAAGATATGGCTGGGTTGTTAAAACCTCAAGCTGCCTATCGCTTGATCAGTGAATTGAAAGATACGACAGATTTACCGATTCATTTGCACACGCATGATACAAGTGGCAATGGGATCATTACGTATTCCGCAGCAACAAAAGCAGGCGTAGATATTGTTGATGTAGCAACTAGTGCGATGAGCGGTGCAACAAGCCAACCTAGTATGAGTAGTTTATATTATGCTTTAGTCAATGGCGATCGTACACCAGATGTCAATATTGATAATACGCAAAAAATCAATCATTACTGGGAAGATGTCCGCATGTATTATAAACCATTTGAAAATGGCTTGAACGCGCCTCAGACAGAAGTTTATATGCATGAAATGCCTGGTGGACAATATTCTAATTTACAACAACAAGCTAAAGCCGTTGGTCTTGGCCATCAGTGGGATGATATCAAGAAAATGTATCATACGGTCAACTTGATGTTTGGAGATATTGTGAAGGTAACCCCGTCTTCAAAAGTAGTCGGAGATATGGCACTGTTCATGGTTCAAAATAGTTTAACCGAAGCAGATATCTACGACAAAGGAACAGAATTGAGTTTTCCAGAGTCTGTTGTGACGTTTTTCCAAGGTGACTTAGGGCAACCAGTAGGCGGATTTCCAAAAGATTTACAAAGAATTATCTTAAAAGGACGTCCCGCTTTCACTGAAAGACCTGGAAGTTTAGCAGCACCAGTCGATTTTGATAAAATAAAAGCAGAGTTAGCTGAAAAAATCGGCTATGAGCCAAAAGTGGAAGAGATCTTAAGTTACCTCATGTATCCTCAGGTGTTCTTAGATTATCGCACGTCTTATCAAAATTTTGGTGACGTAACGTTATTAGATACACCAACGTTCTTCCAAGGGATTCGTCAAGGTGAGTCTGTAGAAGTTCAAATTGAAAAAGGGAAGACGCTGATTATTCGGTTAGATGAAGTTGGAGATCCTGATATTGAAGGAAATCGAGTGTTGTTCTTTAATTTAAATGGCCAACGTCGTGAAATAGTGATTAAAGATACATCTATTAAGTCCTCTGTTCAAGCAAAACGTAAGGCAGAACCAACGAATAAAGAGCAGATTGGTGCAACCATGTCGGGCTCTGTTCTCCAAGTATTGGTAAACAAAGGCGATAAAGTGAAAAAAGGTCAAGCGTTATTAGTAACAGAAGCAATGAAGATGGAAACAACCATTGAAGCGCGTTTTGATGGAATCGTTGAGCATCTGTATGTATTTGAAGATGAACCGATCAGCTCAGGTGATTTATTGATAGAAGTAAAAGAAAATTAAACGAAAAGTGGGGAAAGAGATGAAACGATTTTTAGCTTTCTTAGGCGTGTTCTTAGTAGTCCTGATTGGCGGCTATTTACAACCAGTCTTTTTTCCCACTGACAAAATGCCACAGGAAGCAGATAGTGGGAAACGTGTTGTTTCCCATACTGCTTTACCTTATGAAGAAATTACAACTTCAGGTTATGCTGCATACATAGGTGAAAAAACGGAAAATTTTATAGCTGAATTTGGAGAACCTAGTGAAAAACAGAAAACAGCGATGGATTACGAGCTATGGATCTATGGAGAAAAGGATGCAGACTATCTAGAACTCAATATACAAGATAATAAAGTTTCTATGATCAAGGCCTTCAATAATTCAAAAAAAACCGCACCATTTTCAACGGGCATGGAATTATCCGATGTTTCGGAGTTAATGACTATTTATTCAAACTTTGCATTTACATATAAAGAAAATAATTATAATATTGAATTAATGGAAGAAGATATGAATTATCGTCCATTGGTTGCTTTTGATAATAAAACGTTCGCAATTTTATTTTTCGATCATGGCACTGGTAAACTAGCTGCTGTCACTTATTTAGATAAAAAAGCATTATTGACATTGATGCCGTATCAATTGCTTGAAGGTGAAGCAATCCCATTTCCTATAACCGAACAAATAGCCGGATTTGATGCTGTTAGAAGCAATCAGGTGATTCGAGTAATCAATTTATTGAAACTAAAAGAAGGCCTACCTGTCTATAGGGCGAATACTGAAAGCCAAAAAAATGCTCAAAAACTATTTGACACGCTCACCAACAACCAAAAAGCAATTCTTTCACCAGAAAGGACAGAGGCTTGGCAATTTGGTAAAGAAGAAATGGCCGCAGGTTCGGTTTTTACGTTAACAAATGATGAATATCAAAAGTTACTGAAAAGTGCACAAGTAGATAAAAAAAAGGCGACTGGTATGTTTATTGAACCAGTGTATGATCCAAGTTTTACCGTACTTTCGTGGTTTTCTGATTCATTGTACCATTCCCGCTTTGCACATCAAGACAAGGAAAACATTGGCGTTGCATTCTATAAAGCAAGTATGTTAGTCTTATTACAAGAAACTGAAAAAGAAATATCTCAAACAGAGGAAAGTGAATAAGTATGATAGTGACAGAAAAACTTTTTGAAATAGAAGACCAGACAGAAAAACTTGTTCAAGCAATTTTGGCAAGTGACAGTATCGTCTCTTATAAAATAAATCGCCAATCAATGTATCACTCTAAAGATGTTCGGGAAAAGCAAAAAGCTTTTTTAGATGCGAAAGATTCCTTTGAACGAATCGAGGCCTATGGAAAATATGCGCCAGATTTTCGTACAAAACAACGAGCAGTCCGTCAAGCGAAACGAGCATTGGATATAAGTGAAGAGGTAGCCGAGTTTCGTTTTTCTGAAACGGAGGTTCAAACGATTTTGGATTTAGTAGGTATGGCAGTTGCTAAAACAATTTCAGATGATATTAAAGTCGATGCTGGAAATCCTTTCTTTGAAAAAGGAAAACATTCAGGGTGCGGAGGTAGTTGCCATGCAAGTTAATGAAGAAAAAGAATTTATGATCCAAAAACGCCGGTGCTTGGTTGTTTTTGTGTATAGTTTGAAACAATTAAAGACGTTGAAACGTTATGGGCTGATTCACTATGTATCTCGCCGGATGAAATATGTTGTCATTTATATGAATGAAGAAGATATTGAAAGCTCAGAAACTAAAATTAATGGTCTGCATTTTGTGCGCAAAGTAGAGCGATCTTATCGCCCCGATGTGGAAATGAATTTTGCTGAAAAAATTGGTACAAAAGCTGCTTACCAGTATGAGAAAGAAGAAGGCTTTGAAGTTGAAGAGTTAAGCACTCAGATCCGTTTAGCTGAAAATGTGTAAAAATTAAGATGAAAAATGTGAACGGATTTCAAACATTTTTCATCTTTTTTCTGTATATTTGATATACTATGAATGGTATAGAAGCATTATGTAAAGGAGCGCTAAAAGATGCGGGTTATTTCTGGAGAGTACGGTGGTAGACGTTTAAAAGCTTTAGATGGCGATAATACACGTCCCACAACTGATAAGGTAAAAGAATCGATTTTTAATATGATCGGTCCCTATTTTGATGGAGGAACAGCTTTAGACTTGTATGCAGGCAGTGGCAGTCTTGCGATTGAAGCAGTGTCCAGAGGAATGGATCGAGCTATTTGTATTGAAAAAAATTTTGCTGCAATTAAAATCATAAAAGAGAATATCGCTGTAACAAAAGAAGCGGAAAAGTTTATTATTAAAAAAATGGATGCCAATAGAGCATTAGAATTTCTGAAAGAAGATGGGACTAAGCTAGCGTTGGTTTTACTTGATCCCCCATACGCTAAACAGGAAATCGAAAAGCAAATCTTGCAAATGCTTGCTTTTGATTTGCTAAGTGAGGATGCTTTGATTGTGTGCGAGACAGATAAATCTGTAGACTTTCCTGAAACGATCGGTCCCTTAGTGAAGACGCGTGAAACAACCTACGGGATTACCCAAATAACTATTTATAAACAGGAGGGAACCAATGACTAAAGTCGCTCTTTTTCCAGGAAGCTTCGACCCTTTAACAAATGGTCATCTAGATTTGATCGAACGTAGCACAAAGCTATTTGATAAAGTGATTGTTGGCGTGTTTGTGAATACCAATAAAACCGCTCTTTTTACTCTAGAAGAAAAACTTGCTTTGATAAAAGAAACAGTTGCACATTTGGAAAATGTTGAAGTAATCGTTCAAGAAACCAAGCTCACAGTTGAAAGTGCTGCACAATTAGGGGCAAAATTTTTAATTAGAGGGATCAGAAACGTGAAGGATTACGAATATGAAAAAGATATTGCGATGATGAATCATCATTTAGCGCCTGAACTAGAAACTGTTTTTCTATTAGCAGATGAAGCATATGACCATGTTAGCTCAAGTTTATTAAAAGAAGTACTAAAATTTGGCGGAGATGTTTCAGCGTATTTACCACAGCCAGTCAATCAAGCGTTAAATCAAAAGAATCGTGAGATGAAGTCGAATGAACAATAAACAAGAAGAAAAAATATCAATCAAATCAATGCTGCCATTTATCGTGGTTATTTTGTTGATTATTGTCATGATTTTCCCGATCCCTTATTATATCGAAGGGCCAGGTACAACTGAGAATTTGAAAGAATTCGTTACAGTGAACAATGAAAAAGATTCGGAATCAGGCGCTTTTTACTTAACAACTGTTGGCGTTCGTAAAGCAACGCTGGGATCTGCTTTAAAGGCTAAATTTTCTGATTTTCAAGAATTAGTAAGCAAAGAGGAATTGATGGGTTCTAGCACAAATAGTGAGTATGAGCGGATTCAACAATACTACATGGACTCTTCAAAAAATGCTGCGATTGAACAAGCGCTAAAATTAGCTGAAGTCCCTTATCAAATGAAATTTAAAGGGGTTTATGTGTTAGCAATTGAAGATAATTCTAATTTTAAAGGGAAAATCTCCGTTGGAGACACTGTAACAGGCATTGACGGGAAAACTTTTAAAAGCAGTGAAGAGTTTGTGGATTATGTAAAAAAACAGAAAGTTGGACAAGCAGTTACGGTTAGCTACTTGCAGGATGGAAAATCAAAAGAGGCAGTTGGCAAGTTAATTGAGCTGCCAACAGATAAAAAAGCAGGTATCGGAATCGGTTTGACTGATCATACTGAAATCGATTCTTCCATTCCAATTGAAATCGACGCTGGAGACATCGGCGGTCCGTCAGCAGGTCTAATGTTTACACTAGAAACCTACGAACAATTAACCCAAAAAGGGATTCGCAAAGGACATAAAATCGCTGGAACAGGAACGATCAATACGAAAGGTGTCGTTGGCCGGATTGGTGGCATCGATAAAAAAGTTGTTACCGCAAGTAAAAACAACACTGAAATTTTCTTCGCACCTGATGACGAAATCACTAAAGAAATGAAAAAAGCCGAACCTGGCATTCAAACAAATTATGAAGAAGCAAAAGCCGCTGCCAAAAAAATCGGTACAGACATGAAAATCGTACCAGTGAAAAATGTACAGGATGCATTAGATTATCTTGACACATTAAAAGAAAAATAAATTTTTTTACGCTAGGCCGAAATATGGCAGTTCCTGCCAACATTTTTAGGAGACTGAGATATAACTTATAAAGTTATATCTCAGTCTCCTCTTTATTTTGTGCAAACATATCAGAATAACTACCGCTTTAACCTTAGTATAAATAGCGAAAAATGATCGTTTGTATGACCGATACAGCAGAAGCATCGAATGCCTGTTTGAATGGTCCTATATGGAAAAAACCACCTAAGGCAAAGAGGGCTAAAACGACGATTGCAAGGATGTTAAAGAAGTAAAAGGTTAATCGATAAGCTAACACAGGGTTATTGACGATTCTGTCAAATCTTCGTTCACGGTAGATGTTTTTTGTCACAAGAATTTCTTTCAATACGGGGATTTCGGATAATTGCCGTTTTAAAATATCGGCATCCCGCTGACCTAACATTTCTGAAAAAATATGGTTTTCAGATTCAAAATCAAAAGTATAAGTGAAAAGAGCTACTCGTTTAGGCGGAAACGAGTCATCCCAGTCAAAGTAACTTGTTTTATTTTCTTTCAGGGTAATTGCCTTGATCGTTGTGTAAGGATAGCTGAAAAAAGTCCTTTGATCTAAAAACTCAATGATCGTTGTAAAAATCATTCGTTGGTCAGTGAAAATAAGCAGACGATTTCCTCTAAGATCATTAAAATCTTTTACATACGCTTTCGCTTCTTCTGACTCAGGATGATACATACCTAATAAACCAAGTCCAACAGCAGATACATTTTCTCCATCATTTGTCATAGGAAGGTAGGCATGAATCGTTTCACCTTCCTCTAAACAGGGTTTGACTTTCTCTATAAAATCTTGTAAAAATATATACATTTTTGTTTGATTGAATAACTTTTTCTTTTGCTGTGCATTTAATTCTTTTTTTGAACTGGAGCTTATTTCATTGTTTAGTTGGTTAATTACGACTTTAAATGGGTTGACCATCTTAAATTCCTCCTTGAATTGAGAATTGATTTAGTCTGTAAGATTGATAGTGTACGGGTCACAATAGGTTCGTAATACTCCTTTTGAGAAGGGGCTATTTTTCAAAAAAATAGAATAATGAGTTTATTTATAGCGTTAGATCGATCATTTCTTTAATTTTTTTTCGACCACGGGAAAGATGATTATAAACTTGCGAGACATTCATCTTTAACATGTCAGCTATTTCATCAGGCGTATCTTGATAGTAATAATATTTTAAGAAAATCAATTGATCTTCTGTTGTTAAGTGTTTCACTAACTCCAGAAAATGTTCTTTCTCAAAGTAATCTGCTTCAAAAGTATTCTCGGGCAATTGATCCATAGGAATAATGTTTCGCTCACGGATAATCAATCGTTTCTTATCTAGACAAATATTTCTTGTAATTGTTAAGCTCCATGTTTTTAAGCTGCTCTTTTCAGCATCATAAGTAGAAATTTTCTGCCAAATACGATAAAACACCTCATTTTCAACTTCTTTTCGGTAATTTATTTCACCTGAATGGCTTAAGATTGCTTGAATACATTTAATGATATCTGTGCCAAAAAGATCAATAAATTGCTCCAACCCCAAAAAATCTCTGTTAATCAATAATGCAACAATTTCCTTTTCCATCTGTTATCACCTTCTTATCCTATTATACGATGAACTTTCTTGATTTCTATCATGAAAAAAAAGAAATAATGCGTATCTTTACTTTGAAGGAGGGAAATGATGGATTATCGTACATTGTTACAGAAATATAAGCACTATATTATCGTTGGCGGTATTTTGAGTACTGTTACTTTGATCATGATCATCTTTTTGTTAGTTAGATCAATTCAAAAAACACCTGTGGAAGAAGAGGTGTTAGGGACCTTGACCAGCTCTTCGGCAACGTTAGAAACTGAATCGATTTCTCAACAACTATACGTCGATATAAAAGGCGCTGTGAAAAAACCAGGAATGTATGAAGGAAGTGCTGACATGCGCGTCTGGGACGCTGTGATGCTTGCTGGTGGGCTAGGTGAGGATGCTGATACAAAACAAGTGAATTATTCTGAAAGAATTACCGATCAGATGGTGATCTACGTTCCAAAAGTTGGCGAAGAAATCCAAATTGCTGAACAAAGCGCTGATTCAATGACTAAGGAAAGTAACAATCTAAGCAAAATCAATCTTAATAAAGCTAGCGAGAATGAATTACAGTCATTACCAGGCATTGGCCAAAAGAAAGCTCAAGAAATCATTCGATATCGTGAAGAAAATGGTGGGT
Organism: Enterococcus silesiacus; assembly: GCF_001886225.1. Taxonomy (NCBI): domain Bacteria; kingdom Bacillati; phylum Bacillota; class Bacilli; order Lactobacillales; family Enterococcaceae; genus Enterococcus; species Enterococcus silesiacus. The sequence goes on along the minus strand of NZ_JXLC01000012.1, from coordinate 16,080 downwards.
TCAAATCAATTGAAGACTTAAAAAATATTTCAGGCTTTGGCGAGAAAACATTTGAAAAATTAAAAGACTCGATCACAGCTTAACAGAATAGCTAGATTTCAAAAGCGGAAAGACAATTATTTTACTAATATCTGCTATCCGTTCTTGACGAGACTTTTTCTATACTTTACTATTTGTGTATCCTACTTTAATTTTAATTCAGCAAAAAATGATCAAAAAAATAAATCACTACTAAAAGGAGCAAATCATGACGTTAGAAAGAATCCCTTGGGATCAATATTTTATGGCACAAAGTGTGCTGTTATCTTTGAGAAGTACGTGTACCAGACTAGAAGTTGGTGCAACAATTGTTAGAGACAAACGAATCATCGCAGGTGGGTATAATGGATCAGTTAGTGGGGATGTTCACTGTATTGATGATGGTTGTTATGTGGTTGACGGTCATTGTGTAAGAACGATCCATGCCGAAATGAATGCTGTTTTACAATGTGCAAAATTCGGTATTCCCACTGATGGAGCGGAGATTTATGTCACGCATTTTCCTTGCTTACAATGTACTAAGATGATTCTACAGGCAGGCATTAAAAAAATTCACTATCTAAAAGATTATCGTAATGATGAATACGCACTGGCTTTGATTGAGCAAGTGGGTGCAACGGTGGATCAAGTAACCTTATCAAAGAAATATTTTGCTGAATTACAATTAGGAGAAGAAGAGCTTGCTTCCGTGGAAGAAGCACCTCAAACAGATCAATAATTACTGGATTTTTCCAGTATTAGTAACGATAGGAACAGTTTTTTTCGTCTTAGAAGCGAGTGTCTTAATAGGAATTATTTGGTTTTATCTTGTTTATCGGGTCTTTTGTACAAGAAGTACGGCAATCATCAGTGTTAGTTGCTGCTGTATCCTGATGATCTTTGTTTCATGTCTGTTGACTTTAAACAAAGAAAAGCAATCAAAATTTCCAGAAGCAACTGAAATAGCAGGAGAGTTATTTGTATTACCCGACCAAGTTAAAATCGATGGTGATCGTCTCCAGTTGAATGGCAAATTTTTATCAGTGAATAAAGAGGAGCGAGAAGTAATCGCTTTTTACCGCTTTGCAACAGAAGAAGAACCTCAAAAGTGGAAAAAATTCAATCAGCCAATACGAATCAGACTCTCAGGTGAGTTTACAACACCGCTGGGACAAACGAATCTGAATGGGTTTGATTATCGTAAATACCTAAAAGAAAATGGTGTCTATCAAACATTAACGATCAGTAATATCCATAAAATTAAAGTTGAAAGCCTTAAATTTTATCAAGTTTTTGCTCAGTTGAGTAGTTATAGGAAAAAAGCAATCGATTATTGTGACTCGACATTTTTAAAAGAAACAGCACTGTATCTTAAAACCTTAATTTTTGGATTTAAGTCTAGTGAGTTTTCTCAAAAAGAAGGAGTATTGGCTAACTTAGGAATTCTTCATTTGTTTAGTTTATCAGGAATGCATGTCACCTTTTTTATAGGAGGCTTTCGTTATTTATTCTTAAGGTGGGGGATCACAATTGAGCGTCTGTTTTGGTTGCAAGTCCTTTTCTCCATTGTGTATGCCGGGCTGACTGGCTTTTCAATCAGTGTTGTACGAGCGTTACTGCAAAGTATGATATCTAGAAGTAGTCGCAAGTTTAACTGGCATTTATCAGGATTGGATTGTTGGGGTGTAGCACTGTTAATTGGATTGTTTTTTCAACCCTATTTGTTGTTTTCCGTTGGGGGGCAACTAAGCTACGGGCTATCTTTTTTTATCTTATATGTTTTACCTATTACAGAAAGAATCAATAATCGGTATCTTCAAATGTATTGCTTCTCTCTTTTGCTGAACATTACCATGATCCCGCTAATGGGACGAACCTTTTTTGAATGGCAGTTAACAAGTAGTTTGTTTACATTTTTACTGCTGCCAGTATTTGAACGGTTTATTTTACCTATATTAAGTATTAGTTTGTTGAGTTCCTTTGTGGTAAATATAAAATTTTTGAGTGATTGTTTAGAAATATATTTTCTGATCCAGCAATCTATTTTTGAATGGCTGAGCCGTTATAGTACGTTGACGATCGTTACTGGTATTTTTTCTCCGTTACTTTTTCTAGTTATCTGTGCGTTGCTTTTTTTACTCCTGCACATGTTTTATGAGCGCTCAAAGAAAGTTTACGTAATAATAATAGGTCTTTTTTTGATTATGCATAATAAGTATGTTTCTCCAACCGGAACGATTGCTTTTATTGATGTTGGACAAGGAGATAGTATTTTCATTCAAAGTCCATTTCATCAGGAAAATATTTTGATCGATACGGGCGGGAAAGTTGAGTTTGGCAAGGAAAAATGGGCTGTTCGAACAAAGCAAACTGCAAATGCTGATTATTCTGTAATTCCCTATTTGAAGAGTAAGGGAGTCAAATATTTGGATAAAGTATTGATCAGTCACGGTGATATTGATCATTGCGGCGATTTATTAGCGATTGATGAAAAAATACCAATTCGCTCACTTTATTTTCCCGAGGGGACAGAAAATAAAGTAGCTTTTCGACATATGCTTAAGCAGCTAAAACGCAAGGGTACAAAATGTTATCCAATAGTAGCTCAGGCTGAGGTTAGCCGTTCAATTTCAATGAAAATACTGGCTCCAAGCAGTCCAGGAACTGGAGAGAATAAAGATTCCATGGTCGTTTATGCTAAAGCCGCTGAAAGTCGCTTCTTATTTACTGGTGATTTGGAAAAAGAAGGAGAAAGACTCTTACTTCAGCAATTTCCAGCACTAAAAGTAGATATATTAAAAGCAGGACACCACGGCAGTAAAACCTCGTCAGACCCTATATTTATTCAAAAAATCGCTCCTAAGAATGCGATTATTTCTTGTGGGCGAAATAATCGATTTAAGCATCCTCATGAAGAAACACTTGCAACCTTGAATCAAGCCAATATAGATATTTTTCACACAAATAAAGACGGTATGATCTACTATGAGTGGACACCATTTTCAAACATGTCAGCGGCTCAGACAGTTATAAAAGAAGACTAGCATTTCTTGAAATGACATGATAGGATGGAAAAGAGAAATGGGGGAACGTATGAACTTACAAGAAGCATTAAAACAAGTGCGGCAGCAACATTTTGCGTCAGTTTATTTAGTTCAGGGAACAGAAGGTTATTTAAGTGAATTATTTAAAACAGAGTTGATGAGTCAGTTGATTAAAACAGAAGATGATCAGTTTAATTATTCTTCTTTTGATATGGATGAAGTCCCATTATCTATAGCTATGGAAGAAGCTGAAACAATTCCTTTTTTCGGTGATTATCGGCTAGTTTTTATTGAGAATCCATATTTTTTAACTGCAGAAAGAAAAAGCAATGGACTAGATCACGATATTGACAGCTTACTGAAGTATCTGGAACAGCCTTCACCAACGACTATCCTAGTTTTTATTGCAAATGTTGAAAAGCTAGATGAACGAAAAAAAATAACTAAAGCTATCAAAAAACAGGCAGAAATCATCGATGTTAATCCGATGGGTGAGCGTGAAGTAAGGCAATATGTAGAGCAAACAATTCAAAGTGAAGGGTATGAAATCCGTCCTGAAGCTTTTGATTTATTATTGCAACTGACTGATTTGAATTTATCAAAAGTAATGGGGGAACTGCAAAAACTATTTTTATTTGCCTCTGACACTAAGATAATTTCATTAACAGGCGTTAAAGAATTAGTGCCAAAATCATTGGAGCATAACGTATTTGATCTAACAAATGATGTTTTATCCGGGCATAGCGAAAAAGCCATTCAATTATATGAAGATCTATTACTTCAAGGTGAAGAAACAATCAAATTAAATGCGATTTTACTGAATCAAATTCGCTTATTTTTGCAGACAAAAATTTTAGCAAAATTAGGATATCAGCAAGCGAATATTGCCGATACATTGAAAATCCATCCTTATCGTGTAAAACTGGCTTTACAACAAGTCCGGCGCTTTGAATTAGAACGCTTGGAGGCAATTTATGATGAATTAGTTGAGAATGACTTTTTAATGAAAACAGGCAAGATGGATAAAGAGCTACTTTTTGAATTATTTATTCTTAAATTATCTGGACAAGTTACTAGATAAAATCGCAAGGAGGGATCTTTTTGGATAAGTCTAAAAGGTTAATTGAAGCTTTTTTTCAAGATGTTCGTTCCGGAAGAAATCTTCAAGCAGCCTATGATTTTATGCATCAACGTGTCATTGCTCATCAAGTTCAGTCTGAAAATGAATACACGGTAATTAGATCTCCGCAAGATTACATTGAGCATGTGCAAGAGATGCTGGAATGTTATGGGGAATTTGAACTAGACATTCAAGAAATACTGGCAGAGAAAAATAAAGTATTTGTCCGTTGGAAACAAACGGGTCAAACGAGTGAAGGCAAAATAATCATTCAACTTGCAAGTGCCATTTACTTAATTAAAGAGGGAAAGATTTCTGAATACTGGATTCAAATTGATCGAAAAGGTCTTGAAATTCAGAATGAAACGTAGCTTACATGTGATTGAGATTGGACTCAAAGAGTTCCGTTTCAATCATTTTTTTACAAAAAAAAGAAGCTAACACGAAGTTAGCTTCTACAAGATCATTATTTTGCTACTTTTTTGCTTAGACGAGATTTGTCACGGCTTGCTTTGTTTTTATGGATTAATCCTTTTGTTTCAGCCATATCAACAGCTTTGATAGCCTCTGTATATAACGCATCAACATTGTCAGCACCTGCTGCTACAGCATCTTCAAATTTCTTGATAGCTGTACGCATTGCATTTTTTTGAGATGAATTTTGAGCATTCTTATTAGCGTTAGTACGTACACGTTTAATTGCAGATTCAATATTTGGCATTTCTTTCACCTCCGATAAATTAAGGTCTTACACAGGAAAATCCATATGTAATTCAACACTAATCATTATACCTAATCCAAACAGGCATTGCAATAAAAGATGACAAGTTTTTTTCCTTAACAGTAAAATTCTTGATTTCATTGAGCAAAATTCAATTAGAATATTGGAAAAATAGATACTTTTTATAAAAAATATGCTATTATAACAGGTGAAAAATGAAATGGTGGTGTCAATGTGAATATTGCTCTAGTTGTAACAGTTACACTTGTGATGGGGGTTATTTTCGTCAATGGTTGGACAGATGCGCCAAATGCAATTGCAACCGCTGTCTCTACTCGCGTTTTAAAGCCAAATATAGCGATTTGGATGGCTGTTGTAATGAATTTTTTTGGTGCGTTGGTGATGACGTATTTTAATGCACAAGTAGCTGAAACAATCAGTAACATCGTGAGTTTTGATGCTCATGGAAATGCATCTCAGGTAGCTTTAGCAGCCGCTTTATTTTCAATCGTTGTATGGTCGGTAGCCGCATGGTATTTTGGTATTCCAACAAGTGAGAGCCATGCCTTGATAGCTGGTTTGACAGGCTCAGCTATGGCTTTAGGCGGAATCGGTGCAGTGAATGGTTCTGAATGGGCCAAAGTATTGGTGGGCTTAGTTGTATCCACTGTGATGGGTTTTGGTGGTGGTTTTCTTGTCACAAAGCTAATTGTAATCCTTTTCAAAGGTGTAGCTAGAAGAACCGCGAATAAAGTTTTTACTTATGGGCAAGCCTTTGGTGCAGCGGCTAATGCCTTTTTACATGGGGCTCAGGACGGTCAAAAATTTATGGGCGTATTCATGTTGGGACTTTATTATAATAATCTAGCAGAAAAGTCTGGTTCAGGGTTTATCATTCCAATTTGGGTCATGGTTCTTTGTTCTGTTACGATGGGATTCGGTACATCTGTAGGTGGCATGAGAATCATTAAATCGGTTGGAATGGATATGGTGAAATTAGAACGTTACCAAGGATTTGCGGCTGATTTAAGTACAGCAGTTTGTTTGTTTGCGGCTTCTATGTTTGGTATTCCTGTCTCTACAACTCATACTAAAACTACGGCGATCATGGGTGTAGGCGCTTCAAAACGGGTATCTAGTGTTGATTGGCGCATCGTAAAAGAAATGCTGATTGCTTGGATCTTGACGTTTCCTGGTTGCGGAATCATTGCCTTTGTTATGGCAAAAATATTTATAGCACTATTCTAAGGAGAGAGTAAAATGGCTAGAAAGAAGCAATTTGATTATTTTGGTGAATTAGAGCATTTAGCAAAAAATGCACATCAGGCGGCAGAATTGTTAGAAATGATCGCAACGGATTATTCACTTGAAAAACTTGAAAGTGAAGCTGAAAAAATCCATATACTAGAGCGTGAAGGAGATCAAATTGTTCAAAAAATCTTAAGTGAATTATATGTGTCCTTTATAACACCTATTGATCGGGAAGATATTGTTGAAATAACTCAACGCTTGGATGACGTATTAGATACCATTAACAGCATCTCTTATTTGCTTAGCACTTTAGTTGTAAAGGAATTAAATGAAAATGCTATGGTGTTTATTACGTATGGCGTAGAATCGACGGCTGGAGTTTTGACTGCGACAAAAGAATTTGCTAAGTTTAAGAACTCTAAAACCTTGCGTCTGATGATCGACGAGGTCAGCGAAATTGAGGGAAAGGCTGACAAACTTTATAGTGATTCGCTTAAAGACTTGTTTACAAACGAACAAAATCCTATCGAGGTTATCCGGTGGAAAAATGTTTATGACCAGCTAGAAGCGCTATTAAATGCCAGTGAATCAGTAGTGGATGTGATTAGCGGGTTAGTAATAAAAAATAGTTAACGATAAATCATTAAAATAACAGGTTGAGCTGATTGTAGAATTGTCTCAACCTATACTTGTTTATTATTTTGGAGGCGTCTAGATGTATAATCACAAAATCGAAGCCATCAAGAAATATACCCAAGCAAAAATGGCGCAGGATCAAACTGGACATGGAATGGATCATATAAATAGAGTGGTCCATTTAGCGCATAAAATTGCCGAAACTGAAACATGTGATTTTTTCATCGTGACAGCTGCTGCGTATCTTCATGATACTGTGGACGATAAATTAGTTTTGGATCCTGAGCAAGCATATCAGGAGTTAAAAAGCTTTTTACGTGATCTTAATTTAACTGAAAGTGACATCAATCAGATTGTCCATATTATCCAGAATCTTTCTTTTAGCCAGGAATTGAACGGAACAGTAGAAGAACTTACGATAGAAGGACAGATAGTCCAAGATGCGGATCGCTTAGATGCTATGGGGGCAGTGGGAATTGTACGAACGATTTATTATGGTGGTAGCAAAGGAAACCTCATTTATGATCCTAAAATAAAACCAAGAAATTTAAAATCAAAAGCAGAGTACCGAGAAGAGAGTACGGTCATCAATCATTTCTATGAAAAAATACTACTGCTTAAAGATAGCCTTAATACGGAATATGCCAAAAAAATTGGCGGAAAACGGCACACGTTTATAAACACTTTTTTAAAAGAATTTTTAGAAGAGTGGGATTAAAGAAAAAAATTGGAGCTAAAATGATAGACATTATCGAATCATTAGTTTTTTTCGTGTTATACAATAATATACTATTTTGTTATATCGTTAATTCGTATTTTAAAAGCCTGGGGCGTATACCCCAGGCTTTTTTTACAATCAAACGATCTCTGCCGTTTGAGATGAATACTTGGTTGGGGACGGTTTTTCGATTGGGATTGATTTTAACATTCTTAATCCGTTTAGGATGACAAGAATGGTACTTCCTTCATGACCGATAACGCCAAGCGGTAAATTGATGATCTGGAAAAAATTAGACAAAATCAATAAAATAATGATGATAGCAGAAAAAGTAATATTTTGAGTCACGATACGCTTTAATTTTTTTGAAAGTAAGTGACTCATTTGTAGTTTCTCTAAATCATTTTGGATTAAGACGATATCCGCTACATCCATCGCAATATCAGTTCCTTCACCCATAGCCACTCCAATCGCTGCATTTGCTAAGGCTGGAGCGTCATTAACGCCATCACCGACCATGATGTTAACGCCGAAAGCAGCTTTTTGTTCTTTGATCAACTTTGTTTTTTCCTCAGGTAAACAATTTGCGAAGAGCTCGTCTACTTCAAGTTCAGCAGCGACTGCCGCAGCTGTTTTTTCATGATCACCAGTAATCATAGTAGTATGGATGCCAGCCTGTTTGAAATAATTGATCACTCTTTTTGCTTCTGGTTTGGGGACATCTAATAAGCCAAAATAGGCGATGATTTCTTGATTTTGTGAGAGATAAATCACTGTTTTTCCGTCTGTTTGTAGTTGGTTAATCTCGGTTTGAATGTTATTTGAAAGAATTGTTTGGTCATTAAATGAGTTTTTTCCAACGCGCCAAGTAACTGAATCAATGGTTGTTTCCATTCCGCAGCCAATAACATTTTTCACTTCGATTTGGCTATATGTTTCGGTACTTTCATCATCAAATCGAGTAAGGATCGCTTGAGCTAAAGGGTGTGTCGATTGTCGTTCCATTGCTAAGAGAATATTTAGTCCTTCTTGCTTATTTTTTAGAAATACGGCATCTGTAACAACAGGAACTCCTCGAGTCAAGGTGCCAGTTTTATCAAATGCGATCGCTTTTAAAGAAGCTAAATTTTCTAAATAGACGCCACCTTTAAACAAGACACCATTTCTCGCGCCATTTGAGATAGCGGCCAAGGTTGCAGGTGTAGCCGATGCAACTAAGGCACAGGGAGAGGCAACTACGAGTAAGACCATCCCTCTGTAAAAACTCTCATTCCATGACCAATCTAAAAAAAGGTACGGAATCAAAATCATCATAGGAATTGCGATCAAAACGACTTTTACATAAATATTTTCCAGCTTTTCAATAAAGGTTGCTGTTTGCGAAGGTGTGTTTTGGGCTTCATCAACGAGACGAATGATTTTAGCGAATAAAGTATCCTCACTATTTTTGTTAACGGTCATTGTCACGGCTTCACCTAGATTGATTGTTCCGCCAAACAACTGTTCTTCATTTCCTTTTTCTACGGGAATTGATTCTCCCGTAATTGCGGCTTCATCAAAGGTTGATGATCCTTTAGTTAACACGCCATCGATTGGAATGCGTGCGCCTTTGGGGACAAGCAGACTATCGCCAATCTGTAATTCAGTGACAGCTACTTCAGTAGTTTTACCTAAGTCATCAAGTAAAAAAGCTGTCTCTGGTTGTAAGTTCATTAAACTCGAAATTTCTTTTTTACTTTTATTCGTTGTGTACTCTTCTAGAGCACCGCTGAGACAAAAGATAAAGGTCAACATGGCTCCTTCAAACCAATTTCCAATGATACAAGCACCGATAGCGGCCAAAGCCATAAGTAAATCGACATTTAGATGTTTGTTTTCAACAGTATCAAGCAGTCCTTCTTTTGTTTGTTTGAATCCACCAAAAAGTATAGCTAAAATAAAGCTGAACGGATAAAAAATTGCACCTGTTTTTTCCAAGATAAATCCTGCAATCATAAATATTAAACATAAAGCTGTGGCTAATAGCGCCTTTTTTTCTTCTGAAATTTTCATTGCTATCACTCCTTATAAAGAGCATAGCATAAGTAGAATCTAATTGATAACAAAAAGTTGTAAATGAGAACGATAGTGATTATCAATTAGGTGAACGCACGTTTTAAAGGGTTTTCAATTTTTTATAAATAGATTTATTCTAAATAACAACGATAATCATTATCAGTATAAAGTTGTAGTATATCTATTTTAGGATAATGGTACAAGTTGTTTATTAAGTACAAAAAAGCGACCTAGAGAAAACTTAAAAAGTTCTCTTTAGGTCGCTAATAAGATTAAGTGCTGTTTGTTATCACCTTAAAATAATTATGAAAAAAGCCAATAACTAATAAGTAAAACACCTAGTATAATTCGGTACCAACCAAACGCTGTGAAATCGTTTCGTTTCAAGTAGTTCAATAAGAATTTAATCACGACGATTGAAACAACAAACGCTACAATAGAGCCCGTGAGTAGAATAATTATTTCACCAAAACCAAATGAGTTGCCTTTCATAACAAACTTGACAATTTTCAAGAAACTGGCACCGAACATTACCGGAATACCAAGGAAAAAAGAAAATTCTGTTGCGACAAATCGTGAGGCACCGATGATGATTGCACCAAGAATGGTTGCGCCTGAGCGTGATGTTCCTGGAATCAATGACAGCACTTGGAAGAAACCGACAATTGCGGCTGCTTTATACGTAAACTCTCTTAAATCTGTACACTTTGGCTTGCGGTTGCGGTTTCTTTTTTCGATCACAACAAAGGCAATCCCATAAACAATCAGCATCAAGGCAACGGTAAAGAAATTATGGAATTTTGCTTCTAGCCAGTCATCTAAAGGAATTCCGATGATTGCAGCAGGTGCACAAGCAACCACTACTTTTGACCATAAAATCCAAGTATCTTTCTTTTCAGTCTGATCCTTTTGTGGAGAGAAGGGGTTTAGCTTATGGAAATAAAGTACAACAACCGCCATGATTGCACCGAGCTGGATGACAACATTGAACATTTCCATAAAATCTTTGCTGAGGTTCATCTTAATAAATTCATCGACTAAGATCAAATGTCCGGTACTACTAATTGGGAGCCACTCAGTTACTCCCTCAATGATTCCTAGAATAATTGCTTTCCATAAATTTGATAAAAGCATAGATTCAATCCTTTCCAGCATAAAATAATAAATCACTAATAGTATACCTTTTAGTCTGAGAAAAACCAACTAACTTTTGATTAGCATTAGAAAATTTTAGAATCCAGTCCCTCCAGTGTTGTAATTATTCGAAGAATTTTCTATACTATTACTATTCGTGAAAATTGGAGGAGAGAACAATGTTTGGATTTTTAAAAAAGAAGGAACCGGTTCAATTAAATGAAATGTTATACGCCGTAACAACGGGAAATTTGATTCCGATTAGTGAAGTTAATGATCCCGTTTTTTCACAAAAAATGATGGGTGACGGATTTGCTATTATTCCTGAATCAGGCGATATTTATTCACCAATTGTCGGAGAAGTTTTAAGTGTTTTTCAGACAAAACATGCTGTAGGCATGAAAATGGCTAATGGGTTGGAAATTTTACTTCATATGGGTATTGATACAGTTGAACTAAATGGGGAGCCATTTGATATAAAAGTCAGCGAAGGTGCTAAAGTAACACATGAAACATTGATTGCCAAAGTAGACTTAGAGGCGATTACTGTTGCCGGTAAAGCGATTGATATGGTTGTTGTGATCACTAACATGGATAATGTGAAAAACTTTAAGCTTAGTAAAACAGGGGCAGTTGTCGCTGGAGTAGAAGTTGGCATTGCTGAAGCTTGATCCAATAATTTTTTATACTCAAAAGGAAGGAAAAACATATTTCTGCTTTTCCTTCCTTTTTTTGTTGCTATTTTTGAAATGAGATTTCGAATATGGGATTAAATAAATGTTTTGTTTGAAATTTTATTTCAAACAGTTTATAATGAAAGCGAATTAAGAGGGAGCGAATAACAGTGTATGGCATTTCGATTTTTTTAAATGAAGACATGACAAATGAAACGCGAAACTATATTCAAGAAATGAGTGCTATTGGATTTAAAGGGCTCTTTACTTCTCTACACATTCCAGAAGACAATACCGCATTATATAGCCAAAGACTTAAAGAACTTGGGGCTATTGCTTTAGAATGTGAGATGAGTCTCATGGTGGATATTTCAGGTACAGCATTAAAACAAGCAGGGTTTTCTTTTGACGATTTAGCTGAGCTTTTAGCTATTGGAGTAACTGGTTTACGGATGGATTATGCTGTGTCAAATCAAAAAATAGCTGAAGCTTCTCAGCAATTAAAGATCGGATTGAATGCAAGCACAATTTCAGAAGCTGATATAGTCGAATTAAAGTCTTTTAATGCAAATTTTGCTAATTTTGAAACGTGGCATAATTATTATCCGAGACCAGAGACTGGTTTGTCTAGCCACACTTTTGCTGAGAAAAATCATTGGCTAAAACAGTCCGGATTTCAAGTGTTTGCGTTTGTTTCAGGAAATTCACAGTTAAGAGGTCCTTTATTTGCAGGACTGCCAACTCTTGAGAAACATCGTTATGATAATCCATTTGCGGCTGCAATTGAGTTGAAAGAAAATAATCAAATTGATGGTGTTTATATCGGCGATCCTGAGATTTCCAAACGCACAATGCACCAATTTAAACAATTTAATGCCGATCAAATGATATTGTTAGAAGTAGCAGATATCGGAAGTAGTTATTACACACATATTTTAGGCAAGCATTATAATCGTCAAGATGCTGCCCGTGATGTAATCCGCAGTGCCGAGGCTCGTTTTAAAGAAGTAGCAACGATCCAACCTGAACGGGCATTAGAACGAAAAAAAGGTAGCGTTACTATTGATAATCTGCTTTATGGAAGATATATGGGTGAAATTCAGATCGCCAAAAAAGATTTACCAGCTGATAAAAAAGTTACGGTTGCAGCACAAGTTGTACCCGAAGATCGCTCGTTACTGAAATTAATCAAAGCTGGCCGTGCTTTTAAACTGATAGAGAAGGGAACCATATAAAATGGACTTAGATAAATTAACAACTGAATGTAGAAATCAAGCAACGATGAACTTGGACGAACTAACAATAAAAGAAGCATTGATTAAGATGAATCAAGAAGATCAGAAAGTGGCCTTAGCAGTAAAAGAAGTACTGCCTGATATAGAACCTATTATCAAAGCAATTATCGCTGCCTTTAATCAAGGCGGCCGATTGATCTATATGGGGGCTGGAACGAGTGGTCGTTTAGGAGTTCTGGATGCGGCGGAGTGTGTACCAACTTTTGGTGTGGCACCTGAAATGGTTCAAGGATTGATTGCTGGTGGTCAAAAAGCGATGACGATTGCCGTTGAAGGAGCAGAAGATTCTCAAGAATTAGGACAGCAAGACTTATTAAAATTGAACCTAACAGACAAGGATATAGTTGTTGGTATTGCAGCAAGTGGACGGACGCCATATGTGATTGGTGGCTTGATTTATGCTGATTCAATCGGAGCAGTTACAGCGTCTATTTCCTGTAATAAAGAAGCTATAATCAGTCGCTATGCCAAAATGCCAATCGAAATCGATGCAGGACCGGAGTTTCTAACAGGTTCTACGCGATTGAAGTCTGGGACTGCTCAAAAGTTGATCTTAAATATGTTGTCGACGATTTCAATGATCGGCATCGGTAAAGTATACAATAACTTGATGGTGGATGTGAAAGCAACAAATGAAAAATTAATAGAACGCTCAAAACGAATTATCATGGAAGCCACGAATTGTGAATATAAAACAGCTGCTGATTACTTTATCAAAGCGGATGAGAACGTAAAATTGGCCATAGTCATGCTGTTGACAAACGTTACAAAAGAAGAAGCGGCAGAAAAATTAATTCAAGGAAATCATTTTATAAAAAATACACTTTAAAGAAAAATAAAGGAGGAATCAGCATGGTAGAAGATAAAATTAAGCGTTTAGCTAGGGAAATATACGAAGAAGTTGGCGGCCAAGACAATGTATTGAAGGTACGGCACTGTATGACGCGGGTCCGTATGGATATTCGTGATGATGATAAAGTGAAGTTAGAAGGTTTAAAAAAAATCAATGGTGTGATGGGAGTAGTAGAAGATGACACGCTACAAGTGGTAATCGGTCCTGGAACGGTTAATAAAGTGGCGCAAGAAATGGTCGATATGGTAGGCGTAAAGCTAGGAGAACCATTTCCAGATCAAGAGCAGACTCCGTTATCGGGTAAACAACTAGTAGAAGAAAAAGCCGCCACAGTCAAAGCCGCTCAGAAAGAAAAAAATAAAAATAACTCCAGATTTAAAGCTGTTTTGAAATCAATCTCTAATATTTTTGTCCCAATGATCCCAGCGTTTGTTGGAGCTGGAATCATTGGCGGCATTGCTGCCGTAATGTCAAATTTATTAGTCGCAGGAGCAATTGGGGATTCTTGGCAGCAGTATATTGATATACTGAATGTCATCAAAAATGGTATTTTTGCCTATCTTGCGTTATATACGGGGATCAATAGCGCAAGTGAGTTCGGCGCAACTCCAGCTCTTGGTGGCGTGATTGGTGCAGTGACGATGCTGACAGGAATGAACACTGAAACGCCGCTGCCAAATATTTTGACCGGTGGTACGTTATCAGCAGGGCAAGGAGGGATTATCGGGGTGATTTTTGCTGTGTGGCTTCTTTCATTGATCGAAAAAAGACTGCATAAAGTGATTCCTGATTCAATTGATATTATTATTACGCCAACCGTTTCGTTACTTGTGATTGGTTTGGTCACAATCTTTCTAATTATGCCAGTTGCAGGCTTTATTTCAAATAGTCTTGTAGGCGCTATCAATATTGTGCTGGAAAAGGGTGGTATGCTTGCTGGATTTACTTTAGGTGCAACATTTTTGCCAATGGTTATGTTTGGACTGCATCAAATATTAACACCTATCCATATTGAAATGATCGCTCAAACCGGCATGACATTACTCTTGCCGATTCTTGCAATGGCTGGTGCAGGTCAAGTGGGTGCCGCACTCGCATTATGGATTCGTTGTAAAAAAGATACTCAACTGGTTGAGATGATCAAAGGTGCCTTGCCAGTAGGGATACTAGGCATTGGTGAACCCTTGATCTATGGTGTAACATTACCATTGGGACGTCCATTTATTACAGCTTGTGTCGGCGGAGGAATCGGTGGCGCTGTAATTGGTGCTTTTGGAAATGTAGGCTCGATTGCAATTGGCCCAAGTGGTGTGGCTTTGATTCCGCTGATTGCCAATAATCAGTGGCTGGCCTACGTTTTAGGCTTATTGGCCGCATATGCTGGTGGTTTTGTCGCGACCTTTTTCTTTGGTATACCAAAAGATTTAAAAGAGTAATAATACATTATTTTAAAGTAATTTAGTAATGTATTAAAAACAACTGATTTTTAGTGTACAGCGACTTGTTGACGTGCATGAGGTATCAGTTGTTTTTGTCATTAACGGAGAATCGCCATATTTAACGAATGCGTTTCTTTTCTGTTATTTTTTCGCTATAATGAAGTAATAACTCACTGGAATCATTGCAATTTATTCATAATTAGATTGAAAATGTTTTTGGCAGAGAAAAGGACGGGTGAACGATGCAGCAAAATATTATTTTAACGATACAAGACCATTTTAAACATTTACCAGGATCCGAACAAAAAGTGGCAGACTATATTTTAAATAATACAAGTGAAGTCATTAACTTAAGTGCGCAAGAATTGGCTAAAAAATCAGGATCTAGTCCCGCTGCGATTATTCGTTTTTGCCGCTCTATTGAAGTTAGCGGTTTTACTGATTTAAAGCTATTACTTTCAGCAAATCTTGGAAGTGTGGATACACAAATGTATACAGAAGTCGAAAATGGTGAGGCGACAAGTGCGATTAAAGAAAAACTTCAGCACCGATTAGTTCATGTACTGGAACGGACAAATGAACATTTAGAGGATAAAACAGTCGATTTAGCAGTTGAACAATTAGAAAAAACAGAAATTATTTTTGTCTATGGTTTAGGAGCTTCTTCGCTAGTGGCACAAGATATTTATCAGAAATTTACTAGACTCGGGCTAAATGTATTTTTCACGATGGATCATCATTTGTTTGCATCAGCTATTGGAACAAATAGGTTCAAAGGGATTTTTATCGGTATTTCAAGTTCAGGTACGAATCAGGAGACAAACGCTTTGGCAGAATTAGCACTCGAAAAAGAGATGCCAGTAATCGGACTAACAGCTAATGCCACTTCGCCTCTGGCGCACAAGAGCTCGATTATATTACTGACACCAGCAGGGGAAGAAGCACCGCTTAGAAGTGCCGCAACTGTTTCGTTGACAGCCCAGCTTTATGTGGTAGATGTCTTATTTTTTGCCTATGCAGCTAAAAATTATGATAAAACACTAGAAAAAATTCAACATTCTAAAGGGGCAGTTGAAATTGTAAAAAAAGAGGGTTCTATAATATATTGTGTTGGTGGAAATC
>NZ_JXLC01000011.1:0-121840 GCF_001886225.1 Enterococcus silesiacus | reverse complement strand
GACACTAAGAATTGAAGGACTTGGTTCTCGGAGCTAAAGGCTTTGTCTTGGCCTCAGTTTTGTTTATTATTCTTGCTTAATGGAATCACCTTAGTCGCGATTTTTTCTAAGAAAGCTTGATCGTGTTCAACTAATACCATTGTCGGTTTTAATGAAAGAATCATTTCCTCCAATTGCTCTTGATTAAATACGTCAAGATAATTTAAGGGCTCATCCCAAATATATAATTCGGCTGGCTGGGCTAACGATTTTGCCAGTTCAACTTTTTTACGTTGTCCCATACTCATTTGCTCGATTCGGTTTAAAAAAACTTCCCTTTCCATGCCTAATTTATGCAGATTATTGAGAAATTCTTGATGATCAAGGCCATGTTCTTCTGAAAAATCTAGTAAGGTTCCTTGATTATCTTCATAATTTTGACGAACATAACTGATTTTCAAATTTTTTGGACCCAGTATCTCACCTTCAGCTTCACCAGTAAATTGACCCAATAGAAATTGAATAATCGAGGATTTTCCAGAGCCATTGAGTCCTGTCAGCGCAATTCGTTGCCCCTGACTCACTTCAAAGGAAATTTCTTTAAATAAAGCTTGCTCCTGATACGTTAGCGTCAGATTTTCTACTGTTAATAATCGTTTATGGTGACAGGGTTGATAGTTCATCGTCAGCGGGTCAATGTACTCGATATCTTTTAACAAGCTAGCCTTTTCCGCTACTTGTGTTTCCATCCTTTGTTCAATTGTCTTAGCCCGCTTCATGGTACGAGCAGCTCTTGCACCGATAAAACCTGTATCGTAGATTGCCCCGCTACCTTTTTCTGAAGCTTTGCCGTATTTGTCTTGTTCCTTAGAACGAGACCATTCAGCTTTTTCAGCTGCTGTTTTTTTCAAGCGACTGACTTCTTTTTTTAGTTTTTCATTTTGGGCTACTTCAAACTCATCTTTGATTTTTTTTTGTTTCTCATAGATAGAAAAATTACCTTGGTACAGTTCTAATTGGCTTTTTTCGATAGACAATACGTGATCGACCACTTCATCTACAAACGAGCGATCATGGCTAACTACAATATAGCCCTGTCTTTTCTTTCTTAAATACTCAGCTACTTGTTTACGTCCATTGATATCCAAATGATTCGTTGGTTCATCGATCAAAGGAAAATAATGGTCATCAATAAATAGTAATGCTAGTAAAACTTTGGTTTGCTCACCGCCGGATAGTGTCGCAAATTCCCGCCATAAGATTTCTGGGTCAACATGTAGGAGATTTAACTCCCGTTCGATTTCCCACTGGTCAAAGTCACTGATTTCTTGTAATACATAATACGTTAGCTGATGCTTATCCTTGATAGGTTGCGGAAAATAGAGAAACTCCAGCTGATGACTAATTTGACCACTATAAGCCAGCTGATTCTGTAATATCTTAAGCAGCGTTGTTTTGCCACGACCATTTCTGCCGATCAAGCCTAATTTCCATTGCGTATCAAAGTTTAAATTTGCTTGATCAAATAATAACGTTCCTTGAGTATCATACCCAAAAGTTAACTGTTTAATTTCAATTTTTGACATCGTCTCACCTCATTAAAAAAGCTGTCGGAAATTTTACGATTTCCTCTACACTTTTCAGGTTGGCAACTTAATGACGAGTACACAAAAAGACCCGCACACTGAAAAATCAAAGCCAACCTTGAAAATCTGCACACTGCTCCCTTGGTGTTTCTTCAAGTTACAGTCTGAATGCAGCTTCAACAAATTGACTTAATTTTTCAACGCACGGATCCCTCACTTCGTTTTTTATTGCATTTACTATATCATGCTCAATTCATAATTGTCAACAATCAGTTCTGTAATTAATAAGTGATTTATAGATGATATTTATTTAATGCAACTTTCTATGGCAATTGTTTCAAAAAAACAAGTAGCTAGCCTCGATCATTCAGTGTTCACGATTCTAGATACTTTAGAGGCAGTCGTGAACAACACTTAATCCAAGCATATCTTTAAGCATGTTCGCTAGCTACACACAAATTTGAACAAAAATTTTCACCTTTTATGATTAAGGCTTAGTATTTTTGAAAAATATCTTTCAATCTATCTCTTTCTCTGCATTTAGTTGTTTTTATCCTTTATACTATGATTATGAATCTGATGGAATTTGATTAAAAAAATAGTCGCTGACATGTACAGCAAAAGGGGATTTTACAATGAAAATCGAACATATTGGTTTGTGGGTAAACGATTTAGAAAATATGCGGACGTTTTACGAAACGTATTTTAATGCAACGGTTTCTGAACTTTACCACAATAAGAAAACGAGTTTTCGTTCTTACTTTTTAACGTTTACAGATGGTGCCAGACTAGAGATTATGTCGCGAGATGATGTGATCAACCGTCATTCAGGAAATGAAATCCTAGGTTTTGCTCATTTAGCAATTTCATTAGGCAGTGCAGAAAATGTTGACAATCTTACAGCCATCTTAGTCATGGAAGGGTATGAATTATTAAGTCCTGCCCGCACAACAGGCGATGGCTATTACGAGTCTGTGATCGCTGACCCTGAAGGAAATCGATTAGAATTAACTATTTAAATTCAACACTAGATGGAGGAAATGACATGGATGTAAAAGCAATTGTTTTAGATATTGATGGGACACTTTTGAATGACGAAAAAAAAATGACCAATCAAACAAAAGAAGCCTTGATTGCAGCTCAACGCAATGGCATTAAAGTGATTCTTGCTTCAGGACGGCCAACTCCCGGAATGTTAAAATATGTTGAAGAATTGAAAATGGATCAATATAACGGTCTGATTGTTTCTTATAATGGTGCTCATGTTTTGGATGTTAGTACACAAAGAGAGTTATTCAGTCAGCCACTTTCTATTGAAAATAGCAAAACAATTTTAGAACACCTAAAGCAATTCGACGTGAAACCAATGATCGCCAAAGATGGCTATATGTATGTTAATAATGTCTTTGATGGGATGCTGGATTTAGGCTCTCCTGATGGGCTATTCAATATTATTGAGTATGAATCACGTGGCGGCAACTTTCAATTATGTGAAAAAACAGATTTAGCTGCGTTTGTAGATTTTCCATTGCATAAAATTTTAGTGGCTGCTCAACCTGAGTATTTACAGGGAAATTGGCAAAACATTCTGGCTCCATTCGAACACTCTGTCAGTGGAATGTTCTCTGCACCAATGTATTTTGAATTTACCGACCAAGGGATCGATAAAGCAAATGCCCTTGAACAAACGTTAAAACCTCTAGGAATTCATCAAGAACATATTATTTCATTTGGTGATGGTCATAACGATCTATCTTTGATCAACTATGCTGGAATGGGCGTTGCGATGGGAAATGCTGTCACAGAATTAAAGAATGTTGCAGATAAAATCACGACTTCCAATAACGAAGAAGGAATCGCTAAAGCATTAGCTGAGCTACTTTAATAGCAAACAATAGGTTAGGGCCAAAATCCTAATCTATTTTTTTATTTCTCACATAATAAGCGAGAATCAGGTATAATTCATTTATACGAACTGAAAGGTGTTTTGTGTAATGAATTTAATGCTTAAATTAAAAAATTTGGACAGACTTACCACAAGTGAAAAAGCACTTGTTGACTATATTCTTGCCTTTCCAGAAAAGGTGATTCATTTTTCACCGAAAGAATTGGCTGAGCATTCTTTTGTCTCGATTTCGACTATATATCGTTTGATCAATAAACTTGATTTGGATGGTTTAAATGATCTTAAATTAGCCTTAGTCAATTATTTAAATGAACACACTGCCGGACAGATCATCGATATTGATTACCCCATTTCTGCTGAAGATAATCATTACGCTATGACCAACAAGCTAAAAACGGTCTATGAGCAAACCGTGCAATCAACAATCGATGCAAATACAGTTGAAATGATGGCTCTTACAAACACGCTGTTAGAAGAATCTGAGTTTATTGATGTTTATGCCTCATCCGCTAACATCTACTTTGCTCAAAATTTTCAATTTCAAATGCAGGAAATTGGGCGAAATATTAATGTCCCGATTGATGATTATAGACAAAATCTATCCGCTGTAAATAGCACTTCTGATCATTTAGCGATTGTTGTATCTTATGAAGGACGCGGTTCCAGCGTAAAGAAAATTCTCGACATTTTAAGCAAAAATAGTAGTAAAATTCTATTGATTACATCAAAGAATAGCCCACTTTTACATGAAAAAGTCGATGGTATTTTATTGTTTCCTTCACTGGAAAATCATTATAATAAGATTTCCTCTTTTTCAACACGGATGTCATTGATGTATCTTTTTGATCGTTTATATCTTAGTTATTTTACTCTAGACTATGAAAAGAATTTGGCTTATAAATTAGATAATTATCAAAAAATGAATCCAGAGCTGATTTAGCTAACATTGATACCAAAAAGATCGCACAGCAACTATTCGCTGAACGATCTTTTGAGCTTATCTTTAAGTTAATAATCCTAAGTCACTTTTCATTTTTAATACGCGATAAACAGATTGGTTCAAAGCGGGTTCAGAATAAGTTCCTTGCTTGATTCCTTGTAATACATAGGGGATTTGCGCTTGAAATGAGGAGGACAAAATCAAATCATTGCCTGCCATTAACGCCGCTAACCCTGCCTCTTCTTGAGAAATGAAATCAGCTAATCCCGCCATATCCATATCATCTGTCATAATTACTCCTTGAAACCCTAATTCATTGCGCAATAACTCATGAACTGGCTGAGAAATGGATGCTGGTGAGCGATCATCGATACTTGTGATAATATTGTGAGAAACCATAATACTGTCCGCACCAGCCGCAATCCCAGCTTTGATTGGTAAAAAATCATTTTGTCGTAAGGCTTCTAAACTTCTAGTATCATAGACAATCTCTACATGTGAATCGCGATTATCACCATATCCTGGAAAATGTTTCAATGTTGAGGCAATTTTTTGCTGTTTTAACTCCTCCACACTGGCCTTAATGTACTCACTCGTTTTTTCAGCATCTACTCCTAATGTTCGATCATAAATAAATGCCTCTGGGTCAGTAGCAACATCTGCATCTGGAAATAGCCCTCCTTGTACACCATAGGAGCGAAGTACTTCCGATTTTTTTTGAATATCAGACCGAATACCAGGTAACCCTGCTTCTTGATAAATTTCCATTGGTGCTTTAAATGCTTCAGGGACTAAATTATTTCCTCCACTTAAACGTGAAACCGTACCACCTTCTTCATCAGATGCAATAAATAGTGGTAATGTGCTCACCGATTGATAAGCAGCGATTTTTTCTTTTAACTCCGTTGATGTCACCGCTTCAACATCTCGCCCAAATAAAAGATACCCTCCTAAATGGTAGTTTTGAATGCTCTCTTGCTGTTCTTCCATCGGAACTCGAGCTAAAAATAATTGCCCCACTTTTTCTTCCACACTCATTGAAGCAATCAAATCATTGATTGTCTTTTCTTGATTTTTTGGATTTACGTGCTGATCACTTTGTTGCGTAGCCTTACTTTGCTCTCGCTCATTTGTTTGCGCTGATTTTGTTTCTGCTGTGTTCTTTGACTGTGTACCATCATTTTTGTTCACTAGCCACATAACACCAAAACTAATGCCAAAAATCAGTAACAATATAGCGACTGCGCTAGTTATCATTGCTTTATTATTGATCGTATTTCCTCCTCACGTCACTGAGATCATTTTAACAGTGTCACTACATTATAATTAGGTTATATCCCATCAGTCAATTTTTTCA
Organism: Enterococcus silesiacus; assembly: GCF_001886225.1. Taxonomy (NCBI): domain Bacteria; kingdom Bacillati; phylum Bacillota; class Bacilli; order Lactobacillales; family Enterococcaceae; genus Enterococcus; species Enterococcus silesiacus. The sequence goes on along the minus strand of NZ_JXLC01000011.1, from coordinate 116,072 downwards.
CTTGTTTGCGCCTGATATTTTTGACAAAAAAATGTACACATGAGATGCTTACTCGTAGTAAATAAAAGAAGAGAGAAGGTTGGATTTTTATGGCAACAATGGTTTTTGTAAATTTCCCAGTCACTGATGTCGCACGTTCTACCGAGTTTTATGAAAAATTAGGTTTTAAAAAGAATCAAGAATTTTCTACAGCAGAAACGAGTTCGATGGTTTGGGATGATAATTTTTGGATCATGTTATTGAATCACGAGTTTTATAGCAAATTTATTAAAGATAAAAAAATTGCAGATACAAAAACGACTAGTGGAGCTTTGATTGCATTTAGTATGGAAAGCGCTGATGCTGTGAAGAAATTTGGCGAGACAGCTAAAGCAAATGGTGGCGATTTTTATAAAGTTGATATGGGGTTTCCTGAAGATATGATGTTTGGACTTGAAGTACAAGATCCAGATGGTAATTCTTTGGAACCTAATTGGATGAAGATGTAACGATTAGCTATTCCTTTGCAGCGATGTTATTAGGTCAGTCAAGCAGATATTCTATTCAGATGAACCATTAAAAGTACAGTCAATTTTGCTGAGTAGTAGCAAAATTGACTGTACTTTTTTAGTAGCTTCACAAGTTTAGATGTTGGTTCGAATCATTCGCAAGGTTTCACCAATCGTTGTTAAGCCATAATAACAGAACTGATCCTCAATGCTCCTTAAGATATCGTGATTTTGTTGCTGATTTTGATTCAAGTATTGTTCATAATAAGCTCTTAGCATTGTTTGAAATAAATTTTCTGGTATTGTTTGAATTTGTTTAACATAAACTAAGTAGTGTTTACTTTTTTCAACTTGCTTATTTTCGATTAACATACCAATATAATTTAAGAGCAAACTATAAAAAATTGTTTGCATTTCACTGGATTTTTGGTTTAAATCAAATTTTTTTAGTACTTGATCAACCATTAATCCTGCTGATTTTTCATCAAAAAGATGGATAATATTTGTTAACAACGTTAATTTCATTTTATCCCAGTTTTCATGACAAAATAATTCTAATTTTAAATAATCAATTTCTATTTTTGAAAGCAGATCTACCTGATCCAAGAGAATAGCTATAAAAACTTTTGTAAGGGTTGCGCTATATTTTTGCGCTGGATCTTTTGATAGTCTTTTATATACGTCCTTTAATTTGTCGATATCCCCTTGATAGTAGTACAAATGAACATCTTCCGAAATTTTACGATTATTTTTCTTTATTAAAAAAAAATCTTCTAACGAAATCTCATTTTTTTCAAGTAATAACAATAAATCCTCTGCACTAATTCTACTCTCATTATGTTCGACCTTAGAATAAAAAGAAACAGAAATCACTCCTCCACAAAATTCGCTTTGTGTCTTGTTTTTCATTTGACGATAATATTTTAGCGCTTCCCCAATATTCATTCTACTCCTCCTATCTAATTTTCATATATGAAAATTCGGCCCACATCCAACTATTTCTTATTATGATTGATTATAACAACGAATAGGAGGGAATATATATGTCTATTTTTATGAACAATAAGAATTTTCGGCTACTTGCAACATCTAATTTTGTTTCAACAATTGGTGACAAACTATTTTATATTGCTTTACTAACGTATGTAAGTACGTTTTCCAACTCTACTCTGGCGATTGGACTCGTCTCTATCTCTGAACTGCTTCCAACGGTTTTAGCCTCTTATATTGGCTATCGAGCGGATCAAACAAAACGACGTTTTTCAAGTCTTTGTCTAAGTAGTATTATTCGCTCTGGTCTTTATCTTTTGATTGGTCTTAGTTTTGTTTTTGTTAGAGGTGAATGGACGATTTTGCTGATTGCTATCATGTTTAATTTTATTTCTGATTTGTTTGGGCAGTTTACAGCGAGTGCTCTGATTCCTTTGACCGTGATCAGTGTAGGAAAAGAACAGTTTAACGAGGCTATTGGCTTTACAAATGGGATTAGCCAGCTCATTAATTTGTTTGCTCAGTTTTTTGGCGCTAGCTTGTTATTGTTCCTTTCTTATCAAAATTTAGCATTTATCAATTCTGGTACCTTTTTATTTTCACTCATGTTTTTATTAGTATTTTTCAAGCAAAATAAAGCGTTGCGCGTTAATCAGTTACACGAGGTTGATAAATCCGAAAAAATGCCTTTTCTTGCTACTTTAAAAGTAAATTTGATTCGATTGAAAAAGGAACAAACTCTTTTTCCAGTCGTTTCATCTATTATTATTTTAAATGCTTGTTTGACGAGTATTTCATCACTATTGCAAATGCTGATTGCGCTGAATACGTCAATGGTTATTGGTACTTATAGCTTTACAATTGCGATCATCGGTTTTATCACCACAAGCGGCATGGCTTTAGGCAGCCTTATAGGCACGAAACTTTTAAAGAATTTGCCACTGTCAAAACTATTGATTTGGGATTTAACTTTACTGATCAGCTTTTTCTGCTCCCTATTCTTGACGAATCTTTACCTTAGTTTAGGCTTGTTATTCCCGATTACTTTTTTCATCGGTGTTGTGATCCCAAAGCTATCCGCTTGGGTCGTTTCAATTGTTCCACAATCTGAGTTAGGTAATTCGATTGGGATTGTCAATTCTCTACTCACAGCTGCTACTCCTTTGTTTTCTTTGATCATCATTAGTCTAGCAAGTATCTTTAACTTGTATCTCGCGATTGCTTTTGTAATCTGCCTTTCTTTCTTTGGATTAGCTTTGATGATTAGAAATTTAAGAGTTGAAAAAACGATCATCCAGAAAAAAATAAATTGATTCTAATAGTCAGACTCTTTAGCTTATAATCTACTACTTTTGTTACGAGGCTGAGATGTGACTCGCAGAGTTATGGTGCAGCCTCAGAAAAGTAGCTATTTAGTGCCCGATCCTATAGTAACTTTTTTTGAAAGTGACTTATATTTTAATCAAAAAAACGATTTTTACTCTTAGGGCGAAGAATCGTTTTCACTGATCTTTCTTCGAAGTCGAACCGCGCTATTGTTGTCTCACGTCTATTCCTTTCTCTAATAGTATCTTGCATATTAATGAGCACTGATTTTACTATTTCTTTCAATTTAAGGATAGAGGTCTGATTTGCTTTGTAACCTATTCTCAGACTGAGCATAACTTCTGCTACATCTTCATCTGAAAAATCATTCTCGATGATCTCTTGATAGATCGGCTCCAGCTCATAAACTTGTTGCAAATCCACTTTAAAAACAGCTGATTTTAAACAACTTAAAACGATCTTTTCAATTTCTTCAGGTAATTCAGCTAAAAGTTTTTCATAGCTTTGATTTGCCAGCATATTTTTGGCTAAATAATCTGCTTGTCTGTGCTTTTGCTGAATCATATTTTTAGCTTCTTCATACAGATTCACTTTATATTTCGGAATCAGTGACCATTTTTCTTCTAGAAGCTCATCTTTAATAGGCAATGCAGAGATAAACTTGCTTAAATGACTAAGCAGATTTTCTGTATAGGCTTCTGAAACCTGTTGAGCATCTGCTGTCATTGTATTAAACATCAGAAAAGTAAATTGTTCATCGGCAAAATAGGTATAAAAAAAGAAATCACCGATGTCTCGATTGAGCAATACACGTTTCAACAATTGCTTTTGTTGGTCTGTAATGGCGTTGACTTGATTGATTATTTTAGGGAAAAAGTTATCTATACAATAGTACTTTACTGCTCTGATAGCTTCATTTTTATTGATATAGCTATTATATTTTTTACTGCTATTTTCTAACCAGTGCTCAAAATCTTTTTGATTGAACTGCTCATCTTTCAGTAATCTAGCTGGCAGTACCTTATGTGCATAAAATTGCCGTTTCAGCCCATTTTTCTTGAAGTTCAGATAAGCATTATAGCCAACACCTGCTAATAAAAGTGTAACTGCTGTCAACACCAGCCAAAAAACTTGCTTATCCTGTTGTATTTTCAGCTTATTTTCCTTTAGCCTATCACTTTCTTGAACAATCGTAGCCAAGCCTTTTTCAGTATACGCTTTTTCTACATATTGATAGACATAGTCGGATACCTTAATAACTGCTTCATCATATTTATCCGCACTGATCAGCTCTAATAGTTGCTCTTTCAATGCCTTGTCTTCATTCAGTGGTTCAAACAAAGAAGCAAACTTTGCTCCATGGGCAAACCAGATCTTCCCTTGATCCAAAACAAACACAGTCACTATATTTACTGGTGCTTCGCTATTTTTAAAATCGAAATTCCTAAATTTATTTTCTATATGCGTCTCGATTTGATTGCCAGCAGGATCTACATCTCGAGTGATCGATATACCATACTCTGGACTGTCTTCCAAGATCGAAAATTTTTCTTTGTTTAATTTGGTAATATAATCCTTTGTTTCTTGATTGAGTTTTCCTGCTTGGTCTTCGACATATGACTCAGCATACCCGATTTCACTAAGCGAAAAAAATACTGTACTCGTTAAAAATACTGAAAGTAACCAACAACCTGCTTTTTTCATTTAACCCCTGTTCCTTTTTTTACTTTTATTGTAACACAGCCTGACCGTAAAAAAAGATGGTGTGAAACAAAACGCTATTCGTCTTGTTTCACACCAATTTTCTGTAGCTACTTATTGTTGTTTTTCAAACAGCATTTTATTTATTTTTACTATATTCATTCTCTTCAACAAATTCAACCGGCTGAAAAATGGTCTGTCTTTCTTCTTTATGGTCATATTCATCAAATGGTGTAAAGATGATTTTGTTATCGTCCCAGTAGGCTTTGGATGTTGTGCTGAGTATTTCGTCACGTAGTTTAAATTCTTCACGAAATTCATTGCCAGTCATCGTATACCCGAGTATTTGTGGGTCTTCTCCTGGTGGTAACTCTTCCCCAGTAGCACGATTTAATTCGTTTAATGCTTTTCCTGACTGCTTATCAAATGTTATGATTTTCCGTTTTTTGTCTGTAAAAATATGCACCTGTTCAACCGTTGTTTGTATGTCTTCCTCATCCATCCCGATATACAGTAACACCCAGTTATATTTTATCAAATCTTCTTTCGTCACTTGTGGTCCATGCTCTATTTGGATTGGTCTAACTAAGCTATTTTCTTTATATTCAACCACATTTACTTGTGTTTTAGCCTCATCTAGCAATTCCGTTGGACCATCAGAAATTTTATTGGCCTTCGCTCCGCCAGAATCATCTGCTTGTACTTCTTGCGTTGTATGAATAAATTCATAAGAAAAATAGCCAATCAATGTACAGCATATCACCCCCATTATTACGCTAATAAAACCAACTTTGCTTTTATTTTTCATTTTAAGAAGACTTATTTATTAGGTTTGAGCAGTGTCACACTTTCCTCAGCGTATTCTTTTCTATCTTCTGATTTTTGCAGGGAATTAGAAACCGGCCAAAATACAATGTTTTCTCCATCCCAATACATATCTGCACCGACCTTATAGCCGCCATAATTGACTAAAATATGATTTCCGTTGACTTCATAGGTCATCGTTAGCCAACTATCCTCCCCATCGATCTTCTCTTTACGAATAAATCCATCAAAAGTTACCGTACTATTTAGCCCATCATTGCCTTTTATAATGGATGTCCATGAAGAATAAGCTGTTAAATCTGGCTCATTGGCTGGTCTAAGCTTCTTGAGTGATTCTTCTGTATACGGAAAAATTTCTTCGTTGTGAGGCTCTAAAACCAGTCGCTTTACCTCAGATAATTTAGGTTCTAATATCAAGTTCGAGCCGTCCATTGCCACTTGATAGGAATGAAGTTCCGCTATCACCTCATTATTATCATCAATCACTTTTTCATAGATATCCAATTGATCATCTCTAAAGGTATATTTGGGTGCAAACCATGTAAAATAATTGATTATCATACGAACGTCATCATTACTAAAACTATAATATTTGTCTTCATTTGCAATTTTCCAATACTTAGTCGCTTGTAAAATGTTCGCCGGAATTTTTTTAGGTTCCTCAGTTGATACTGAACTGCTTTGATCACTGATTTCCTTCGTCTTTGGCCACATCAAAGTTCCGATAAAAAACAAACATATGACGACTACACCAGATAAGAAAATTTCGCCCCATTTGTAGTGAAATTTACGAACTCTACTTTTTCTTTGATTGGCATCTACATCTAGGGCAGCTAACGCTTCTTCTTCTGGGACTTCGATTTGTCCCATCACTTTTCGCAAAATTTTTTTCTCGTTATCAGACATAATAATCCTCCCCTAATACTGTCTTTAGCGCTTCCCTCCCACGCTTTAAATTCGTTTTGACTGTTCCTTCTGGCATCGTTAAAAGTTCACTGATTTCTTTGACTGAAAAATCTTGGTAGTAAAACAGTTGCAAGACCAAACGATACTTATCTTCTAGTGACATTACGGCATCCAGCACATCGATAGATTGATTTTTATTCTTTGAAAGATCAGTTGGTTCTTCAAATTCGGGATTGTTTTGTAACTCACGGATTTGGATTTTTTGATTGATCAACTTACTTGCTTGTCTGGCCATGATCGTGCAAAACCAAGTTAAAAAATAACTTGGCTCTTTCAATGTATGGATCGATTTTATTGATTGAATCGTCGCTTCCTGCATAATATCCAGCGCATCTTCTTTATTACCGATATAGATATAGGCCATTTTGTATAGATATATATGGTTTTTACGTAAAACTTTCCCTAAAGCAACCTTATCCCCTTTAATTGCTTTTTTGATTAATGAAAGTTCTAAATAACTAAACTTCCCCATTTTCTCACCTCTTCACTCCAATAGTGTAAAAAATTTGCGATTAGGTTTCAATAGATTGATTATTTATTTACAAAAAAAGAAACTAAGCCAAAACTCACTCAGTTTTGGCTTAGTTTCTTTCAATAAACCTGTATTATTTCATTTTTTAATTTTGTTGACTAAATCGTGAGATATTTACCGGAATAAACAGTTTGGGATTGATTTTAAGAAGTAAGAGCAAAACAATTGAGGTCGTAATTGCTGTTGTAATTCCGCTTAACCCATTCATTACAAATGAAAATAGCCATGGATTCATCCCCCACATAGCAAAACTTCCCCAAAAAATAACTCCTGCAATAAAGTGCCAAAAATAGCGCATTAACATACCAAAAAACGAAGCATAAATAATAATTCGACTGCTTTTCCCATATTCTTTATTGCTGATTGCCTGCTGTAGCTGATGACTGTAAACTCCTGCAAAACCTGCAAAACCAAATGCTAAAATATATTCAATAATCACTTGTGCAGGCATTAAATAATACACTTGAGCTAGCGGGAAATGCAGCAATCCCCAGATAAAAGCTGAAAAAAAACCCGCCTTAGTTCCCCTTCTCAAAGCATAAAGCGTGATTGGGATCATACCTAGTGAAACCGAAAAACTACTGCCAATGCTAGTTGGTATCAAAGACAGCACCATTGCGATTGCCGCAACGATCGTTCCTTCGATCCAAATTTGTAATTCTGCTTTTCTTTGCATAAAAAAATCCTCCTTATAGAACGACCGAGTCACAAAGGAGGAGTAAAAGTTGCTATTTACTCCATCACAATTCCTACGCTCGTACTAACGAACAGGTTCGAAGGGTTTAGAGTTATTACTCATTCTCAGCCATGGCTCCCCTTTGTGATGGGTTCTATTTAATTTTTAGTGGCTATCACTCATGATAACAAGTAAAGCGTAACATGTAGTTCAAAAAAAGTAAAGAAACCGCATTTAGAAAAAGGTGGTCTTCTTCCCTATTTATGCGATAAAATAGAATTAGGAAAAGGAGGACTAGCATGAAAAAAAAGGGTAAAAAAATTGGTTCTATTTTAATTTCACTAATTTTAGGAGGCATAGGTGGTTATTTTGGCGGATATCTGATTGGAAAAAATAATCCCCATTTATCAGGATTAGACATCCTCACTTTTATTTTTGCATTGGTTATTTCTTATCTGCTCCATATCATTATCCATGAAGCAGGACATGGATTTTTCGGAAAACTATCCGGTTATAAAATGGTGAGCTATCGCGTTTTCTCGTTTATGTGGGTTTGGCAAAAAGATGGTACGATTGCGTTCAAACGTTTCAAAGTCCCTGGAACACTGGGGCAATGCCTGATGGCGCCCCCAACTTATGTAAAAGGAAAATTTCCGTTTCGCCTGTATTTATTAGGAGGCGTTTTGGCGAACGTAATTGCTTGTGGAGTGATTGGCATTTTATTTGCATTTCATCCGTCAATAGCTACAGCGTTTATCATTGTAGGACTTTTTACAGCCGTTACAAATGCTGTTCCAATAGGGTTTAATGATGGCATGAGCATTAAAGTAGCGTCTGCTAGCGAAGAACAACAATATCTATTATACATGCAATTTGAGGTGAACTATCAATTAAATCAAGGGAACAGTTATCTTGATTTACCAAAGTCATTTTTTGAATTAGTCCCTGCAAAACCAACACACACCTATTTTAATGACTCACAACAATTTTTAAGAGTAGCTCGATTTCTTGAAGAACAGGATTGGACACAGCTAACCGAACAGCTGGAATCATTGTGGTCGCGATTAGACGAGCTGATTTCATTGTATCAAGTTGAACTCAAAAAGGAATTGCTTTTTTGTTTATCTATTACTAAACCAGATGATCCACGTCTTGTCCAATTATGGTCAGACAAACAAGTAAAAGCGAGCTTAAAACAACCTCTGATGGGTAATAAACGGATAGAAGCTGCTTATTATTATTTTGTTGAACACGAGGATAAGACTGCTTTAAATTGTTTAAATGCTGGAAATGATTTGGTAACTAGAGCACCGAATCCCGGTGATGCAAAAGCTGAACTAAAATTGAATCACTGGTTACAAAAGCGCATTCTAAACAATAGTGACGTTTAATTAGATTAATGCTATGAAAAGACTAAAGAAAAGCTTGATGAGTTTTTCTTTAGTCCTTATTTTATAATTTTTTTACTCAATTGATGTGGCTGCCTATCATAAATTAAAAATCTAAACTTAGTACTCACCTTTAATCACAAAGAACGACCCACGGATCGTTCCAGCTAGTTTTGATTTTTGACGGGCAAATTTAAATTTCCCTTCAAATTCAGCCGGAATTTCCATGCCATCAGATAATTTAAACCCAACCGCTCGTTTTCCACCTGGTTCAAGAGTATACATAACATTGACTGCTAAGCCGTTTTCATAAAAGACGTAGGCCATCTTAATACCATCTACTTCAAAACTTGAAATTTCTAATGGTTTATATGGAAATTTCATATCACGTTCTGCTAAAATTTTTTCAACCCACGCTAAGGTTTCAGGATCATCATTTGCGGGTATAGTCACAAATTCATGTTTGTATTTATTCCAATAATAACGAGCTTCATTTGCTCGTAATCCTGCTAATGCTTCAGCTACCGGAGACGTTTCAAGCCCAACTGTTGAAACAGTTTTAAAATCCACTTTATAAGTCATTTTTGCTTCCCCTTTTCTTTTTGTATAGGCATATTATAGGTGAAGTGGGAATTGGTGACAAATAATAAAGACTAAATGATATTCTTCACAAAATATGAGAATTTACTTTTCAATCGTTAGGATTAGGGTGTATATTATAGAAGAGCAGACACTCTGCAGCTCCACAAACGCGGTGAGCTCTGGTGCGCTTGTATTTTAAGGAGGTTTTAACATGAACATTATATATATTTCAATCTCTGGTAACACACGTTCCTTTGTCAAACGTTTAGCGGCTTATGCTGCTGATAAATATGATACACAAATCACCCTTAAGGAAATCCACGAAAATTCCGTTTTTGACGATGAGCATGCTCCTTTTTTCACATTTGTCCCAACTTACTTAGATGGTGGAAATGGAGTTGATAATGGCGATACGGAAATATTGACTGAAACAATGCGGGAGTATTTAGATCATGATGACAATCATCGTTATTGTCTAGGTGTAGTCGGTAGTGGCAATAAAAATTTTAACCATCAATATTGTTTAACTGCCAAACAGTATGCGCAAAAATTTGGTTTTCCATTTTTAGCTGACTATGAACTTCGTGGAACACAGGAAGATTTAGAGCGTGTTTATACTATACTAGCTGAAGCAGTAAAACATTCACCAGCCTCATTTTGAATAGGTTGGTGAATGTTCTATTTATTATTGACACTTTATTGATCCTTACTCTCTGTATTATATAGATTTACCGGTCCTATCTATCACATGGATACTGAAACCTTTAATTGCATAAAAAAAGAGAATGTTATGGCATAACATTCTCTCCAACTTCTCTATAAAAAATTACAATAATTCTTTTCTTAACTCTTCATCGGTCCGATCAGATAAATATTTAGGCGCAATATCTAAAACGGTATATGCCCCAAATTGTTTTTCCTTTGCTAAACGAACACAAGCTCTTGCATAGGCGACTAACACACTCGCAGTAAATTCTGGGTTACTTTCTAGTTGTAATTTATATTCAATCACTTGTTTGGTGTTCTCATGCGTGGTTCCAGTGTGCAGAACCGTTCCACCATGCGGCATTGCTTGATGGTTTTGATCTAATTCAGCCTGAGAGATAAAATGAACCTCTGTATCGTACTCAGCAAAATAATTAGGCATCGAAACAATTGCTTCGCGAATCTTGTCTGCATTTGCGCCATCATCTAGCACCACAAAGCATTCTCTGAAATGTTTATCACGAGTCGTCAGATTTACCTGCTCACCAGCTTTAAGTTTTTCGATTACGTCAGTATTTGGAACAGTATACTGCACTGCATCTGCCACGCCATTGATTCGACGTAAAGCATCAGAATGTCCCTGACTAACGCCTTTACCCCAAAACGTATTCGTTTCTCCAACTGGTAAAATACTTTGCGCATATAAACGATTCAAGCTAAACAACCCTGGATCCCATCCCGTTGAGATAATTGAGGTCGTTTGATTTTCTTTTGCCACTTGATCCACTTTAGCAAAATGTTCTGGAATCTTAGCATGGGTGTCAAAACTATCAATAGTATTAAATAAATGCGCCCACTCTGGTGTTTGTGTCGGTAAATCTGTTGCTGAACCGCCACACAAAATACAAACATCGATCTCACCTTTTTTATCTTTGAGCTGATCCATTGTAAACGCTTGTGCCCCTTCTGTTTGGACGGTTTCAGGCGCTCTTCTTGTATACACACCCACTAACTCCATATCTTTATGTTGTTTTAGCGAACGTTCAACGCCGCGTCCTAGGTTCCCATACCCAATGATTGCCACTTTTATCATACTTACATTCCTCCACTTCTATACATCAGATTATAGCAAAAGAAAAAGCAGTCTGACAATCGGAAGTTGCAAAATAAGAAGTTAAAAGAATCTATTTACGGTATAGCCAATTGGTGTTTTAATTCTGTTATAACTTTTGCCTTTTCTTCATCTGAGATACTTTGATAGGAAATACCTTCTTCGCCTGTGTAACCATCTCCAGTAAATCCTTCACCTTGCATTTGATAACTTTCAATATTCTCTAAAGCTTTCTGATAGTTTTTCATCAATAGCATCATTTGATCCAGCGTCATATCCGTTTGTCCATTTTCCCCAATTACATCAAGCAACTCTTGGTAACGAAGGACATTTTTCACAGAAGTTAATTCTTTAGTAAGCTGAATCGTTACCTCACGCTGTCTTTTTTGTCTGCCATAATCACCTAGTGGATCTTCATAGCGCATTCGTGCATATTGTAACGTTTCCCAACCACCTAAATGTTGCTTTCCTTTTGGATAATGAATCCCTTCGGCGTCAAATTCAAAATCATTATTCACTGTCACACCACCGACAGCATCACTCAAAGCCGCTAAACCGTCCATATTAATGACAAAATAATGATTGATTGGAATCTCTAAATAATGCTCGACGGTTTCGATCATCATCTCATCGCCACCGAAAGAATGTGCGTGATTGATTTTGTCATAAACGCCATCTTTACCGATAATCTCTACATATGCATCTCGTGGAATACTAGTAATCGTTGTTTTCTTCAATTGATTATTGACAGTTGCGACCATTATCGTGTTTGCTCGAAAATCTGTTTTTCGCTTTGAATCATTTGCAATACCTAAAAGTAAAAAACTAACTGGCTCACTCTTGCCTAGCTCTACAGATTTGGTTTCTCGATTTAGTGGTTGATACATTTTATCCGCTGTCTGTTGAACGTTTTTGAACACGTTGGCACCATATACTGAGGCCCCGGCAACGATTAGTAAAAGGAACGTTAAAAATCCTAAAATTGTTTTCTGAATAAATCTTTTTTTAGAATCCGTTGTTGCAAATTTTCTGCTTAGATAAAATCTTTGCAGGCAAATATATGAAAGACTTACCCAAGCATAACTTAAAAGAAAACCGCCAATTACATCACTAGGATAATGCACTCTTAAATAAATTCGACTTAAACCTATCACAAGAGCATAAATGATCAGTCCATTTTTTAATAATCGATAATTTGGGGATTTTGTTTTGTAAATCGCTTGGACACTCAACAGAATCGAACATACCAAGCACATCGCCAAAAGAGAATGCCCGCTTGGAAAACTATAGGACGTTTTTTCAACCAATTGTGTGACATTGGGTCTTGTTCGGGCAACCAGATGTTTGATAATAAAACCTAAAGCACTGACAACTAAGACATTGCTGCTCATCCAAATTGCCAACAATTTATGTTTATTTCGCCATAAACCAAATGAAACGAGCAAACTTATGATAAAAACAGGAACAATCGTTGCAATTTTAGCAAAGACGATCACAAAATCAGTGATTCGCTCATTGGGTTTCCAATCAAATCGATAAATCGCAGCATCTAAATTGTTAAACCATGAGACATTTTTTACCACTAATAAGGTTAGTACTGAAAAGAATACAATGCTTAATATAGTAGGCGTAAATGTTTTTTCTTTCAATTTATTCATGTAATAAATCCCTTCAATCTTATATTCAATCTGATCATAAGCTCACAATTAGTCTACTTGAATATCTAGCAACAATAGTGATAAAGTAAAAACCGCTGGAACTTATTCTCCCAATAAATAGCAGCGAAGTATTCAGCGATTATTTCCGTCAAAGAGCACTCCTAAAAAACGCAGGCAGATAACTAAGACGTTAAAAATGAAGGAAATAGACAGGCTATTTACTAAAATAAAAAAAGTCAAACATTTTTTCCTAAGACGTTTGACTTTCAATCAATCTCATCGTCTGAGTTTTAGCACTATACAACGTAAAGAAAAATTCTTAGCTATTTTATGAAAAGCCTTAATTCGACAATTCTTGTTTTACACATTGGCGTCTTTCGACGTTTCTGCGCAATAGCCTATGTTTGTATAGGAGCCTCACCTAACAAGGTTATTTATCTATTTATTTTGTATAAAGAATACCGCTGGAAAGAGTTTTATTCAAGTTATTTTAAGCGTCTTTATTTTTTCTTAATTTAAAATTAAGTAAATTTATGGCACCATTTTTTTGAGTAAAGAAAAAAGCACTCATCAAAATAATTTTGACAAGCGCTTCTTTTAACTATTTGTTACTCGTCTAACTCTTCAAACTGAGAGTTATAAAGTGACGCATAGTAACCACCTTCAGCAAGTAATTCTTCATGTGTTCCTTGTTCTTTGATATCGCCATCTTGCATATACAAAATCTTATCTGCATCTTTGATCGTTGATAAACGGTGAGCGATAACAAATGACGTACGACCAGCCATTAAGTTATTCATGGCCCCTTGGATCAAACCTTCTGTTCTTGTATCAACAGATGATGTTGCTTCATCAAGAATCAAAATCGGTTTGTCCGCTAAAATAGCACGAGCAATGGTTAACAATTGTTTTTGACCTTGGGAAATATTTGACGATTCTTCATTTAATTCCATGTTATAGCCGCCAGGTAATGTTTGGATAAAGTGGTGAACATGAGCGGCTTTAGCCGCTTCATAAACTTCTTCATCCGTGGCATCTAAACGACCATAACGTAAGTTTTCCATAATGGTTCCTTTAAATAACCAAGTATCTTGTAAAACCATCCCAATATTTTTACGTAAATCTGCACGGTTAAAGTCTTTGATATTATGACCATCGATTTTAATTGCACCCGAAGTCACATCGTAAAAACGCATCAATAGTTTAACCATTGTTGTTTTACCTGCACCAGTTGGTCCAACGATTGCCACTGTTTGGCCTGGATCAACATGTGAACTGAAATCATTGATAATGATTTTATCTGGCGTATAACCAAAACGAACATGTTCAAAGTCGACCATTCCTTTGGCTTTATCGATTTTAACTGGATTTGGTACTGTTTGCGCTTCTTCGTCCTCTTCAAGGAATTCAAAGACACGTTCAGCCGCTGCTGCCATTGATTGAAGTAAGTTAGATACTTGAGCCAATTGCGCAATAGGTTGTGTTAAGTTACGAACGTATTGGATAAACGCTTGGATATCTCCAACTGTAATCGTTCCGTTATAAGCTAAAATCCCACCAAAAATTGCTACCGCAACATACCCTAAATTTCCAACAAAGTTCATGATCGGTTGCATCAAACCAGAAAGAAATTGTGATTTCCAAGCTGATTTAAATAAAACATCATTTTGTGTTTTAAATTCTTCAAGAGAGTTTTCTTCATCATTGAATAAACGTACGATATTGTATCCGCCGATTGTTTCTTCGACTTTACCATTAATCACCCCAAGATATTCTTGTTGTGTTTTAAAGTATTTTTGCGAATTTTTCACAACAATTAAAATCAAGATCATTGAAATCGGTACGATCAAAATAGCAATCCCTGTCATTTGCACGGAAATTGATAGCATCATCACGATAACCCCAATGATGGTAAAGACTGATGTAATCAATTGTGTGATTGATTGGTTTAGGGATTGCCCTAAGGTATCGACGTCGTTGGTGATCCGAGATAACACTTCACCTGTGGTCCGACTTTCAAAATAATTCATCGGCATACGATTGATTTTTTCTGAAATTTCTTTACGCATACGATACGTGATTTTTTGCGAAATCGTCGACATGATCCAACCTTGTATGATTCCGAAGGCTGAAGCCACTAAGTAAAGTCCTAGCATGAAGATTAAGATTCCACCGATTTTATTGAAATCAATACCGCCAGTTCCTTGGTATTTTTTAATCAAGCCATTAAATAATTCTGTGATTGCTTGTGATAAGATTTTTGGACCCCAAATATTAAACACGGTTGAAGCAATTGCAAAGATCATTACAAAGAAAACGGGTATTTTATAAGCACCAATATAGGAGATTAATTTTTTTAGTGTTCCTTTAAAATCTTTGGCTTTTTCCACTGGAGCGCCATTCCCAGGTCCGCGTCCGCCACGAGGGCGATTTTGTGTTTGTTCTGCCATTATTATTCGCTCCTCCCTACTCTGCTTCTTCTATGCCTAATTCAGCATTACTCAATTGTGATTGGGCAATTTCTTGATAGACAGTGGATGATTTCATTAATTCGTCGTGTGTTCCATGATCTACAATACGGCCTTCATTTAATACGATAATATTATCCGCATGAAGGATCGTCGAGATTTTTTGAGCAACGATAATTTGTGTGGCACCTTTGATATTTTCTGATAAGGCCTTACGTAAGGCTACATCCGTTTTATTATCAAGTGCTGAGAATGAATCATCGAAGATCAAGATTTTAGGATTTTTCGCTAAGGCACGAGCAATGGATAAACGTTGTTTTTGTCCACCAGAAACGTTCGTTCCGCCTTGAGAAATTTCACGATCATAACCTTTTTCATTTGAGTCGATGAATTCTTCAGCTTGGGCAATTTCCGCTGCTTTGCGCATTTGTTCATCAGAGATATTGGCATCACCAAACTTGATGTTTGATGCGATATCACCTGAGAAGAGGATGCCTTTTTGCGGCACAAAACCAATGATTTCATGTAATTTGTGCAAGCTCATTTCACGAATATCGATCCCATCAATTGTAATTCGTCCACCAGTTACATCAAACAAACGCGGAATCAAGTTAACGATCGTAGATTTACCTGAACCAGTTGAACCGATCAAGGCAGTTGTTTGACCTGGTTTAGCTACAAAGTTGATATGATGCAAGACATCTTCATCAGCATCGCCATAACGGAATTCTACTGCTTCAAATTTCACTTCACCTTTAAAGTCATGATCATCTTTCGGATGTTCTGGATCTTTGATTGTTGGTTCTGTTTCAAGGACTTCTTCCACACGACCAGCAGCAACATTGGCACGAGGTAGAATGATTGAAACCATTGATAACATCATAAAGGCCATCACGATTTGCATCGTATAAGTGATAAAGGCCATCATATCCCCAACTTGTAGTTGACCGTTATCCATATTATGTCCGCCGACCCAAACGATCAAAACAGAAATACCATTCATCAATAACATCATGACAGGCATCATAATAGACATTGCACGGTTAACGAATAATTGAGTTTTCATTAAATCAGTGTTGGCACCATCAAAACGTTTTTCTTCAAATTTTTCACGAGAAAAAGCACGGATAACAGGTAAACCAGTAATGATTTCACGAGAAACCAAGTTCACTCTATCGACTAAGTTTTGTAATGCTTTAAACTTAGGCATCGTTGTTAATAGTAGACTTCCCACTAAAACTAAAACAGCGGCTACTGCTACACCGACGATCCAGCCCATACCTGTTCCTGTTTGATAGACATTGTAGATCCCACCAATACCTAAGATCGGTGCGTATAACACGATACGCATGATCATCACGATCCCCATTTGCATTTGTTGGATATCATTCGTATTACGTGTGATCAATGAAGCTGGAGAGAATTTCTCCATTTCAGTATTTGAGAATTGTAATGTTCGTTCATATTGACCCACACGCAAATTTCGACCGACTGATGCAGCCACGAGTGAAGCAATCAATCCAACAATAATTGCAGCTACTGCAGAAACAAGGGTTAAGAGAACCATTTTTGTTCCTGTTTTAACCATATAATCAGTTTGAATTTGTTGTGTATCCATGTCTAGTGCTTTGTATTCACCCAGCGTTAATTGAATCCCCACGGTTTTCATTGAATCTGCACCTAGATCACCTAAGCCTTTTTTAGTTGCTTTACGAGCTGCTTCAACTTTAGCTGGCATAGCGTTTGTCGTTGTTTTGATTGAATCAGCTAAAGCTTTGGCTTCAGCACCTTTTGTTTGCGCTTGAGCCGCTAGGTCTTGGGCTTCTTGGCCTTTTTCCATGGCTGTTGCAGCATCTTTTGCTGATGCAGCCACTGCACCGGCCGCTTTAGCTTGTTCGCCTAAGGCTGTTGCTTCTTCACCAAGTTGTTTGGCTTTAGCGGCATCTTCGCCAATGTTTTTATACTCTTCGATGATTGCTTTGGCTTCACTTCCGCTTGATGAATCCTTTGATTGAGAAGTTGCCAGCATCATCATTGGCAGATTAAAAATATCTGCTAGTTTGGCTTCTGTCATACCGTTTTGAAGATTTAACTTATAAACTTCAACTTCTTTTCCATCGATTTTTTCAGTCGTTAGTTTATAGTTGTCTTCAATTGTTTTTTTCTCATCATCTGTCATGAACATTTCAATTCCCTGAAGAGTTGTTTTCCTGATTTTTTCAGGTGTGGAATATTCAAGCCCTCCTTGTTGGATACCGATATCAACGATACCCGATGTTAATTTTGGTAAGCTTAAATCACTATTTGCCTGTACAACTAAAAGCACAAGAACTGCGATGACCGCATACCAGTATTTGCCGAGATATTTAAAAATCTTCACTATTGGTCACCTTCCTCTTTCTGGGAAATTTGTTGGGAGTAATCTACGAATTTCGCAGTCAGCTTAATGAACTGTTTCGTATCTGTTTCTCCCATTAGTTTAAAAATCTGCACAATTTTATCACGCATTTCTTTCTTTTGCAGCTTAGCGGCTTTTTTACCGCAGTCTGTTAAAGTAACGTTGATCCGACGGCGATCATCTGGGTCCATTTTGCGTTCGATTTGCCCTTTTTTTTCTAAACTGCCCAAGACGACAGCAATACGAGCGCTAGACAGATTCAGTGATTCAGCTAGATGTTTGGGACTAGTGGGTTTATTGTATCGTGCGAGAAATTTGATGACAATACTTTCACCTTGATTACTTTTTTCTAGTCTGCTAAATGCACTATGCCGATTTCGAACCATTAGTCGCATCAGTTCTTGTTCAGCCTCTTCTGCGTATGACATATGACTCCTCCTTTTTTCAAAATAATTACTTACACCATTAATAGCTAACAGTGTTAGTAACTAATGCTGTTTGATATTAACGCAAATAGGCTTTAATGTCAATAGAGTTGGTTTAAAAAAATATATGAATGCGGTTTTATTTCAAAAAATTAAAAAAATGTTCAAAATTTACTTTTAGTTATTAGTATTTTGATTAAATAAAAGAGCCTGAGACAAAACTAAAAATCAGTTTTATCTCAGGATCTAAATCCGAATAAACGGCGAGACAAAAGCAGCTCCTTCGGAAATAAGCTGAAATTCACAAAAATTTGAAGAATAATTTCCGTGAATTCCTTCTTATTTCTCGGAGTTAAACGCTTTTGTCTCGACCTCATTTTTTTGCATTCCTAACCACCGAATCTACACTACAACGCGCCCATTTTGAGACTACTTCAATAAATTCTTTTAATCGTTTCTGATTAAAGTGAGCAACAACGAGATAACAGGCATGACCACTTACTTTGTAAAACGTATCAATTTCTTCAAACCTGTTGATCATGCTTTCTATAGCAGAGAACTGATTATTCTCCATAAAAATACGAATGAACTGTTTTTCTGCGTGTTTGATTGTGATTGTATAGTTTTCAATGATTCCATTGTCTTTTAAATAGGTAATCCGTTGACTGACTGCTTGTCCAGTTAGATGTACGATTGCTCCGATTTCTTTATTTGTTAATTTAGCATTTTTAGTTAGCAGTTGTACTATCTGTTGATCTAAATCATCCATTTTGTATTTCCTTTCAGTTTGAAACTAATTGGGTTTTTATTCTTTCACCAGATTATGTCTCTTTCCTTCTAGGCTTATTATAATAGATTCATTATATAAAATCGAGGTGTTAAACGATGAATCAGAGATATTTCAATAGTCAAAAACAAAAAATCGAGGCTTTATCGATCATTGGAAAGCTTGTCGATACATTAACTAAACTAGAACAGCAACCTTTACGAACAGTACTTATTGACCATCAACATAAATTACTTTCCCCACTGTCTGATCCAATTATTTTAAATACGTTAAGTATAAAAATTTCAACCTGTCTCATACAGTATGAAATACTTTTATCCGAATCGGAGAGTTTGCTGTTTAAAGAACTGTTTCAGTTGATTTAGAGCAATGTCGCTGGCTTATTCAATAATGGATTTATTCTGCATTTAATGCTGCCATTGTAATATAGTTATACGGCTGATTAAAATGTGGTAAAAAGAATAGATCTAGCAGTTTCAGTTCATCAATGGTCAGACTTTTTTGGATTGCGAGCGAAAACATGTGAATCGCCATTGAAATATCTGTACGTGATGACATCTGTGCACCAACGATGCGACGAGATCCTTTTTCATAAACGATTCGAATCGCAACCGAATGATTATCGGTCATAAATGCTGGTTTTTGTAAATCGGTGTAATCCGTATATAGCACCTCCAGTTGATGCTTTTGGGCTGCCTCTAATGACAAACCCGTAGAAACCATATTTAAGCCAAATATAGAGATGCCATTTGATCCTTGTACGCCGATTGATGCAAGTGGGGTTCCACCGACATTATGTCCAGCAACAATACCAGATCTTACTGCATTTGTTGCTAAAGCAATATAAGTAATTTTTCTTAATGCGTTGGAGTACAGTGTCGCGCAATCTCCTACCGCATAAACAGAAGGATCACTTGTTTGTTGGTATTCATCAACAAGATAAGCACCATTGCCAAAGAGTTCTAGATGAATTTTCCCTAAGTCATTGTTTGGTAAAAAACCAATCGCATTAATAACTAAATCAACTGCATATTCACCTTTGTTCGTTACAATTGCTTCGACTTTTTTTGAACCTTTATAAGCTGTGGCGATTTCATCGAAGTGCAGCTCAATACCATTTTCTGACAAATTAAGATCCATTTCAGCTGTAAATTCAGGATCATAGTAGCTAGATAACGAACGTGGTGCGCCATCAAAAAGCAAAACGTCTTTTCCACGTCGTTTGATTGCTTCTGCAATTTCAACACCGATATAACCCGCTCCTATAACAGCGACTTTTCTAACAGAAGGTATCCCTACTAATTGGTCAACTGCTTGTCCATCTTGAAACTTCTTTAAAAAATGAATATTTTCTAGAGTATTTCCAGGTATTTGTGGTGTGATTGAAATTGAACCTGTTGCTAAAATCAACTTATCATACTCTTTGCAAAAATGTGTACCATTATTCGCTTTACAAAAAACTTTTTTGGCGTAAAAATCGATTCTCTCAACAGCAGTTTCTAAATAAACTTTAGCTCCTTTGGCCTCAAACTCTTCTTTCGTCGTATAAAAAAGTTGTTCATATGATTCAATTTGCCGTCCTACCCACAGTGCTGTTCCACAGCCTAGATAACTCAGATTAGAGTTTTGATCAATCATCGTGACTTCTTGATCTGGATAGTTTTCTAATAATGTATTAGCCGCCGCAATTCCTGCATGATTTGATCCAATAATAATTGTTCTTTTCATTCGTATCCTCCATATTAAATAAAAAAGGCGAAACACATTATTTCTAGCAGTGTTCCGCCCTTTTCAGAATTTCATTTATTATGCTTGCGAGATAGGCAAGATATTTTCAACTTCTGAGTGTGGACGAGGAATTACATGGACAGATAATAGTTCACCAACACGTTGTGCTGCCGCTGCACCTGCATCTGTTGCTGCTTTAACAGCACCCACATCACCACGTACCATAACGGTCACAATGCCACCGCCAACTAATTCTTTTCCTACTAATGATACATTAGCCGCTTTGACCATTGCGTCTGCAGCCTCGATTGAACCGATTAATCCTTTTGTTTCGATCATTCCTAGTGCATCTGATTTCATTATTATTTCCTCCTAAAATTCTATATGTTATTTTTTTTGATCACGATTTCCATATTGGGTGTTATGCCAAGTGCATTGGCTTCTTCAGTATCAATGTGGCATTCTAAGCCAGAATTCTCAACTGCGCGGATGACAACATTCGATAAGCTGCCGCCCCGTTCCCCTAAAATCTCAACAGTTACTGCTTCACCATCACGGACGCCGAATAAAACGGCTTCTTCTGGCAGCATATGGATATGACGTTTTGCAACGACCACACCTTCACTTATTTCTGCCGATCCTTTTGGTCCGATTAACGTTACACTGCCTGATCCAACTAAATCTCCAGATAAACGCAATGGTGCTTTAACGCCCAATTTAAATGAATCACTTTGTAAAATTTCGACCTGTGTTTGTTTTCTAGCTGGCCCTAAAATGCGAACTTTTTCGATTACTCCCTTAGGTCCGCAAATCATCAAGGTTTCTTTACAGGCATATTGTCCAGGCTGAGAAAGATCTTTTAATTTTGTTAATTGGTATCCATAGCCGAATAATTTATCGATATCTTTTTGGGATAAGTGGATATGACGATTGGAAATACCCACTGGAATTTTTGGGTTACTTGATGAAATTGTTGTTTGACCTTGATTTGTTGCGGCCAGCTTTTCCAACAATTTTGCCAGTAACTCTTCATAATTATCCATCTTCATCACTCCTTTCTCAGTTAATTCATACTTGCTAAAACTTGACGAACCACATTTGCTAGTGTTTCAACATCCGTCTCGTTGATA
Source organism: Enterococcus silesiacus (assembly GCF_001886225.1). NCBI lineage: Bacteria > Bacillati > Bacillota > Bacilli > Lactobacillales > Enterococcaceae > Enterococcus > Enterococcus silesiacus. The sequence continues at coordinate 94,188 of NZ_JXLC01000011.1, read as the reverse complement.
GACTTTGATTCCACAGTCTGAGAAGATGAAATCGAATGTTCTGTAGGCTCTTGTGCCTCCATCTTTCCATAGGTAAATGTTGGATCATCTTGCACTAAAGTAGTGACATCTTTCAATCCGTATGCAACCTTTTTAATATTCAATAGATGTTTTGGACCAACGTTTTCTGAAACGGAGCTTCCGCCAAAGGTCCCACACCCTAAGGTAAATGAAATCGGTAATCCGGTACTGATCCCTGTCCCCCCTTGACTTCCACCAGTATTGACTAAAATTCGTGATGCGGGTTTGGCTGCAAATTTCAGTACGATATCACGACTATTCGTATGCAAACTCATCGTATGCCCAATGCCATTTTGCAATAGTTCAATACTTAGATCACAGGCTTCTTCCCAATTATTTACAACATAAAAACCTAAAACTGTCGTTAACTTTTCAAACGATAACGGATAGCCTGCACCAACGCCACCTTGTGGACCAATCAAGACTTTCGTCTCAGCAGGTACGGTAATCCCAGCCGCTTGCGCGATGACTGTAGCACTGCGCCCAACAAATTTAGCATTCATTGCGTAACCATTTTTAAATAGTAACTTACAGACTTTATCCGTTTCTGCTTCTGACATAAAATAACCGCCCTGCGCTTTTAACTCCCGAATAACAGCCTCTTTATTGATTTCTTCACAGATGATTGATTGCTCTGAGGCACAAATCGTTCCATTATCGAATGTTTTTGATGCTATGATTTTTGCTACAGCCTCTTTGACATCTGCCGTTCGTTCAATGTAAGCTGGCGAATTTCCAGCACCCACACCTAAGGCTGGTTTTCCTGAACTATAGGCAGCCTTCACCATGCCTGGTCCACCAGTCGCAATAATCAAGTTGACTTCTTTTGCATGCAATAATTCATTAGTGCCTGCCATCGTTGGAATCGACAGACAACTAATGATTCCCTCTGGTGCTCCCGCTGCTACTGCGGCACGATTCAATAAATCTGCAGCTTTTTTTGTACAGTTAACGGCTGTTGGATGTGGTGAAAATACAATGGCATTTCTTGATTTCAGCGCGATCATCGCTTTAAAAATAACTGTTGAAGTTGGATTGGTTGAAGGAATAATCCCTAAAACTAACCCGACTGGTTCTGCAACATCAAATGTGCCCTTTTCAGTATTTTCTGCTATGATCCCGATGGTTTTCTCATTTTTGATCTCGTCATATAGTAATTGTGAGGCCGCATGATTTTTATACGTTTTATCTAAGACTTTACCAAAACCCGTCTCTTCTACTGCCCGTTCGGCTAAGCCAACAGCATATTTACTTGCTGCATTCTTCATGCTTTGTAAAATTTGGTCAATTTGTTCTTCCGAAAAAGTAGCGATTTGATTTGCAGCAACTTTTCCTTTACGCGTCAAATCACGAGCTTCTTGAACAGAACGTAAATCTTTATCGAACATTTCCATTTGTATTCCTCTATTCATTTATTATTAAAATGTCAGTTAATGCTTTTACCAATTTCTCTTTGTTTGTCCGGTGGATATTTTTGTGTGGAATGCTAATATTTGGTTGCTCTTTCGCTAATTTTCTCAATTCTGTCACTTTCATTTGTTGAAGTTCGTGAAGTAATTTTTCCTTTGGATCGGGTTCAATCGTCTCTGTCGGTTCTTTTATTTCGATTGCTTCAACAACAACTACTTCTGGTTCATTTTCCTCTGGTTCTTCCGCTATGTTCCCGGCGTCCACAAAAGCTTTCGCATCGATGGCTGGTCGAGGAATTACATGGGAAGCAGTTAAAAGTCCTTCACCTAAACGTTGAACACTTACAATAGCTGCTTGGATGGCCGTTTCAACAGCTGCCACATCTCCCGTAATCAAAACCGTATTTAACCCACCGCCAACTTGCTTTTTGCCTAAACAATGAACTTCAGAGGATTTTACCATGGTATCTGTGGCTTCGATCAAGGCTAATAATCCTTTGGTTTCAATCATGCCGATTGCTTGATTCATTTTCTACCCCCCACTTTTCAATTTACCTGATAAAATAGTGACTTTGTTTGGAGTAGACCAGTTAATAGCTGAATGCTGCGGGACAAAAATAATATCTCCTTTGTAAGCCTCAAAGCTCGTTTCATCAATAGTCACTTGAAGTGTGCCATCGACCACATAATTTACTGACTCCAACGTGTCTTCTTCATAGAGATGACTATTATTTATTGCTAAAATCCCCAGCTTAATTTCGCCTGCTTGTGAAGATAAAATTTCCTGATAACATACATCTTCATCTGTATCATTTAAAGCAGAGAGCTTAACTGTAGAGCCTCGGATAATTTTTAACCCACTTGAATGAGTTTGACATTCAAACGGCTCCTCTTCAAAGCCTGTGATTCCAGCTTCATTTAACAGATTTTTTAACAAGGTCACTAAATATTCTTTGGTGATTTCCTGTGAATCAAACACAGTATTTACACTTTCAGATTCACTTTTTTTTAATAGCATATGATACTCCTCTGCCAAGTCTTTAGCAGAAGGCGTGATAATCGTTTGTTTATTGATCAAGATAACTTGATCTCCATTGTTATGAAGCGTTTCGATATCTTTTGCACAAATTAGCTTTTTCATTTTGTCACACTTTCTTTAAACAGATTCACAACTTTCATCAATGATCCCTACTACTGCAGCATCTACAGGAACGGTATCATCTTCTAGCATACGTCTGGCCGCTGATCCTGTGGCAATGATGACCCGATCGCCGATGCCTGCGCCGATCACATCACAGACAATCATTCGTTCACCTTCTCTGGAGCCTCCGGTAACTTCTGCGAGCATTAATTTTAATCCGTTTAGTTTTTCTGATTTTCGGGTTGCCCAGATTGTATCCATTAGTTTAGCAGTTACCATAAGCGATCATTTTCCTTTTTTTTGATCTCTTCCATCGCTGCAATAACGGAGGCAGTATCACCGAAAATAGCTAATAAAATCATATTTTGCGGACAACTTCCCCGAATGTCTTCAACGGTCACACCAACGGCTTTTTCAGCGATATCGGCAGCACAAACCATTTCTATTAGTTTTCCTTGAACCAATCCCACTGCATCAGGTACACCCAAATTATCTTTCGACCCTCTTCGACGATTTAAGATCGCTAAGGTTCCTTCGCCTGGCGACTTAATAATACGACAATCCATTTTGATTCCCCCTATGTTAATACTTGATTGGTACAGCTGACAGCAATCCCCAAAGGCGTAACAAACATTGGATTCGTTGGTTTATAGGTTGGGATTCCTGTCGTTTTTTCAATGATCGTTTCAATATTTTTGAGACAAGCTGTACCACCTACCAAATAGATTCCTTCAACGTTATATCCTTTTGTTTGCTGAATAATAATAGAAGAAATCTTCTCAATTACTGGCTTCAAGACCGTCAATAACTCATCATGATGCTGTTCATTTCGTTTATATTTTTCAGCGGCGTCAAATGCGAGCTTATACGCTCCTGCGATCACCAGCGATAAATGTGTACCACCGGTGGCTTCATCAGCTACTTTAACAACTTGGCCTTTTTCTACAATGGAAATGCCTGTCGTACCACCGCCAATATCTACTACAGCGCCGTCGGTTATTTTCAATAATTGATTGGCAGCTGTCGGTTCATCTAACAGATTAGTCAATTCAAAGCCAGCACTTTGGACAACATTTTTGATTGCACCGCCATCCAATTCATCTGTTCCAGGAGGTAATGAAGCTGCAGCATAGATTAGTTCTGTCTTTAGTTTTTGCTCCAATTCTTCTTTAAGCTCACGAACAAGTTCAACAGCGCCAATATAATCAACGACCATCCCATCCCGTACAACATCAGCATATCGATAGGCACCTGCTACTGGTTCATAGTTTTCATCTAACACAGCTAGGACAACGCAAGCTGTTCCTAAATCAATGCCAGTATAGTAGGTTTTTGAAAAATGCTTTTTCGGCTTTTTTATGACTTGTTCAAACTCTGCAACAAATTGATTACAAGCTTTCATTGATTGTCTTTTCATTGGCTTCTCCTACTAATTGTTTCTTTAGTTCATTTATTTTTTGACTAGCATTGATTAAAATTGAGCTATACTCCGGATATTCAGCTTGAATCAAATGAATCATGCCGTAGATTTTCTTTAGCTTAATCAGTAATAAACCCTGTCTACTAAAAATATGAACAGCTTCCAATTGAAATTCTTCTGCTTGTTCTGAAATAAAGTTAGCATCAACCGTTTCTTTTCCCAATACTAGAATCAATTCTTTTTCTAAGTCGATGATTTTTTGACTCATACTCAACTGCTGATCCATTGCTAACAATGCTGCCTCTAAGAGCTCTGAAGATAAGACTTCTTTATAACCAGTCAATGAAGTGAATGGTTGATCGTCGGGGTCCATTTTCTTTTCTAGCTCTGCTTCTGTTACAATTTGAATTTTTTTGTCCAAAAGAAATTGCTTCGCTCCAGGTGTTATACGCAGTTGATTATTTAAACAAAATTGTGTAAATGCCTCGTTCCGAAATTTCGTTCTGAGCTCACTTTCTGTCACAAAATGCATTAATAACCACCTCTTAACAACCTCTTATATATTTGTTCTAATTCTTGGAGGGTTGGTTTTCTCGGGTTTGTGATCGTACATTTATCTTCCATTGCTTTTGCTACCATTTCCGGAATTGCTGCCAAAAATTCTTCTGAATCAATCGCGTGATCTGTAATCAAATTGGCAATTTCTAATTGTTTCAATTGCCGATTTAATCCGTTGATCAATGCATGAACAGTTGCTTTAGGTGTTCCAGCTTGAAAACCTAAATTATTTGCAATTCTTTGATAAATAGTTAAACTAGGTATTTCTTTTTCCAGCTCTAAACCAGCATTGTAGCTAATCACATGAGGTAACAATAATGCATTGGCCCGACCATGAGGAATATGAAATTTCCCACCTAAAGCATGTGCCAAACTATGACAAATCCCCAATGATGCCTCACTAAAGGCAATACCAGCTAAGCAAGAAGCATTATGAACTCGCTCGCGAAGGGCTAAATTTTCCCCATCTTTAACGACCGCAATTAAATCCTGCCAAATGATTTTCATTGCTTTTTCACTCGCCGCATCGGTAAAATCAGTTGCACTTGTCGAGGCTAGCGCTTCTATACAATGAGTTAATACGTCAATACCAGTATCAGCTGTTACGCTTTTTGGTACGCTTACGGTTAATACTGGATCTAAAATAGCTAAATCTGGAACCATACGATCATCTACTAAAGCATATTTACTTTGAGTTGTTGGATCTGAGATTACGGCAAAAGAAGTTACTTCACTACCTGTACCACTTGTTGTTGGCACACAAATTAACTGGACTGAACTACTTTTTTCAACCATGGTGTATATGTGACGAATCACTTTAGCTGCATCCATAGCTGAACCACCACCTAAGGCAATAATGCCGTCAGGTTTCAAATCCATTGCAGCGACTAGACCTTTTGTAACGACATCGATGGTCGGATCAGGAATGATCTCTGAAAAAATGTGGCAACGGACATTTTTTTCCTGTAGTAACTGCATCATTTTTTCCGCAGTTCCATTTTGCTCCATAAATGGATCACAAATAATTAATACTCTTTCAAGAGACAGCGTTTGAATACTAGACAAAGCATCCACACCTGTCACGATTTTTGTTGCCATTTTAAATTGTTTTAGCATCTACGTTCCTCCTTTCACCTAATTTTTTCAACAAAATCCTTTATTTCATCTATGTTATCCAAGTGAAGAAAAAATTGTTCTTTTGAACAACCAATTTCTTCCAGCTGTCTTTTCTCAGCCCTTTGTTCAGCAAGTGTAGTCTTTTCTATTTCAGATATTACAACACCAATCACTGGCACTTGGAACACGTGGGCAAAATTAGGCGGATAACTTCTCTTTCTATTGGGATATGGAACCAAAAAGAGAACCTTACTTGCTTTTTGCTGCATTGAAATAATGTGTTTGTGCATCCAAGGACTTTCTAAATAGGAACTTGGAACAAGAATCGTGTCATTGGTATACATAATATTGGCAACCTTTCGTATCGGTCGCTCGGGTTGCTCAATCGCCTCAGCAATTGCTTGCACATGCTGCCTATTGGGTCCTATAATTAAAATCCGTTTCTTCATGTTTTACTCACAGCAACAACATCATAATTCAACTTTTCTTTTAACACGGTCACCACTGCGTTTAAAGCAACTTCTACGCTTTGTACATCACCATTGATCAATACCGATCCAGTAAATCGATCTAAAAAACCTACACTTATCCCTGCACTTTTACCTGCTATATCGGCAGCAATGATTGCTGTTTCAACAGGGGAGATGGTTAAGATTCCGATTGCCCCTTCTGCTTCAACGCCTAGTGATTCATAGACTTCTGAAATTGGCGAAGCAATCACGTGGGCCAGTGTCACTTGCTTTCCTGGAACGGATTCTTCGATTACTCGCCTGGGAGCATTTTCTTCCATCCTACGACACCCTTTCTAATGACGGACTACTCGAACAGGAAACTCATATTCTTTAATCCAGCCTTCGATCCGATCTAAATCAGACTCTGATAAAGAAGGATCTCCAGCGACTGGATACTCCATGCCTAACTGTCCATACTTGTTTACTCCTAATTTATGATACGGCAATAAATCTATCCCTAGAAAATTTGAATAGTCTTTGTATGGTAGTAAAAAATCAATGATTTGTTGAATTTCTTCTCGGCTATCATTAATCATTTTTAACATCGGCATCCGAATCTGAACTTGATGTCCTGCCTTTAAAATTTCTTGGAGATTGGCTAATATTTTTTCGTTACTTATACCTGTTAATTCGTTATGTCTAACAGGATTCATATGCTTTAAATCAAATAAAAACAAGTTGACATATTCTGCTATTTGCAGGATTCGATCCATTCTTGTATGACCACATGTTTCAATTGCGGTATGGATACCATCTGCTCGACAGGCTTGTAACAAGGCTAATGCCGCTTCTGGCTGTGCAGTACATTCCCCACCACTAAGGGTGACGCCGCCGCCTGATTGTTCATAAAAAGCATCATCTTCATGAATGACTTCCATCAATTCAGAAATTGTTTTGATTTCACCGGTAATATTTAATGCTGCCATCGGGCAGACATCGACGCACGCGCGACAACCGTTGCAGGCAATGTCGCGTCGTACTTGATGCTGATCATTTTCATCCATGTAATGAATACCCATCGGACATACCTCGACACAGGCGCGACAATCACTACAGACGCTTTCTTTATACATTACTTCAAATTTCCGCTCAAGCCCTTCAGGATTCGCACACCATTGGCATCGTAATGGACATCCTTTGAAAAAAACAATCGTACGAATACCTGGACCATCGTATAAACTATATTTTTGTACATTAAAAACCATCGCTTGACGCTCAATTGTCGTGATGTTTTGAGTATTCATTTTTTCATCTCCTACTATCTATGAAAACTTAGTTAACATTGTTCGGCTAATAATCTCATCTTGAACATCTTGACATAATTCAACAAAGAAGGCACTGTAGCCTGCTACCCGAACAATCAAGTCACGGTATTGTTCTGGATGTTTTTGAGCTTCCAACAACGTTTCATTATCTAAATAATTAAACTGCATCTCACCATTTCCAAGGATGCTTGCTGTTTTCAACAACGTAATTAAGCTTTCTTCTCCTTCAGGTGTATCTAATAATCCTGACATAATCTTAAAGTTATGAACCATGCCCATATTCATCGTATCATTGGCCATTTTAGAAATAGATTTTACGATAGCAGTTGGCCCTTTAAAGTCAGCGCCTTGTGAAGGGCTAATACCGTCTGATAATGGAATCCAAGCTTTACGACCATTCGCCGAAGCACCAGTCATTTGTCCCAGTGGTGTGTTATTTGAAATAGACAACGTCCCATGACAAAGTTCTGAGAATAAAGTTTTATATTGACGGTGTTCTGCTTCTGTAAAATGAATTAGCTCGGCTGCAATTAAATCTGCATAGTCATCATCATTACCATATTTTGGTGCATTTAAACAATCGGTACGAATTTGATCATAGCCGACAAAATCAGCTTTTAAGGCACGATTCATTTCTTCTAACGTATATTTTTTATCATCGAAAACTAATTTTTTGATTGCTGCCATTGAATCTGCATAAGTGGCTAAACCTGACCAAACAACACCAGGTCCAAAATTGTACATTGCTCCGCCCTGAGAAACATCTTTTCCATTTTCCATACAGCCTTCGTACATCAAGGACATTAATGGTTTTGGCGCTAAATCACGATGGACTCTTTGCGTAATAACAGTGGCAACAGATGACCATTTTGTTACATATTTAATTTGGCCTTTAACAGCTTCTTCAAATTGCTCGTAGGTTTTGAATTGAGAAATATCGCCCATATCAGGACAGACTTCTTTGCCATACCACAACGGAACACCACGATTTAACACAAGTTCAATGCAAATTGGCCATTGCGTATATGCTGTTGAGGTCCATTGGTATAAGCGTCCTGATTTTTGCGGCTCAACACACCCCATCAAACAATAATCACGCGCATCCTCGATCGATACACCTTTAGCCAGCATCATTTTGATATGTGTATCGTCAAAGTGACAAGCTGGGAAACCGATTCCTGCACGAACAACATCGACAATTTTTTTCAAGTATTCTCGTGGTGAACGATTATGAATCCGACAAGCTAATGATGGTTGATACACTTTAACATGACGAACAGCATCCATTAGTAGATAGGTTAATTCGTTAGTGGCATCGTGTCCTTCACGGGTCACTCCACCAACACACATGTTAACGAATGGCTGATACCCAGCGAAGAATTTAGAACCACCTTCACTTGTGATCCACATCATCTCAGACATTTTGATCAGCATACAACCTGCTAATTCAAAGGCTTCAAATTCGTTCATTTTGCCAGTGTCCAAATCATTTTTGAAATAAGGATACATATATTGATCGACACGTCCGATTGACATCCCTGTTTGATTTTCCTCTACAACAAGCAATGATTCAATTGTCCAAACTGCTTGAATTGCTTCCCAAAAAGTTTCTGGTTTATTAGCAGGGACTTTTGCATTTACTTCAGAAATCTTTTGTAGTTCTGCTTTACGTTTAGGATTTGTTTCTCTTTGAGCTAATTGTGCAGCATATTCTGACATTCGACGTGCATAAATCATGACCCCTTCAGTAGTATCAATTAATGATTTGTAAAAATAAATCTTTTGAATGTCATCAGGATTTTGATAATCAAGTTTTTCTAAATGTTCTTTTGCTTCTCTTTGAATATCTAGCATCCCTTTTTTCATTAAAATGACATCATAACCTGGGTTAGAGTCACCACCACCATTTAATTGATGATAAGAACAATCAGAAACAAAAGACTCGCCAGACAATTCCCAAACGCCAGCTTCACGGAATTGATCTTCACAATATTCATCGATTGATTTTCCTTGCCAGAAAGGAAATAGTTCTTCCCTCATAATTTTTTTATCTTCATCAGAGATAAAAAACGGGTCTTGCGGGCGATTTGAAATGGTCTCAATCTCATCTTCCATCCAACGCCAAGCAATGTCTGGTGAGAATGCGCCGGCACGAGGAGCGCCATTTGGTGCACCTACAATCAACTCATTATCTTGAATAACCAATGGTGCTGTTTCACAACAACGCTTAAATGATTTTCCACGTAAAATTTCTTTAGGCATCCCTGGATTTTCTTTAGCTAATTTTGTAATCACTCGTGCACGATGTGTGGTGATAGTCGGTTTTTGTTTTAAATAATTTGCTTTTAAAGCATCTAAACGAGCCGTAATTCCATTAGGTATCGTCGTTTCGTTATCTGAAGCGAATCCGCCACTTGTGATACTTGTGTCTTTTGTATCATCTGCAACAGTTGCAAACATCTTCATTAATGCTGTACGTTCTTCTGAACTTAACTCTTTAGTTGCCTCGGCTAATTTAGCCGAAAATTCTTTAATGTCCATTTTATTCCCTCACTTTACATCAAATTAGTGTTCCATTATTTTGGTTAAGATTTTTTCTAAAATAGCTGTATCAAAGTCACGTTCCAACTCTGATGGCTTATTTTCAATGAACGAATCATCTGGATAACCAATCTCTCGAATATAGGTTAAATCTGTTGCCGTTATATTTTTAGCGCTAATCCCTCGGCCCGTTGTAAAGCCGCCAAGGATAAATGATACCGGCAACGTCGATTGCAAACCTAAACTTGCAGTACTTGCTGGTGCATTGACAATCATGCGCCCGACCGGTTTCTTTAGAGCAAATTCTTTCAAAACAACTTTGTTTTTTGAATGAATCGCTAGTGTATGTCCGTTATTTTTTTCTTTTAATAAACGAATTGATTTTTCACACGCATGCATCCAGTCTGGTTCCAAGTAAAAAGCTAGAACTGGGCATTTCATCTCATTAGCAAAAGGATCCTCATCATGCATGTAATGTTGCTCTGAAACTAACACTTTTGTTGTAGGTGCTACACTTATTTTGGCCGCTTGAGCTAACCAAAGTGCATCTTTTCCAATACACGTTGGATTTATTTGATTATCCTTTGGCTGTAAAAGCGCCAGTAAGTTGGCTTCTTCATCTTTTGATAGGAAATGTGCACCATGTTGCTGCAACGATTCCTTGACTTTAAAAGCAACAACTCCTTCGGCAATTAAATACTGTTCGGTAGCTGGTAATAATCCGTTATCATAGGAACGACTATAGATTATTGCTTCTACTGCTTGTTTTATATCTGCTGAGCGCTCGATAAAAACAGGAGTTGCACCCGCTCCGCCATAAATGATCGGCCGTTGGTAATTGGCTGCGTTGATATAGTTTTGCTTACCAATGGCTATAATCATTGAAATGTCTTGGCTGGCTAATATTTCTTTTACTCCATTTTCTGTTACATCACTGACACAGCCTAAACATCCTTTAGGCAAACCATTCATTTCACAAATTTCTTTGATCTTTTGAAACACCTGATACGTTGTTTTTTGTGCGTTAGGATGTGGAATCAAAAGCATAGCATTGCCTGATTTTATCCCGATTGTCAGACTATAAATAGCATTTAATGTTGCATTTTCTGCTGGTAATAACACTGGAATTACCCCTAATGGCACTCCGACCTGTAGAATATTCCCCGCTGAATCTTCTACAATATTTCCAACACAATGCTGTTGATCAAGCTCTTCAGATAACGCTTTCAAAAACTGAATACTCAATGTTTCTTTGTCTTTATAGCATCCCATATTTGTTTCTTCAATTTCAGTTGCTAAAAATCGACCAACATCCGCTTCAATTGCTTTAAGTAGTTGTTTTACGATGTTATCAAGGTTCTTTTGCTCGTATTCTTTTACTAGCTGTTGCGCATCTCGTGCCGTTTCAACTAAAATCCGTGCTTCTTGAATAGAGACTAAATCTTTATCTACATATTGCATCTATTATGCATCTCCCTCCTCAGCAGGTAAAAGATTACTTAATTGATAACGATCAATCATTTTATTTAAATCGCCATGAGGACTTGCAATCACGACTGAACTGTAAACTTTTGCACCTAGCTGTTCCACGGCTTTAATACCTGCTTCAACCGCTGACTGGCATGCAGCAACATCTCCTTGTACGATCACAGAAATGTATCCTGAGGCAACATTTTCATACCCAACCAACTCAACATTTGCAGCTTTGCACATTGCATCACAAGCTTCTAAAACAAAAACTAAGCCAAATGTTTCAATTGCACCAATTGCTTCATAGGTCTTCACTCATCTTCCTCCTAATCTTACTGATCAATATCATGAACAGAAACAATATCCCCAACATATGAAATTGGTCGAGGCATCACATTTTGTGCTGTTAAGGTGCCGATCTCATCAGCAGCCTTAGCGCCAGCTGCAACAGATGCTTCAACAGCTGCAATGTCTCCTTTGATCATGACCGTTACTAACGTGGAGCCGATATTTTCATAAGAAATCAATTCCACATTTGCGGCTTTTAACATTTCATCAGCAGCTTTTAGCGCTGGCACTAGCCCAATTGTTTCTACTAACCCTAAAGCTTCTTCGCCACGATATCTCAATGTGTTTCCTCCTTACACTGCACGATATTTTTTATCAACATATTTTTCAACGGTTGCTCTACCTTCATCAGTGATTTTGTAATAAATGACCAATTGATCATTGTCATCTAAATCATAGGTCGCTAACTCCACTAATCCGTTGGCCTCTAGTGCCATCATATGCTCTAAATACATTTTTTCGTTAAACTGTTTCTCCTGCCCGTATTGAGGTTTTAATTCCTCCATAACCTGTGCAACATCTATTTCTCTTTGGTCATACATTTGATTTAATACAGCTGTTCTACTAGGCAAAAGCATATTACTCAGCCCCCTTTTTGAATAAATCTAATGGGTTCATCGTCACTAAAATTGCACCGATCACGATAATAATTGAGCCTATAACCATCGTTGGTGTCAGTGTTTGACCTAAGAAAATAACACTAAATAATACACCCCAAAATGCATAAGTGACATTTAAAGACATACCAATTGCTGTTCCGACCATGGCGTTTGCTTTGTACCATGTTAAAAATGAAACCGCAGCGCTTAGCCCTGACAATACTAACCATAAAACAGGCGTTACTGCAGCTAATGTCCCAAATAGTAAGTTAAATGCACCAACAGCAGGGACAACAATGATTAAAACAACCAGACCAGAAATTAATTGACGTAAGTTTACCGCTACATCAGTATCGATCATAGCACCACCAAAACTTGAAAATACACCTTCTAATCCCCAAGCAATTGCTGCAATCAGCGCACAGATGATTCCTAGGGTAAAATTAGGAGCACCTTCTGGTTTCACCATGTTAATTGTAATTGCCCCAGCAACCACAACCACCATCCCTAATACGATACGAGCTGTTGGCTTTTGCTTTAAGAAAATCCATGAAAACAAAGCACCAAATAAACTGCAAGTAGCTGAGATTGGAATCGCATAAGCTCCAGCCATTGCTAAACCGACTAGATAAGCACCATTTGCAATAGGTCCGCCTAACAGAAAGCCTATCACCAATAATTTACCTGGTTTTGTATGCAAGGTTCTGGTTAATTCTTTTAGCCTACCTTGTTTTGCGTTATAAAATAAAAGTAAAATTCCTGCGAAAAAATCATTTAACCCGGAACAAACAAAGGGTGCTGCCAAAAATCCTGCCGCACTAACCAGTGGATCATAACCACTTGCTACCACGACTAATGTTGAATAAATACCATAGGTGATCCCAGAAATAATCCCATTACTGATTCCTTTTACGCGGAAGCCTTTTTTAGCTTGTTCCATTTTAACGTCTGCACTAGTACAAGAAATATTTTTTCCACTTTCCATGTTTATTTCTCCTCAATTGTTATTTTCAATTATCTATTTGGCAGAATATTTTCAACTTCACTATGTGGACGTGGGATTACGTGCACAGATAACAATTCACCCACACGTTCAGCAGCTGCTGCACCAGCATCAGTTGCAGCCTTAACAGCTCCAACATCACCTCTAACCATCACTGTTACAATACCGCCACCAACTAATTCTTTTCCAATTAGTGAAACATTTGCAGCTTTCACCATTGCATCCGCCGCTTCGATTGATCCAATCATTCCTCTTGTTTCTACCATTCCTAATGCATCATGTTTCATGTTTTTCTTCCTCTCATTATTAAATTAAAAAACGCTTTCTTTATGACAGCACCATCATATCCGATGACCTTAAGGGCGTAGTCAATCTATTTTTTTAATTCTTTTCTGTATATAACACAGTTCCATCTGTACTAATACAAAAATTATTCTCAATTGGCTGTTCTAATTAAGAATATTCTTTGCTATTAACGCTACAGCATTTATTTAGTTGGAAGTGATAATTATTATTATTCTAATTCCTTATTTTAATAACAGAATTTAAATTGATACACTTCATGCTCATTTTTTCACATTAAGAATCATTTGTAACCTTATAAATCCCCATTACCTGTCTTAACTATGTGTGCTTCTAATTATTCAATAACAACAAAAAAGTAAAATGAATGAATATGCATGATCATAACGACTATTTTATAACATAAAAAAAGGTTACCCTATAGGACAACCTTTTGCATTTTTATTCACAATAAAAAAACAAGCGATCATCTGCTATTACGACCACTTGTTTCTCTTTATACTTATGTTCTGATTTTTTCTGCCGGAATCAATAACTCAACAACAAAATTATCCACATTCATCGTTGACCAATAGTCAATGACATAACGCTGATACACTTCGTTTTTGCATTGATAGTTGTTCTTCTTGGCCCAAGCTTGCATCTTTTTGTATTGTTGAGCAATTTTAGTTAAATCACCAATATGATAACTAGACAAAAACATTTGGCCGCCTATCATTCGTTTTGGCATCTTAGAATTCGGTATGCCAATAGGTTTTTGCATGATCATCATTTTTGAGCATTGAAAATCACCTGCTTCACAATCTTCAAATCGAAGGATGACAGGTCCGGTTATTGCACAATTCTGTTCTTCTAAGTAGTTTACCCAAGGGATATTGATCACCGCATCCATGTAGTTGTGACAAAACTCTTGCTCTAAAAATACGTAGTTTTCCTGCTCAAAATATTTAACATTCACACTTTGCATTCTGTTCTCGCTGGCTAAAGTGCCTTCTCTGATCAAACCCAACCAATCTGATACAGCAGTATAGCTATTTCGGATCCTTCTTTCTTCAAGCTTTAACTCCTCTAATTTCGTTAAAAATATATTTTCTTGATAGAAATAGTCCCCTGACTGTTGAACCCCTTTCATTTCCTGCAACTTAAAGCCCATCTGTTTATAGTATTTAATGACAGGAATGCTATTCATTGTTGCTTCCGTATAATACCGATAACCATTTTCGACGCTTACATGATCCGGCCTCAACAATCCTAATTGCTCATAAAAACGTAACGTTTTGCGGGAAACATTACATAATTTCGCAACTTCACCAATAGAGTACATTTGATTAGTCTTTTTACATATTTTTGTATTATTCATTAGACATCTCCATTACTCGCAGCCACTTATATTATTGAGAATATCCGCACAATTGTCAAGTGAATCTCGAAAATATCTTTTTTTTAGTGTGCTTTAAATAACAATCGGAATGTTATGATACGCTAACATTACTTTATTACAAACATAGAATCAATAGCTTTTACTTTTTTCTACTTATTTCCCTCGCCATTATCAAACGATTGATATGAACACCTAAATATACAATTTAAGTTTCTGGTATTTTGGCGTAAGAGGTTTGATCAACTTATTTTTTCACTGCTGTCTCTTTGTAATTCATTATAATTTCCCCCTTAACAAGTAGTTACGCAAAATCGGCCAAAATCTACGCGAAAAAACAGACAA
The DNA here is from genome assembly GCF_001886225.1 of Enterococcus silesiacus. Lineage (NCBI taxonomy): Bacteria > Bacillati > Bacillota > Bacilli > Lactobacillales > Enterococcaceae > Enterococcus > Enterococcus silesiacus. Next base: position 78,720 of record NZ_JXLC01000011.1, on the reverse strand, counting down.
AAACTAAATAAAACATCCAACAGAGTAACACGCTTTCTGTTGAAAAATGCTTTATTTAGATCCTGCCTACCTTTCCAATCACATGCCTGTTATTAATTGTCTTTACATTAGTACAGTTTTTTTGTAAGCGAAGCCCAAAAAATATTTACTTTTGCGATTCATTTCGCTGGGAAATTTTCATTCTAGCAAACAGCTCTTTTTTTCTTCAATCCATTTCGACCTGAATCCAGTGACTTATGAATTGCGTCAGATGCAAGGGGAATATTACACGAAATGTCCCCAAATGATCCTGTAACTACTCCTATTGCTTCTGCTGTTTTTTGCGCTTCATCTAATAAAGGCAAATAATGTGCCCCAACATAGATTACAAATTGATTCATACAATAACGCACACTTTTTGGTGAATGATGAATTGTTTCTTTTACGATATTTAAAAGATTTGCCACTTCTTCGTAATCGATTTGGTCGTTGGGCGCAATAGAAATGTATTTCCCATAGCAACACCAGCCAGTATCTTCAATCAACTCATCGGTCGATTTTAACCATTCTTGAGCTAGTTCCACTGCAAATGGACTTTCAGCCGCAACACTTGCAACAATCGCTTCACTGATTGCAGACCAGTGAGACTTTTTAGCCCAATCCTGCAGCTGCTCTTTCGTTAGTTGTTTAGGTCGGATCGACAATCCTGCTAGATATTGAGCATCTGAATTACCAGTATCAAATAATGCTAACGCTAAGTTTTGATCTTTTTTTACTTCTTTTACAAGATACTTTTTCAAATCTCCTATTTTTACACCGTAAAACGGTTCCGTTGCACCATATTTACGTAAAGTCTTCTTAGTCTGTTCCGTTCCTAGTTCTTCTAGTCGGCTCATGACTTGCTCTATATTCATTTTTATCCCCTTTTCAGAGTATTTAAATCCAAAGATCAGTTTATAATTAAATTATAAGTCAATTTAAAAGCAATATCAAAAAACAGATAAAAACTAGCTGATTCACCACAAAAAGACCAGCAATAAATCGGATTTATTACTGGTCTTGATCGTTAATTTACTTAACTACATTCAATCTATTTACATTAAGCTGGCGGTATGAATTGAATAATTTTTTTATTAAAATGTGAGTAACCACAAGCAATGGACATAACAATTAAGATCAATTCTAATTCATATCCGCCAACAAAGCCACTGCCAGATTTTAACATAAAAATAGCTGAGCCTAGAATCGCAATAAAACCCAGTGACACTAAAGGTACCAACAGACCGATGATCATAAAAATACCTCCACCCACTTCTATCAGGGCAATAATCACTGGCATAAATGCCAGCAGACCCAAGCTAACAAAAAATTCAGTTGTTCCCTTCAAATCAGAAAACTTTGCGATACCATGGATTGCCATCGTAATCCCTAAAGTTATTCTGAGTAATAAAAGACTCGTGCTTGTTGCGTTTTTTAACTGCATTAATTTTGTACCTTCCTTCAATTGATGATTAATTATATCATACAGTAAATTAACTTACAATAAGTAAGTGAAATGTTTTTAACTTATAATTTAAAAAAACACCCTACAACTTGACTAAATTCCCGTTGTAAAGTGTTTAATAAGTAGCATAATAAATAATGAAAGTACCTGTTTTAGCAGAACTAATAATGATACTGTTTAAAAAATTTGCTGGAATAACTAGCTTAGCAACGGAGTTTTCGGTTTAACTTGAACATCTACATCAAAGATATCGAAACGACATATCAATTCTCGTTCAATCATTTCAGCGATTCGTTCACCTTGTTCAATCGTCATTAAAGGATCAACTTCGATCGTTACATCCACTGTCACAGCATCACCAAACCTTTTTCTAGTAAACGTAAAGTTTGGTAACAAAAAATGTCGAGTATCTCTTAATTCAAACGATTACTCAACTTTATACTAATAGTCCATTTTTTATAGAAAAAAACACCTAGCTAAACGACTAAGTGCTTCATTACAATTCCTATCTTATTGCCTACTTCTCACCAGTTAATAGCTCCATCAATTCAAATCCAGTGTTCATTTTAGAATAAATCGAGCAAACGACAAAAAGTTCTTTTCCTGCGAATTTTGTCATTTTATATCGTCCAGCAGATGCTGGTATCTGATGATGACCATGAATAGCGCCAATTATATTATATTCCTCAAATAACGTTTCAAGCTGGGGTTGTGAACAAACATAGTCTTTGTTATACGCTGGACTTTCTGGTGAAAGCATGCTTAGTTCATTAAATAAAGGTGCATGTGAAACGATTACAGTCGGTACATCGTATTCGTTGTTTAATAGCTGGTCTAATGTCTTAAGGATAAATTTTTGTTGCGCTTTTTTTCGTCTTGCTAGTACAACTGGTATGGTCAATCCAATGTAGCGAATACCATTATGAATAAGACTGTCATTATTTAGCACGCTTATTTTAGGGAATCGCTTTTCGAGTTCATTTTTGACATATTCATAATAAAGATGATTTCCTATCGGCAACTTGTACCAAGAATCTTCTGGATTGTGGATTAACGCTTTAAACCATTCATTTTTAAAAAAGGGTTGCCATTTTTCCCACTCTTTCCCTTTTTTATTCTGATCTTTTGGCAATATATCAACTAAATCATGATTGCCTATAACGTATAATCCTTCAATATCTTCGTTGACCACACGAGAATCCGAAATATCACCAGCTAAGATATTAAAATGTTTATTTGTGAAGGCAAGTTTTCCGTCTATCGTCTGAATATCAGAAACAACATTTACTAAATTTGTATTTTCTGTTGGAAGAACATTTTCAAAGTATTGCTCTATTTCTCTAGGATCAACACTATGTGCAACATAATTTTTCCTGACCTTAGACAATTCTTTGCCAAACTCTGATCGTAAAAGTAGCTTGTTATTTGCTGGTATAGCTTGTTTTGTAGCAGCAATCGATTGTTTTATCGTTTGTTTTACTTCTTGAGGAAGTAAATTTAAGCCTAGTTTAATATCAGATTCTAACGATAATTGTTTATCTGAAGGAAGAACACCTTGTAGGTTTGATGATACTAGTTGTATATTTTTCCCATCAGACTTGAGTGGCAAGGTCTGGGTAAGCTGAACAATAAATTTAAGATATTCTGAAACGTAGCCTGATATTCCAGTTTTCATATTTTCACTAAATAAAAACTTTCCTGCAAGATTAGCAGAAAGTGCCCCCGTTTCATCATGTTGAAGTAAACGTCCTAGAATTTGAATCTCAAATAAGGGATCCTCAAATATAGCAGCATATGCTTTAATAATTTCGGAAGAGTCCTTATTCACTCGTTTGTTTGTTGTTTGAAAAATACTAAGTATCAGATAAGTTTCTAAATTGGCTTTATGTGCTTCGATATACTGACGAACTTCTTCTGGGTGTAATAAATACTGAATTGCGGCACGTTGGATATAGTTTCTAGCGGTATCATATGGGATCGCTGAATAGACAAGATTTCCTCTAGAAGATACGTTTAATACATTTTCTTTCAAATTATAGGTCAATTGAAAGTACTCACTTCTGAAAACTGTTTTATTGACTGGTCGCCGCTTATTTTCTGGATAAAGATCAAGACGGGCAGCAAGTTCTTGAGGCAATATGGCCTCTGTTTCTGATGACGACAACGATGTTTGGTTACGTGTAACAGGGAAATCTTTCTCTTTATTCATTTTCAATACAGCGCCTCCTTTTGAAGCTAGCAATTAATTCTTACAGTGATTAATTGTAGAAATAGCTATGACTCTTGACAATTTGAGTGTATCAATTTAATGAGTACAATTCAATATCTTTTCATAAGATCAATAAAACCAGTCATAAACCAGTCCAGTATCTAGAGCTGAAATGGTTTTATTTCTGAGTCATTAATTCTTTTAAACGACTTTACGTTTTAATTACTTAGAAAACCTCTCTGATAAAATGTTTATATATACTTTAGTGTAATCTTTTGATCGAATTACTTATGCTAAAAATAAAAAAGCTAAGCCCGTCCGAATTGCAAACGTGACTCAACTTTATGACCATCAACAATCAGCACTGTATAATCTAAGTGGTTTCATATACCCAAATCCTAGAGTCCTGTGTTATTTGATTTCTCTGCCAACTCTTTTTCTTCTACTAATCTCTTTTGCAGTTCCTTATCATAATTTCTAGCTGCTGGTATCATAAAATTGATGACACCGCACACAAGTGCACCGATTCCAGCAATCAAAAACATCTTTTCCACGCCAATTTTATCTGCTAATGGTCCTGCAAATAGTAACCCTACCGGCCCTGTAATACTCATCAAAGAATTCAATACGCCTAATACTCTTCCCAAAACATTTGATTCATAACTTTGCTGGATCATCGCCATTAGCAACGTATTAAAATAAGGTGTAGCAAAACCTGCAATCGAATTCAAAAGAACAAAATAGAGAAATCCTTTGTTGGTTGGAGGCAATAAACCACTCAAACTGATCGTTACACCAATCACAGCATAAGCAAAAAAGATCAGATTCATTCGATTTTTCCAATTCCCAAAAATCCCGATCACAGCGCCTCCAATTAGCATTCCAACTGAATAAACAACTTCTACAAGTCCTGCCTGACCAACCGATCCATTAAAATAATTCATCGTCATCAAAGGATATAAACTCGCTGCTGGCATAAACAACAGCATAAAGATTGCTCCAACGATTGTAATGTACCAAAGTCCTTTATTTTCAATCAACTTTTTAAAACCAAATTTAGTATCTGCTAAAAGATGAATTGGCTCCCCTTCTGAGGTAATTCTTGGGATTGTGACTAACAGAAGTAAGCCAACACCAAAAACTGCGCCAAGGACATCTAGTAAAATCAAGAAATTCATTGGAACCATAGAATAAAGCACAGCACCTAGCGCTGGGGCTATAATAAAGTTTGCTGATTGGACCATACTAAATTGTCCGTTGACTTTAGTCAATTCCTCTTCTGGCACCATCGTAGGCAAAATGGACTGGATCGTCGGCATTTGAAAGGTCTGTGCAATTGAGCGAACCAATAATGAGACAAACACTAGCCACAAGGGAAACTCCGGAGAAATCGTGCCTGCGATTGATAAAATTACTGCAAAAATTGCTACAATGATATCGGTCACAATCAGCAACGTTTTTTTATTCCAACGATCGATCAAAGGCCCTGCAAATGGACTTAATAGAACCATTGGTAACATCCCCAATAACATTGCCAGACTCAATACAGTGGCTGAACCTGTTGTTTTTGTCAGGTACCAAATAATCGCGTACTGTACGACCATACTTGTGATTCCAGATAAAAATTGTCCTGTCAGAAACAGATAAAAATTTTTCTTCCAATGGACAGGGTCAAATATAGTAGGATTTTTAGACATACAAACACTCCCTAAATTAGTATTTAATTTCTAGCATTATATATTTTCTCAAACTGATTGGGTCGATACCTGCTCTCATTTTATAGATCATCACCTATTTTTTCTTAGTCAAATGTTTATAACTTGATTTTAACTGACGGATTCTTTTCAAACAAATAATTAATCTAGAAGGTTCGACTGTTCAGTCTTCAACCTAAATTCCATCAAGTTGCAAGTAAATGTCAAAAAAAAGTTGAGTAAGCTCTGATTCGAAGCTCACTCAACTTTCTAAAAATCAAATAGTTTGTAGTCAATTTCAATAATGAATAAACCACTTTCTCTATCGATAATTTAACTATAAACACATGAAAATCAGCCTTTCAATTTATGAAGAAACGACTGTCCATTTTGCGGCATTCTAACATCAAAAAATTCTGCTGCTGTAGCTGCAACATCTGCCATTGTTTCTCTTTCACCAATTACTTTCCCTACAATCCCTGGACTATAAACCAACAAAGGAACGAATTCTCGTGTATGTTGGCTATGACCGATTGTTGGATCATTTCCATGATCAGCCATCACGATTAATACATCATCTTGCTTTAAAAGCGGAATTAATTCTGCTAGTTTCTTATCGCTGACTTCTAACCGATCCGCATAACGTTCAACATTTTCTGCATGTCCAGCTAAGTCCGTTTCCTGAATATTGATAAAGAATAATCCATTTTCAGTTGCTTTTACTTCTGCAATCAGCTGGTCGTAAAGTTCTTCTGTATCTACACCTGGAAATAGCTTGTCATTTGATGTTTGAATAATGTCAGCAGCTTTCCCAAATAAGGCTACAGGAATCCTTGCTTGATCTAATATCGTAGGAATTTGGACATTGGGATCGATCCCGTAGCCAAGATGAATAACATGATAATCATTAATGTAGACACCTGATTTTGGCGCATCTACTCCAGCAAATGTTCCAATCACGGTTCTTGCTGCTAATAAATCAGTTAAATGAATCCCATGCCCGCCAAATGTAATCACTCTAGACACTTTCACTACTTCTCGAACAGCTTTGCCTAACGCTGTCACCTCTTCAAATGACATATCATCCAAGGCTGCCGATACATTAAAAACCTGACCTAAATCTGTTTCTAAATTATCGCCAACGGTCGCCACTTCGTTCACGACTAAAATCTTAGGTTCATCTCTTGCGCCTACATAGCGAACTTGGTACCCTTTGGCCATTAAATGCTCGGCGACTTCATCAATTACTTGATTAAAGGCTTGATTTAATGGATCCTTCGGTGTCGTTCCGGAGATCTCCTGATGTCCTAAAAATGAATCGGCACCATGATGGGTTAAGTTTGCTTTTCCATAATTTGCTTCTGGCGAAAATTGCAGTTGTTCTGTTTCAAATTCCAGAATATTCATCAATCCAAGTTTTTCTAATGTAGGGATCGCAATGGTAGGAACCTTTTCTATAATATGCTTCGCTGTGTTTGATCCATTATCTGCCGGTCTGACAAGCGGCACATCATTCATTGCCCCTACACCAAAACTATCTAAAACATTAATAATAAATCGACTCATTTTTTAAATCCTTCTTCCTTGACTATCAAAAATCCCGACTATTTCTGGCTTGCCTTCACGAATTCCTTTTACAACAGCCACATTGCTTCTTGTGACAAAAATTTGCGTACGAAAAGCTGCAATCACGGTTGCCCCAACGTTATGCTCAGCTGAGGTGGAAAGATAATAATCGATACTTTCATCTGAAAAACGATCCACCTGATCCTCTGTACGCATGCTTGAGCTATCAATCAGCACTGAATTTAAATGGCCTCTACGATAATAACCGCCACCATAAAAATAAGCTTTCTCTTTAAAATTATGAGATATTTCACTTACATAAACTATAGCTGGTTTTTCTGGTTGTACCTTATAAGCATGCAACGGCGTCGTTCCCGTCAGCGCATGTCCTGGTTCAGCTTGCGTTCCACCAATTTGTTTTATAAAGGGAAAGGTTTCGCTACACGATGCAGAAGGCACATTTAATTCAGGTACTGCAAACCCTGCTTGACGCATAATAGCTCTGGCTTTTTCGATTGTTTCTACATTGTTTGTTTGCGCTAATGTGGTGTACGTTTCGTCGAATAAAAAACAGGGAAAAGAAGTAATGCCACTAAATTCAATGGCATCGAATTCCTGAAAACCTTTACTTATTTCAGCAAGCTCTGCTAATAAAAATCCGCCGAACTGTCCTTCATATAATTGATCATCTTCTGCAACGACTTTTAATAAAACCTTTTGCTTGATTCCTATTTTTTTTGCCATAGCATTGATCTGCTCCAACTTTTCGACAGAAAAAACAGTGATATACTCCGCACCATAACTCATGATTTTTTCTAAGAGTTGGTCTGGAATTTGAACTAAGTGACCAACATTACATAGTGGAATCTGATTTTCCATCATGACCAATGCTTCTTTAAAGTCGACCACTACCGCGCCTCTGTACCCAAGCGCCATTAATTCTTTGGCAATCAGTGGATTTCGACCAATTTGTTTTAACATAAAAAACAGTTCAATCCCGATTTCCTTGGCACGTTCTAACATCACTGCGCCATTCATCCGAATCGTATCCAAATCTAAAATGTAAGTATCGGGAAGAATTTGTCCGGTCTGGTGTAAATAAATTCCTGCGTCGATCAACTCAGGATTTTCTTGTTTCAACATTGGTAGAAACAAATGAATCCCTCCCTTACTGCTCTTTCTTCAATAGATTAATAATATGCATGTAAATAAACCACAATTCCTCTGAACTAAACTCTGTAGCGGAATATCGTGATAATTCTTGCCATAACGCCTTTGATTCTGCAAGTTTCTCATCTTGTTGAATCTCAGATAAAATCAGTTCATCCATACTGATTACAGGTTCATTCTTTTTCTGTCTGGCATCGGCCATAGCAATGTGCGTTAAAAACATATCGAGATGTTCTTCATTATCGATCACCTTTTGTTCCAGCAAATAACTATTCACAGCTAATACAAACTGTTCTGTTTCTTCATCTATCAAGTTTGAGTCTTTTAAAATTCCTAGTTTTTTTCCAATCATTTAAATCGTCCTTTTAATAATGAGGGATCATTTTACCTTCTATCACTTGCTTTTGAACCGATAAAATTTTTGTTTCCTCTATCACACTCATCAATATTTTTTTTAATAGCAGATTGTCCTTATGCAGCACGCAAACTGCTGTACTGGATAAATCATCTTCCACACTGCCTTCAAGAAATTGATAGTTCAAATGATCTAATTTTCGATCCTTGATTTCATCGTAGTTCCAAATTCCCACATCGATCATTCCTTGTTCCAACGAATAAATCAATTGATGACTTGGGACTTCGATAAATTCAACTTTTTTACCAGCAGTCGCATTTTCAGTTAGAATCTGTTGATCGTACGAATTGTGGTCAATTCCCACTCGCATATGATCTTCGATTTTCGCGCTTTTTGGATTTGAAAAGATCATTACGTGGTTAGACAAATAGCTACGAGGGCCAAAATCTTTAAAAATCTCCAACTCACTACCTGCTTCAATTGCTTGCAGTGCAGCTAATTTTGAGACAATCGAAAAATGCATCGTTTTTTCACTCGTCAAATCCATCCGATCTTTAGAACCTCTTACATAAGCCATGCTTAAAGGAATTTCTGCACGTTGAAACACTTCATACAAACCGGTAGCAAAGCCTTCATATGTCTTGGAATAAGGTAACGGCATCGTCCCGCGAATCGGACCTTCAATCACAATTTTTTGTAATCGTTGATAATCAATTGTGGTCAAAATTGTTCCTTGACGCCCCTGACTTACTGTATGAATCATTTGTTCCTCTTTTAAGTAATTCAAAGCGTTCTGAACTGTTCCGCGAGACATCCCATATTTTTCTTGAAACTCTGAAATCACAGGCATGCGGCTACCTTCAGCTAGTAAAATTAAATCTCCCGATAGTTGTTGAATTGCTTTTCCCGTTTTATTTAGAAATTCCTCTTGCATTGGCTTTAATTCCCCTCTATTGACTCTTTTATAATTCTAATGATCGTATCTGCACCCGCTCTCATCGGATTGATTCGAATCATTGTTTTGGTACTTTCTGGTGATGCCGCTCTAAAGGTTCCCGAAAGTCGATAAAACATCGGTACAAATTCATATTTTGATTCAGCGCCTACTGGATTTGGAGCTGCTCCTCGTTTTTCTGCTTGTTTTAAAACGTCAGCTGCTATCGGCTGATCAAATTCTACGATAATCACTTTTGACTGAGCATTAGCAATAAACGCCTGTTTCACGCCACTTACTTCCCCGGCATTTAGACGCGTTTTCACTTCTTCAGAAACCTGAGCTGAAATCGCTAAAGCAACAGGTGCATAAATTAGACCTTGCAACACTGCGATTGCTTCAAATCCTTGCACCTGCAGCCCGCCAGAATAATTTTCTTTGCGTAACACTTTGATCAATTCGGCGTCTCCTACAATACAGCCTATACCTTCTGGACCTAATAACTTGAAGGTTGAAAAACAAGAGAGATCTGCGCCGCATTCTACACCGATTTTTGGTACTTTTAAAGTAGAATAGTTGTCGTCCGTGATGATCACTATATTTTTATTTTGTTTTTTTATTTGTTGAATAACGGCTTCTGGTTGATAAGCGTCATCTGGTTTTTGTCTTGTAAATTGAACGATTGCCAATTGAATATCCTGTTCAGCAATCACACTTTTAATCGCTTCTGGTTGATTAAAATCAGCCACAACTGTATTTAACCCAAGCATCTCAATCGATGTTTGTGTCGTTGGATAGACAGGTGCATCGTGAACGAGTATCGTTTTTCCGTATTTTTTACTAGCCGCATAGAGTGACAGACGAATCGCCATGGTTCCTGCACCACGCACCAACATTGCGGCATCCGTTGTAAATAATTCTTTCATCACATGCTCTACTTTATTGGTTGTAATTGGCTGATTATACCCAGGTACAACGCCTAAATCGCCACGTGTTAAGATTTCTGAACCTTCAAAATTTCTCGTAACACAATCAACGATATGAAATTGTTTCTTTGTCGCTTCTTCTAGATTCATGGTTTCTAAAGGGAATGTTTTCATGCTCATCTCACTCCTTGTCCAAAGAAAGTCAGTGGATTATGAATCAGCATTTTTTCAACTGTATCATTCGAAATCCCTGCTTCTTTCATCATTGGTACAAATGTATCAAGTAAATACGAATAACCAATGCCATTTTTAAATTTCATATTTGATTTCCGGGTAATATCCATTGATAAAAAGACTTGATCAGCGAGCCCTCTTTTTTCGATTTCTTTTAACATCGACACACGGAGTGCATCGGGTTGATAGTTTTCTTTTCCGATTGTATCAAATTCTACATAGACACCCTGGTCTAACATTTTTAAAATGTAATCCAAATTGCCACTTAAATCAACATGTCCGATGACAACGGATGCCAAATCAACGCTATTTTCTTTAAAGAATTGAACTTGTTCATGACCATTCGTGCCAAGTGTGGTATGGGTGGTAATTGGCACGCCAGTTTCTTGATGTGCAATCACAGATGCCTCGAAGACTTTTTTCTCATTTGCCGTCCAACCATCTTTACTTGAACCGATCTCACCGATGATTTCAGCTTTAATCTCTGTATCTGCGATACCATGTTGAATTTCCTTGATCATTAATTTTCCTAAATCTGCAACTGACCAATCTGCTACAATATCAGGTAAAAATTTTTCAGTGTAAAAACCTGTTGCTTGGACAATATTGATGCTCGATGCTTCTGCCACTTTTTGAACATATAATGGATTTCTTTTCATATCTAAATTTGTGACGTCAACAATATTACGAACGCCTTTATCATAAAGTTCTTTATATTCTTTGACTGTTTCTTCAAAACAATTTAGATTTGTATCGTCGATATTTTTTATGCGAGACAAATCAATTGTCGTATGTTCATGCATATAGGTTATTCCATTTACTAAGCTCATTTCGTTGTCGTCTCCTAAAATTTTTAAAGTCCTGGTGGTGTCATTAGATTAAGCAATACTAAAATATTTGAAATCACGCCGACTAATAAGGCACCAACTGGTCCAATAGCTAGATCGACCATTTTCTTTTTAAATGTGCCATTTAATACGTAGAGTCCAACAACGAATAAACCACCCCACGCTGGAGCAATCGCTGTTGCTGCAATCACACCACCGACAAGTAAAGCAATTTCCAAGACTTTTGTGATTGCTGTTCGAATATTATCGCCAGCATCACGCATTCCTGGGAATCGATCCAACAACACGGAGAATTTCGTTAATAGTAAAACTTCGATCGACATCCAAATACCGCCTGCAACAAACGCTAAAAGTGGTTGTCCCATTGCCGCTCCGATCGAGCCGATCACAAAAACCATCTTGATACCAGCAGGTGAATACGTTCCTGTAGCAATTCCTGTTGTTACAACTAATGGAATAAATCCAACAACTCGTGCTAATTCGGTCAAAGCAGCTGAATTAAATTGACCTTCTTGGTATAATGGAGCTGAGAGTGCAGATTCCGTTACAATTGACATCGAAGCCGCCAAAGCAATCAATGCGCCTGATAAAGCAAATAAGTACCAATACTTCTTAATTTGTTTTACTCGTTCCGCAAAGATATTTGCCAATTGTGCCTGAGAATCTGTTCTTTCTCTTTTATCATTCATCGCATAACTGATCATAAAGATCATCCCAACCAGTAACGCAATCGCATTGGCATTAATGACGATCGTATTGCCATTGGCTAAATTAAACGAACCAAATTGTGTCGTCACCACTTGGGCCAACACCGTTGCTGAAAATGTGATCATTCCTTTTTTCCAACCATATTGAAGAGCGACAACTAACGCTGGGAAAACAGCAAAAGCCACTAAAACAACAGACGATACTTGACCAAGACTATCTAGGAAATTATAAGGAAGAATTTCAAATACTTTTTGAATCGTGCCTAGACCAGCCCCCATCACAACGCCATAAATCCCACCTACTGCTCCTGCAATCCAGATGGAGTACTTCTTATCATCTGGCAAATAACTGCCAATAATATCTGTTCCTAATAAAACAACATGAATAATGATAACACTGGATGCAATAGACTGTGGAATAAACCCAACAATATAGCCAATACCAAACGCTAACGCTGTGGTGCCTAATGCTGATTTTGTCACTCGTTTTTCACGATATTCTAAAACAATCGGTCTTAGCGCATCGTTAAAAACAGCAATTTTCGTATTCGCCATAATCGTTGTTACAGCACATAACGCTGCCATGATTACTATGTTTAATGCCATTTCATTACTCCCCCTTAGCTTCAAGCGCTTTCATCACATTTGAAATAATAAACTCCATATCTTGTGAAGTGAAACCAAAAGCAATTTTCCCAGCAGCAACACTTTGAATGATTTCCTCTTCCGTTGCGGTTGTCCCTGGCATGCCTAATGTTGCTGTTTTATCTCCGCCTAACAAGGCAATTGCCATTGCTAATGCTCCGCCGCCTCCGGTGTTGCAAGCACCAAAATAGTAGTCTGCTGCACCACTTTTTAATGCCATTGCCGCATCGATATCCGTTTTTACGGTGATTTCGTAGTTCCCCTTTCCATACTTTTGTAGCAGTTCTTCGATTGTTGCTTTTTCGATTTGTCCGCCTATAACGATCTTTTTCATGATAACTCTCCCTTCGTACAAAATTTTGTATATTTAAAATGAAAATAAAAATACAAAATTTTGTATTTTTATTTTCACGGTTATTATAGCATCTTTAGTTTTGGATGTAAACCCTTTCTGGAAGTTAGCCTGTACTGGAGATTTATTTATAGCTAACATATTACTATTATATTTTTAACCACTGTTTCTTAGTATTAATGAAATAGGTTCGATTCAGTCTTCTAGCTCTTTTTATTTGATTTTTATCGATAGCTTTATTGAATTCACATTTTACTTCAACTTTTATCAACTAATGTTTTTCTGAATACTTACGCTAAAAATGACTGTACAATAGTCTTTTTTTCTTTGACTAACTCTAGTTTAGATCCCTCCATAGATACTTTATTCGATATTTGCTATAATAAATCAAAGTAGTTTAGAATTAATCTTAAACATAAAATAAAGTATTTAATATAAAGGGACTGGATATTATGCTTCAATTATATTGTATAAACATCACTAAAGATTTTAGTGATGATAAAATTCAAAATTTACTTCGTTATGTTTCTAATGAAACAAAAGAACGATTTCACAAATTTCATTTTATGGAAGATTCACTAAGAACCTTATATGGAGAAATATTAGTTCGATATATTAGTAGGACACAATTTAATTTTGACACTCAGCAAATTATTTTTACTAAAAATAAATACGGCAAACCCTACATAAAGGACAATCCTTTATTTTTTAATATATCTCATTCTGGGGAATGGGTAGTATGTGCCTTCTCTTCTTCTGAAATAGGAATAGATATTGAAAAAATCGAAAAATTGAATACCAACATTGCTGAAAACTTTTTTTCTGAATATGAGTACGAAACTCTTTTAAATACTGAAAACAAAAAACAGTTGGACTATTTTTATGATATTTGGACTCTAAAAGAAAGTTATTTAAAGTGGTTGGGAACTGGTTTATCCACACCTTTGAATTCTTTTCATTTTCATTTAAATGAAAAAAATATAGAACTCAATAACAATAAAATCAAAAATAATTTATATTTCAAGCAATATCCAATTCCGGAATATAAATTATCCGTATGCTCTGAAAATAATCATTTTCCTAAAATAGTAAAAGAGATTAGTGTAAAAGATATCAAATTTTAAGCAAACTTTTATAATCACCTACTAACCTCATTTCAAACTAAGGTAGTACCGATAGCATTCTTATTACTACTTTTTCAATCTTTAAAATCCGATCTAGTATCTTTTCAAAAAAAGAGTTCGAAATGTAGTATCATCAGCACTTCGAACTCAAATCACCTTGCTATCCACCTATTCTACCGCCTCATAAGTTCCAAAAGCTTACAAATACCATCAGTTGAACATCTGTTATTTTGAGAGATTGGTATTAGTAAGTTACAACCGTTGAATTTTTTTAATGACTAAAATCTCCTTATAGACAGTTTGTGATTCTCATAAAAGCCCATATAGGCATCAAACTACTTACAGTTCATAACTCGATTATTTAGTTTTAAAAAATTTTGACCACCCTCAAATTTCAAAAAACTATTCATCCAATGCAACAAATATCCGTTGTGAAACCAAATCTTCACTAGGTAAATAAAGAATTTCTTGTTTTTTATTTTGCTCTAATATCAGTTTCTGAGATAATTCTCCAATATTCGAATCCATTGATGTTAACTCAGACAGGCTCACAAGATTGTTGATCTGTTCTAACCGTTCTGGATGTTTTAGTAAATATTTTTCTCCAAATTTTCTATATCTTTCTCTAACAATAGGTCTATACTCATCTATGATGAACTCAGCAATTGTCGAATTAAAGCTAGAATCACAATGCTCTTTCATTTGATTTGTCAGCTCTTGAATAAGTGCAATCTTATCACCCAACTTCATTCTGATGGCAATCTCAGAAAGTTCAGCTTGTATACTTAGTTGCTCAGCTTCATACACTATTTTAGTCGTAAAATTAATTTCCTTTATTTTTTCTTCAAGTGCTGTAATTTTGTCTTTTACAAAGAATACTTTTGGTTCGAAATTTGCTAATGCATCACATTGACGCGATAAACGAACTCTGTATTCAGAGTATACATTCAAAGAATCTTTCATGAGAGCACGTACCTCTCCTATATCATGAATATCAACATTTTGTTTATTAGCAATCTTTAATAAACGCTCTTTAACAGTCAAAAGCAAACCAATTCTTTCGTCATTATGATAATCAATAAGCTCATCCAACTTTTCAGATATACTATCTAATTGTACATTTATTTGATGCAAGTAATATTGTCCAGATATTGCAGCTGCTGCTTGAGTGTGGTGCAAATAGTGGCCACCTTCTAAAATATTTACCTCAGACTTTTGACTATCTCTTATTATATCTTCATGAATTGGAACCCATTTATCATGATGAAGCTCACTCGTTAAATTCTCAATTGAACTTACTTTATCCGTATCATCACTTACCCCATGTTCCACAACGACAATCTGATATTCTTTTGATAAACTCATTCACTAGTGGTTGAAAATCAAATACAGGAGAACCTAGTAACAACACAATGTTTCTTCAACTTTCCCAGTCATTTGAACACGTAGAGATTTGTTACCTACTTTCACTTCTGAACCATAAGGGATAATTTTTTTAGTTGAATTTTATTATTTGCGTATATTCCGATAAAAACAAGAAGCACAACCACTAATAAAATTCCCACTAAAATACCTAAGATCTTAACTACTTTTTTCATAGTCATTCCTCAAACCTGTCAGTTTTCCAAAAATTTTGTTGTTTCTTTTACGATTGTTTCCATTTGCGTATGGTGTAAATAATGGGCACCTGGCAATTGAATCAAGTCTCCTTTATCTAACCCTCTCACCTGATCTTGATGCATCTCAAGCCAATTTTTTTGATTCCTATCATTATCTGCAACAAATAATAAAACAGGCATATTTTTTGGATACGTTAAGCCACGAGAATCAGCGAAGCTATTGCTTAATTCTTGAAGTTCATCTTTCATCGCAGGACTACTCATGTTCTTCATCGTCAATAACTTAATCTGTTCAAAGTCAGGGTTATCTTGACTCACGCCTAAACCCGTTTCTGGATTCACTTTGATCAACGCTCGAAAAACACCTGCTGTTTTTAAGAAATCAAAGACTGACATATCAATGCCAGGCCAAGGTTGTTCTGGTGTGCTAGAATCAATTCCCACAAAGCCTTCCAGCAGAAAGTTAGCTTTTTCTGAAGGCTCTAAGGGGCTCTAAACGTTGATATAACAGTATTCTATTTTTCTAGTGAATACTGTTGTATCCCGTTAATTTTTGCCAATTGTAGTTAGTTTTGAGTTAGTTTCAAACTGTTTCACTAAAAAATTATGGATATTTTTTTAATTTTAGTAGTACGATTTCTATTATGCGAGCTAGAATAAATACTAAAATTTATTGACTACATTCAAATATTCAAAGTTCAAATGTATACAATTTTTTAATTCAAACCAAGTTTCAATCAAGTAAAAGATTACTTGTAACGTTAATCCAAAAAAAGTAAGTAATTTATTATTCATTTGTTTCAGTCTTTCAAGACGACATCGATAAATAATTTAATCTAGTAGAATATGGAACAGATTATTAGAAATACTTATTTAATTTCATAATAATTCTCAAAGAACATACTCCAGTATAGAGCATGCTCTTTTTCTTGGTTAAGCGCGATTTGTTATGAGGCTCAAAAATGAATACAATTATATTAAATAGTGTTACTTAAAAATTCTATTGGATTTTCATATTTTTCATAGACCCCTACTGTTCTGAATAATTCTTGCAGTAAGGTTTCTTTTAGTTCAGAATTTCTTTTAATTTCAACAAATAAACACAATAGTTGAGTAGTTGAAATAAGACAATGCTCTCGTTTCATTGAGTAATCCAACATTTGTTTAGGAAATATAGCTTCGTTTCTTTCGGATATATCCTTTTGACGAAAACCATTTACAATAAGAACTGCTTTAGGCATTACTTCATATTTTTCGAAAAATTCAGAAACCCATTTTTCTAACTGTGCAGCATGCTTTTCCCCTGCGCTTTTAGACACACCTTTTATTTCAATAACAAGTCTTGTATCTTTATAAATAAAAATACCATCAGCTCTATTAAAATCAGTTTCTCTACTTTCAAGTCCTAGTTCAATTAACATTTGAGATACTATAGTTTCCAATTCTTTTCCACTTGATACGAGAGCTAGTTTGTATTTTTGAATACTCATCAAGGAAGTTTCAAGTTTTTCTTTCTGAATTTCTAAATTTTCCATCTTTTTTGTTACTGAATCTATTTCAAACTCTATCTTTTTCTCTTCCAATATATTATATTTTTTTGTCCATTTTGGTAAATCAAATTCTTCTAATGAATAGTTCAGTTCTTCTTGTATTTCATCCATCACATGTAACAAACTATTTATTATATCTCTGTATTTTTTTTCATTTGGATAAATTTCACTATCAAAATTTACTGGAAACAATATTAGGTGGCCTTTGTCATAACCATAATCTTGAGATACTACTTTTTTTGTATTTTTAATATATCCCAAATCAATTTTATTTTTTGATTGTGTGTCAAAATAGTAATGATATTCAAAAAGCAAACCATTCACATTAAATAATTTTTCATATATGTCATGAGTGACCACTTCCATTGATTCTCCTGAACCAGAAACCGGACTAATTCCATCTGGTAATAACGAAAATAAGCTTATTTGTTTTTCTTGCTTAAATTTACCTGCATAAACAGAATACAGAGAATCTTTAGGAGGAATAATATACACTGTTTTCCCCATAGCTAATAATTTTAAAATTTCTTGTTTTCTCCTATTAAAGTCTTCTATAAGAGCATATGAGTCCACTTCATCAAATAATGGTTTTCCTTTAAAATATTTATAACCATCATTTGAAAAATGATCGTTTTCTCTTCTATATTCCTTTACTATACAATTGAGATCAATCATTAAAATATCAAAATTTAAAACAGAATGATTGGACCTAAAATTATATAAACTAATATTTCTAAAGTCCATATATGAAAATTCCATACCCAGTCCAACAATTTTATTTTTCATTATATCATCCCTTCATGCCCTATAATTCAACGTTGTTTAATTTAATAAGATTCTAAATCACTTAATTAGTATTATACCATGCCATCAAATAAATGGTTTTAGTAATGATAAGTTTATAAACTAACATTTAACAGCTTGGATATCCATATAAAGATAGGTAAAATATAAAACTGGATAAACTACACTTAAAAGTTACTACATTTTTTGCAGTCACGCTTATTTGTTCATTTCTCTGCCACTACTTTTGTTATTACTAAAAATTATTGGAAACACTCTAAATATTTTTAATATAGTCTGACAATATACTTTCAGTAATCTCCCAAAATACATTTTTTCACCAAGATAAGTAGGAACCTTTGTTCTCATTGTGATATAATAGGTGTATAATTTTTATTTGGGAGGTAACTATTTGAGACAAAAAATAGCTGACAACGTAACTAATACAATTTTTCAAACTATTGATAGTATCCCATATTTAGGGTATGAGAGTAGAGAAGCCCAAGAAGATATGATGTTAAACATCACAGATTCCTATAGAAACAAAAATAATTTATTAATAGAGGCTGGAGTTGGTATTGGAAAATCTTTGTCCTATTTAATCCCAGGTATATTAATTTCAAGATTATCTGGTAAGCCACTGATAGTTGCAACATCATCTATCCAGTTAACTGAACAATTGGCACAAGATATTGACTTAGCAAAAAAAATACTCAATATTAATGTTGATAAAACTATTGGAAAAGGGCAAAAAAATTACCCCTGTATTCAAAGAATTGCCAAACATTTCGAAACTACAAAAGATGAAAAATATACACGTTTTCTTAACTCTGTAGAAGATGGTGTGGACAAGCAAAATCCCCAAAATTTAAATATCAACGAGTGGGATGATATTTGTGTAGATGGTTGTTCTTTTAATTCGTGTAAATACAAGTCTGAATGTTACTTTTTCCAAACCAGAAATAGACTAAAAGAGCCATGTATAAGAGCGGGATTTATGGGTGACTATATTCCAAAAGTAATCATTGTTAACCAAGATTTATTGATTAGTCATTTGTTTAAATTAAAGAACACTTCTAGAGGAATTATTTATGACGACCCTTGCCTTTTGATTATAGACGAAGTTCACAATATTGAGGAAAAAACAAGAAGTGCCTTAACAAATGAGATAAGTATAAATTCAATTAACAAAATAATGAATGACTATCTTAGTTTTATTTCTCAAACTTCTAATAGTCAAACCTCAACAAATACCGCTAAAGATTGTTTTAAACAAATAAAAGAATCTTTTAATTTAATTTCAAAAGAATTAGTCAAAGAATCTAAAAAAATAGATTATGAAGGAACTATCGATCGGTTATTTATTAGAAATGGAGATTTTGATATATGTAAAAATATATGCACGAATATTAACCAATGTATCGAAAACCTTAATATTGCTGCTACTTTCAAAATGAATGATCGTCTAGAAAATCTTTATGATACTTTGGAGTCTCAATTAAAAGAGTTAATTACTTTTTTTGAAACCTACGGAAAATTACATGATAAAAATTTGATGTGGGGTACTATTTTGAAAAGAGGAAACAAGATTGTAATCAATTACTGTCCGAAAAGAATTGATAGAGTGTTAAACCAGCTAATCTTTAAAAAGAAATATCCTACGATTGGTTTATCAGCAACAATAACTGTCAAAGAAAAAAGCAGAGATTCATATGAATATATTAAAACAAATATAGGCTTTGAAGGAGAAGTTGATGAGGTTAGGAACTCTCCATTCAGTTATGGAGAAAGTAGATTATTCATTCCTGAAATTCTCCCTAATTTTAGAGATAGAAACGATAACTATTTTAATGAAGTTTCACTTATAATAGAACATATCATTCAACATAATATTGGTGGCATGTTAGTTCTTTTCACTGCAAAAGATGATTTAAAAAAAGTTGGAATTATTTTAAAAAAACACTTATCATGTAGCATTTACGAAGATGGTTCTGGAATGAGTCAGAAAGAAATATTAAAGCAATTCAAGGAAACCAGCGGAATAATTCTTGGTACTGGGGTATTTTGGGAAGGAATTGACTTAAAAGGAAAATTTTTAACCAGTGTAGTTATTGTTAGGCTTCCATTCCCGGTTCCTGATCCAGTAATTGATTATAAAATTAGTGAGTCTGGTAACAACTCTGATAAAGTATTAATTCCTGAAATGATTACAAAATTAAAACAAGGTAGCGGCAGATTAATTAGATCAATGACAGATAAAGGTGTTTTGTCTATTTTAGATTCAAGATTGAATTCTGATAATTATAAACATAGAGAACTTATTTTTGATTCTTTGCCTATAAAAACCAGAATTAAAACTCTTCAACAGTTAGAAGAATTTCAAAAGTTTTTGTAAAATATAAGATACAAAAATAAATTAATTCGTGAAATAAGAAAGACCATTCTCGACAAGCAAACTATGTCTTTTCCCTTAAAAACTTCAATATTTCAAATATTATTTAGATTCTTACTATTATTTTAATTTTCATATGGAGGATTACCTATGTTCGATAAAATTTCATTAAAAAAATTGAAAAATAATACAGGAAATACATCAATTAATTTAGATGTTGATTATTTCATTAAATATTTTTTTACAAATATTATGTACATCAATCTTAAAGGAGAAATTGATTTACGATATATATCAAATAGTAAAGATACCTATTTACCTATTTTTCAAAAATATGGTTTCACTGAGTTATTCACTAATTTCGATACTCAATTAATTCACACAAACTTAATGGAAGCAATTGAGGTAAATACACTCAACGATCTTAATATAAAAAAAGAGAAGTCTAATTTAGAAAAGCAAGAAGCTTATGATATTTTAAACGAGTTGGAAAAAAGTTTAAATAACCAAATTTGTAAAGAACTCCTTGAGTACGATAGAGAAACTTGCTTACAAACATTATATACATTTTCTGGTATATTGAGCTACGTCAGCTTACAGAATAAATACTGGGATGACGAATCAGCTATTGCTAAAAATCACCTAAACTTTGTTACCGAGTTATTTAATACTAAATATGCAGAAAAAAAATTTGAATTTGATAATTATACAGGTGAATTAAAAAAATCAATTGAATACGCTATCCATTTTGTTTTAAACTCAGAACAGAGTTTTAAAGATTCTAATAAAAAAAAGATGGATTTTCCTAAGTTGGCTGCCCTAATTATTTTATATATTGATAAAAAAGAATATAAATATTTAATTTCTCAAGTTTATAAAGAAGGAGGCTGTTTTGAGTTCACAGATAGAATCTTTTTATCAGAAAAAATGGCAGAAAAAATTAATCATTTAATGGCTAATAATAGTGAAGTGCTTTATCCTATAACTCGAAGTGAATCTTTAAACATTTATAATGCTTTTTCAAAGGAGTATGGATATTCTCCACAATTTTTAGAAGACTATTTATTTAATTACGATGCTAAGTTTTTAAATACATTAACAGTTATTAATCTAATAGAAGTTACAGCATTTATAAAAGATATTCAGAACAAAACCGGCCAAAATGAAGTTTATATCAAATCAATGCTTGATGAGATCACTCTATCCCCTATTGATATGAAAGATATTTACGCAGCAAGTTTTAGCCCTAAAAATAGGTTATTTCGAACTCCATTAATTAAAATTGGTGGTTATTATTTGCTTTCATATTGGATTTTAAGTGAAACTTCTCAATATTTCAAATATAGAATTTTAAAAAATCAACTTTCATTTACAATTTCAAAGAAAATTAGAAATATGATTACTAATGATTTTGATGAGTTTGAATTGATTACTTTAAAAGATATTATCAAAACTACAAATCTTCCAGGCGATATCAATTTCCAATTAAATAATAATGTTTTCACAAAAAAACTTTTTGAAAATAAAAAAAACCTTCCCCAAGAAATCGATTTTTACGTAATAAAAAATAAGAACCTTTATATTATGGAAATGAAAAATAATGATTTAAATAGAAGTTTAAAGAATGTTCAAAATGATATTCACAACGTTTTAAAAGGAGAAAAAGCATATTTGACTAAATTAAAAAACTTAAAAAAAGTGATGAACTGTAATAAACAATCTATGGTCCAAGCACTAAATGGGGATTTTGACAAGATCCATTTTTTCATAACATTCAATAATCCTCACTACTTAGCAAATGGCTATGACTTTGAAAACGATGTAACTGTGTGTTCAACCTCAGATTTCACTGCATTCATAAGTCAAATGTTATCCTAATCTTTTATACCAACTCCAAAATTAATGTATTTTAATAATACAAAATTTTTTCTGTCACTATTTAAATAAGTAAAGTCTATAGAATATACAGAAGACGTTCCATAATCGGAACGTCTTTTTCATTTGAACAAAATCAAAAATTAAGGAGACAAAATAAATGAATAAGAAAAACAACAAGGTGGTTACGCTGTTTAGTTTACTAACAGTCCTAATAGCTTTTTTTATTTCCCCAATTACCACATTCGCAGCTACTGTCAATTATGAAAAAGTTGCGAACTATATTTCTACATGGCACGTTAAATCATTAGGTGGCTTACACTGGACTGATGAAGGTATCCATATGATTAAAGCGGACAATCAACCTGCTTTCTGTATTGAACACGGAACGCTCCTCACCGGTGGTTCTGGATTCACCCCATCAGAACTAACTATCGCAGAAAAAGAACGCCTTTCATTAATTGCATACTATGGTTATCAAATAAACCCAACTATTGATAATTATGGAATTACTCAAAATATGATCTGGCTCGAATTTGGTGATGAATTACTAACCACAACTATTCCAAATTTTGAGAATCGAAAAAATGAAATATTAAATCAAGTCAAAAATCATAACATTAAACCGACTTTTAATAACCAAACCATCAATCTAAATGTTGGCGAATCTGTTACCCTAGAAGACAAAAACAATGTCTTGTCCAAGTATGTAAAGCAGCTTAGCAATTCCGCTAACCTCAAAATTGAGAAAAATGACAATAAACTAACATTGACTGCTACCAAAGATTCTAAGGAATCTGGAACGATTAAATATGGTATTGCTGATTCCAATTTAGTGGGTCAAAGCTTTGTTTATGCAAAACCTAATGAACAAAAAGTGGCCACCTTTAAACTTTCAAATGCGAGTGAATTCAACCTGAATGTCAAAGTGAAACTAAATGGAAATATCAAAGTAAAGAAAATCGATAAAGATACAGGAAAACCTTTACCAAATGCTAAATTGAAATTTGAGTACGACAATAAAACCAAAGAAGTGATGACAGATTCTAACGGACTTGCTCAAATAAATGATATTACTCAAGGTACAACCGTAACAATTAGCGAAGTGACTGCACCAGATGGTTTCTTCAATCAAGGCGAACTAAAAAAAGTGGTAGTAGAACCAAATAAAACCATTGAAGTAACTTTAGATAATAAACCTCAAAAAGGACAACTTTCCCTCATAAAAAAAGGAAAAGTACCTGTAGGTCTTGAAAAGAAAGAAACTGAATATGGTGATTTATATGAATTCAAATTTGATTACAGACCTCTTGCAGGTGTAACTTATGAAATTCAAGCGACAGAAGATATCAAAGTTGGAAGCACAACTCATGCTAAAAAGGGCGATACTATGGCTACTGTTGTAACAGGTGATGATGGAGAATTAATTGACATGCCTCTTCTCTACCTTGGTAAATACCAAGCTATTGAAAAATCTGCACCTGATGGATTCATTATTGATTCCACTCCGATTCCTTTTGAATTCACTTATCAAGGACAAACCATTGAATTAGTTTCTGAATCCTTAACCACTACAAATGAATTTCAAAAAATAAAATTAACACTTCATAAATCTGAAGAAGTCATCAAAGAATGGAAAGATAACCTCCCTGTTCTTGATGTCCTAGAAGCAAATGATAAAGTATTTGGTTTGTACACAGATCAATCAATGGCGTTTGCTGATCAAGAACTCCCTCAAGACTCTTTAATTAATTATGGAACGGTCAAAGAAGGTCTTTTAACGCTGGATGAGCTTCAGTATCCAGAAGGCAACTATTACTTTAAAGAGCTAGATTCAGGTGCGGATCACGACCTAAATCCCAACAAGTACCCTTTTAGCTTTAAAGCTGAAGACAATGATTCACTGAAAGAAATTACAATCTATGAATCTCCTACCGAAGAAGGTTCTGATATTCCAATCTTAAACAAACTACATTTTAATGAATTTCGTATTAAGAAAACTAATGAACTAGCGATATTAAAAAATAAAAATGGGTATGAATTTAATTATGATGGTCTAGGAACAGGTGCTGAATTTACACTTGAAGATGAAGATGGAAAAGTTTTACAAACCGTTTCGATCGACAAAGAATCCATAGGTACTTTTTCAAATGTTCCTGTAGGGTCGTTCTATCTGAAAGAAAAGTCCCCTTCTTCCGATCATTACCTCCCCCTTGATTCTATTATTCAAATAACTTCTACTAAAGAAGGCATTAAAGCAACCGATTCTGACGGAAAAGTGATAGGGGAACAACTTTCTGAAGATGAAGAAACAACTATTCTACTAGATATCAAAAATGATTTAATAAAAGGAAGTGCTGAATTAACTAAGAAAGATGTTTCTACTGGTGAAATTCTTCCGAACACAGATATCAGAATTCTTGATGAAGATAAAAACTGTATTATTGAAGGAAAAACCGATGAAAAAGGAACCTTCACCTTTAAAGAGTTACCAAAAGGAATCTACTATTTCCAAGAATTTGGTGCGCCACAAGGCTACCAATTAGATGAAACACCAGTGAAATTTGAAATCAAAGAACATGGAAAGGTTGTGAAATGTGAAATGACAAATAAAAGAATAGAAACAAATCCATTGCCACAAACAGGAGAATCACGCAGTTCTCTTCTACTTGGCATTGGGATTGCCCTATCTCTTGGTGCACTAGCTTTTATTGGCGTAAAGAAAGTAAAAAAATCAAAAGAAACTAACGACTAAACACAAGAATCTACTTTCTAAAAGATTCTTGTGTTTTTTATGTCTTCTAGGAGGCTAAGTATGAATCCTATTCGCTCACCAACAACAGACTATTAAAACCAAATAAATTTAAATCAACTAAAAGAAAGAGGTAACTAAAAATGGAATTAAAACACATTATCCCCAATATGGAAAAAACATTCGGTCGACTGGAATATGCTGGTGAAGGAACAGTTGAACAAAGAAGAATCAATGGAAAACCGACTGTACTCTCTCGTAGTTATAATCTTTACTCAACGATTCAACGCGCAGATGATATTGAAGTCATTTTACCTGCCGATGCTGGTGAAAAACATTTTGAAGTAGACGATAAAGTGAAGCTTGTGAATCCAAAAATCACAGCTGAAGGATACAAAATTGGAACGAGAGGATTCACAAATTACATCATGCACGCTGATGATATTGTGAAATTATAGGAGGAAAAAATTATGAGATTAGCTGAAGGAATTGTCATTGAAAAAGAAGAAACATTTGGTAAATTAAAATTTTCGGCATTGCGTCGAGAAGTACGTATCCAAAATGAAGATGGAACAGCTTCAAACGATATCAAAGAGCGCACTTACGATTTAAAATCAACAGGTCAAGGACGCATGATTCAAGTAAGCATCCCTGCTTCTGTTCCACTAAAAGAATTTGAGTATAATTCAGAAGTGGAATTAATGAATCCAATTGCAGATACAGTCGCTAACGCCACTTACCAAGGCGCAGATGTAGACTGGTATATTAAAGCCGATGATATTAAACTAAAGGAAAAAGTGCAAATATTAAAAAAAGAACCTACTAACGGGAAATAGGAAGTATGTTAGATGATTTCTAAATCGCTCGTGATAGAACCTATTCCTAGAGAACAGGCAATATCTTTTATTCGAAGATACCACTATTCAAAAGTGATTCCTAGATTGTGCAAATATTTTCTAGGAATCTATTGTGAAAAGGAATTGTTAGGTGTAATAGAGCTTGGTTGGGGAACTCAGCCACTACAAACGATTCGAAAACTTTTTCCTAAACAGAATTTAGTTACAAAGGATTATTTAGAAATTGGAAAAATGTGTTTTCTACCTAAAATGAATCAAACGAACTACTTTGGCAGTCTTGCTCTTTCCACGCTTGTTAAGTGGCTTAAAGAGAATACAGTCTGCCTCTTTTTATATACGTTAGCTGATGGGATTGAAGGGAAATGTGGCTATGTTTATCAAGCTGCTAATTTTTATTATGGCGGTTACTTCAAGACAAGTGTTTATCGTCATAGTATAACTTCCGAAAAAATCCATCCTCGAAGTGCGCGAATTTTGTTAGAAGAAAACGCCCAGTTTGATGGTGTATCTAAAAGAAATTGGTTAACTCACGACTTTTGTGAGTATAAAGGCATTGAAAAGATTAATGGCCGTATGTTTCGTTATCTTTATCCTTTAACAAAGGATGCTGAAAAACTCCTGAAATGCTCACCGAAATATATGAGAGGCAATTACCCAAAAGAAAATGAACTTCGATTTGAAAAGCGAATCGCTTATCGAAAATACGAAAGAATTCCCCAACCATCTTTTGATAAAAATTGTCATGCATATACCTCACAAAAGTTTACTCTTTAATGAAAGGAGACTCTCAAAATGAACTGAACTTATCGTGGAAAAAGAATTAGACAGAGTGATAAAAATTTACTTTATCATTTTACACTTGTTAGACTACTACCTCTTTTCTTTTTTATTCTTTTGTTGTTCTATCATAAACAACTTCTTCAAACAAACTGGGAAAATGTAAGTCTTATAGATGCAAACATCCAATTAAATATCCCCTATTTAATGAGCAGTCTTCTCACTGCTCTTTTTGTTTGCCTTTTAGTAACTTATCTTTACTATCACTACCGAATTGACCACATTAAACAATTGCAGCACCGTCAAAAACTAGCCCGAATGATTCTGGAGAATGGCTGGTATGAATCCGAACAAGTACAATCAGACAGCTTTTTTAAAGACTTAGGTAGTAGTAAAGCAAAAGAGAAAATCCGTCATTTTCCAAAGGTTTATTATCGTTTAAAAGATGGATTGATTCATATTCAGGTAGAGATCACAATGGGCAAATACCAAGAACAACTTTTAAGATTGGAAAAGAAATTAGAAACAGGTTTGTATTGTGAACTTACAGATAAAATTCTCAAAGACTCCTATGTGGAATACATCCTTCTTTACGATACGATTAACAGTCGGATTGCCATTGATGATGTTCAAGCTCAAAATGGACAACTTAAATTAATGGATAACCTTTGGTGGTCTTATGATTCCCTGCCTCATATGTTAATTGCTGGTGGAACAGGCGGAGGAAAAACTTATTTTATCCTAACGATTATTGAAGCCCTTCTTCAAACCAATGCCACTATTTATGTCCTTGATCCAAAGAATGCGGATTTGGCTGACTTAGAAACGGTTATGCCAAATGTCTATTATAAGAAAGAAGACATGATCGACTGCCTAAACCAATTTTATGATGAAATGATGCTACGAAATGAAAACATAAAATTAATGGATGGATATAAAACAGGTAAAAACTACGCCTATTTAAATTTACCTGCCCACTTTTTAATTTTCGATGAGTATACTTCTTTCATGGAAATGATTGGACGTGACAGTATCGAAGTGATGAGTAAATTGAAACAAATCGTGATGTTAGGACGGCAATCTGGATTTTTCTTGATTTTGGCTTGTCAAAGACCTGATGCAAAATATTTAGGTGATGGTATCCGTGATAATTTTAATTTCCGAGTAGCTCTAGGAAGAATGTCAGAACTTGGCTACAATATGATGTTCGGTGAGAATGATAAAGACTTTTTCTTGAAGCCTATCAAGGGTCGTGGCTATGTTGATGTTGGAACAAGTGTCATTAGTGAGTTTTATACCCCTCTTGTTCCAAAAGAGCATGACTTTTTAGAAGCTATTCAAGAGCTCAATCAACACAAGCAGGCTGTGGCTGCATCGTGCGAAGCGAAAGATGCAGATACAGCCTAGCTTGTTGTTGGTGTGGCGCAAGCCGCACCAACAGGTTTAGCCCCCCTATACCTAACAGGGGGGCACAAAAGCAACTGGAAACAGTTCCTAAAATATCCTGAAGTCCTTACTCACAAGGCTTTTGAAAATACTATGCAGATGTAAACTAAGTACCAAAAGTTTACATCTGTATTTTTTATTGGAGGTTTGCCATTGAACACAAATGAAACTTGGAGAAAAGAACTAAAAAACAAACGATTAACTTATGGTCTCTCACAAAACAAGCTCGCCCTAGCCTCTGGCATTACTCGTTCCTATATAAGTGACATCGAAACTGGAAAAGTAATGCCTACACTTAAGTTAAAAGAAACTCTAAATAGCGCTTTAGAACGTTTTAATCCAGATAATCCTTTAGAGATGCTTTTCGATTATGTCCGAATTCGATTTCCCACCGACAAGGTGGATCATGTAATTGAACATATTTTACGAATCAACATAGATTATATGCTTCATGAAGATTTTGCTTTTTACGGTTACCAAGAACATTTTCGTTTTGGTGATATTGTCGTCATGATTTCTTATGATATTACGAAAGGCACACTACTTGAACTCAAAGGAAAAGGCTGTCGTCAATTCGAAAGCTTTTTGTTGGCTCAACATCGTAGTTGGTTTGATTTTTTCAAGATTTGCTTAGAAGAAAACGCCGTCTTCAAACGACTGGATTTAGCAATCAATGACAAAGTTGGAATCTTAGATATTCCTGAACTAACTCGAAAATGTAAACAAGAAGAATGTATTTCAGTTTTTCGTAGCTTTAAAAATTATCGTTCTGGAGAATTGGTTCATCGTGACGAAAAAGTAGATATGGGAAACACCTTATATATAGGCTCACTGAAAAGTGAAGTCTATTTTTGTATCTACGAAAAAGACTATGAACAATACGCAAAAAACGCTATCCCTATTGAAGAAGCAGCTATCAAAAATCGTTTTGAAATTCGTTTAAAAAATGACAGAGCCATTCATGCTGTTCAGGATTTACTAGCCTTTAATGATGCTGAAAAGACGGCTTTTGATATCATTAACCGCTATTTACGCTTTGTAGATAAAGACGAAACGAAACGCCGAACAGATTGGGAAACCAATGAACGTTGGAAATGGTTTATAGGCAAAGATCGCGGGGCACTAAGATTAACAACAGAACCTGAACCATACTCGTTTGAACGAACGTTAAATTGGTTACGGCATCAAGTTGCCCCAACATTAAAAGTAGCAAAACTGTTGGATACCTTAAATAAAACAGATATTGTGGATGAACTTATTCGTGAGGCTCGATTAAATGAGCGACATGAAAAAATAGTAGAACAACAATCTTACAGTACAGAGGATGTCATTTTATGAATCGTCTAACGAAAGAATTAAAAATGCTCGGATTTTTTTGTTTCAAAGAAAATAAACTGTATATGTTAGATACAGGAAAATATACGTCTTTAATCATTGAAGGTTACAAGAAACCAAATGATATTTACTATCGTTACACCTTTTACAAACAAACTTTTTATAAGTACCACTCTAATAGTGTCACAACTTACGGAACCCATCTAACTCCTGCGAAATTATTAGAACGTGTCCGCAACTATTTATCGAACAGAACAAATTATTTAAATGGAAGGAGCAAAATAGAATTATGAACTTTGGACAAAATTTATATACCTGGTTTCTATCCAATGCGCAATCGCTCGTTTTAATGGCCATTGTTGTGATTGGGATTTATTTAGGCTTTAAACGTGAGTTTTCAAAACTCATTGGATTTTTAATCATTGCATTAATTGCGGTTGGGTTGGTTTTCAATGCTGCTGGTGTTAAAGATGTACTATTAAATATTTTTAATAAAATTATTGGAGCATAACATATATTGAATATCAAAGAAAAGTTTGATAAAATTTTGTTAAACAGAGGTGGTGATTGATTAGTGGATGTTTTCACATTAGATATTATCAAAATTATTATACCTGTATTAACATCATTAGCGGTATGTTATATTACTCTTTATTTCACACACAAAAGAAACAAGGACACTCTCAATCTACAACAAAAAAATCATATGGAGAGCATGAAAATATCAGAAAAAAAATATCAAGAACAGTTAATAATCAATGAAGAAAACGAGAGACTAAAATATTTACCTTATCTATCTATTGTTCCAAAATATAAAAGTAATAGATTTGAAGGTGAAATGGATGAAATAGACAATCTTAATATCAGATCAATCCCTTTTGAATTGATAAATGAAGGAGTAGGAATTGCTTTTTCAATCCATCTTGAATATTTGGATGATAATGAAAAACCTAAAAATATGTTTAATATTGCAGTGGCTTTTAAAGACAACTATAAAAATGGGCATAATATTCTTGGTGTAAGGGCACCAATTGATACAGATGTTTTACGAGTTCAAAGTCAAACTGAGTTTTGC
This sequence comes from Enterococcus silesiacus, assembly GCF_001886225.1. Taxonomy (NCBI): domain Bacteria; kingdom Bacillati; phylum Bacillota; class Bacilli; order Lactobacillales; family Enterococcaceae; genus Enterococcus; species Enterococcus silesiacus. Next base: position 48,012 of record NZ_JXLC01000011.1, on the reverse strand, counting down.
TTGTACCTAACTGCAATTGATGAAAAATCCAATCAGGTTGATCCCACTACTGATATCAATTGGAAATTTAATATTGTATTTTATGATATCCAAGGAAGACAGTACAAACAATCTTATTCTTTTTATACATCAACAGGGAGTAATAAAATCGTTAGAATCAACTCGTATATGCCTCAACTAATAAAATAATTATTTAAAAACAACAAGTTTTTGCTTGTTGTTTTTTTGTTTCAAGAAAGGACATGATGTACGTTGAACATGCAAATTTATATTGCCAATCTTGGCAAATACAACGAGGGTGAACTGGTTGGTGATTGGTTCTCCCCTCCTATTGATTTTGATACAGTTAAGGACCGAATTGGATTAAATGATGAATACGAAGAATATGCTATCCACGATTATGAGCTTCCATTTGATGTTGGTGAATATACACCAATATCAGAAATCAATCGAAAATGCGCATTAATTGAAGAACTAGAAGGAACAGATTTTTATGACAACATCTCAGAATTTATGAATTACTGGTTTAATGATATTGAAGAATTAATAGAAAATAAAGATGATATTATTTATTACCCAGATTGTGATGATATGGAAGATGTAGCTCGTTACTATGTAGAAGAAACTGGAAGCCTTGGTGAGGTTCCAAGTAATTTACAGAACTATATTAACTATCAAGCTCTTGGACGAGATATGGAAATGGAAGGAAATTTTTTAATTACTTCACATGGTGTATATGAATACACTCAATAAATGATATAATTTGTTCTGAAGGAGGTAATGCATATGATAGTACTAGATATTTATGGCAAAATTGATAAAACACTAATTTCTAAAAAATTGAAACTCTACATTGCCAATCTACCAGATGATTGGAGAGAAGGAATTAGAGACGATATTTTTGAAGAGATTAGAAAAATAAATTTTTCTAGGAAAGAGCAACTACTAAAATATGGTGAGCCCCTTACCTCAGAATTTGATTATGAACTTGCAAAAAGAACTGTACAAATAAATGTTAAAGATTTTGATTCCTATAAACTAGAAACTCTTGAAGATTGTATTGAATGTCTTCTAGATAATATGATATTCATTGAGTTTGATTATGAGTATGACGATATGCCATTTTTTGATTGGACGACAAATTGTTTTGATGGAAGGCTTTGTGAAGAAGACTATTCAGAAAAAATTATTACGCTTTTCAATTTTTTAAATCATGAAAGACATGTCCACACTCACTTTAATATTGTTTATTCCAGTAATGAAGACTATTTTAGTATCATCCCAAGAATTACTACAGTACTTTCAATGAGAGTAGAATCACAATTTGAAAACTTTCGTACAAAAGAAGAAGCAATAAATGACTTGATAAAATGTGGCCAATGCATAGATAAATTTTTACAAATAGAAAATGATTTTTTGAAATTGGATTTTATTATAGAATCGTTGAATAAAAGTGATGATTATAAGCATTATCATTTTTTAAAAACTTTCACATTGTTAGAAATGTTGCTTATTAAAAAAAATCAAAAAACAAACGAAATTGATAAGTTTATTAACCCTATTATCAAAAAAATATATGATGACAATTCCAAAGATGCCACTTTCTTATTACGTCAAATGAGAAATAAAATTGGACATGGAGATTTTAGTGGGTTTAATCAAAAAGCAGAAATATTTGCACAGAAATATATGTCAAATTATCAATTTGATTACACTGAATACAGTAGATCAAATTGGATTTTATTGCATACTTGTTGTCTCTTAGATGATATATTAAGAGAAGTACTAATTCAAAAACTCAACATTGATGAGTTTTTCCCAGCAGCATACTAATGTATGCTGTTTTTTATTTTTGAAAGGATATAAAAAAATGAAAAAAATAAAAAGCTACACCAGTATCTGGAATGTAGAAAAAGTCATCTATGCAATCAATGACTTACAACTGCCTTTCCCTATTACCTTTACTCAAATGACATGGTTTGTGGTATCCACTCTTTTTGTCATTCTATTTAGCCATATCCCACCTCTCTCATTCATTGAGGGGGCGTTTCTAAAATATCTTGGGTTACCTGTTGGCTTTACTTGGTTTATGAGTCAAAAGACATTTGATGGAAAGAAACCGTATGGATTCTTAAAATCTATCCTCTTCTATTTTTTCCGACCTAAACTAACGTATGCCTACAAGCCCATAAAGTTGAAATCTCAAAAACTAAATGAATCTATTACAATTGTAAGGAGTGAACTTTATGAAGTATCCGATTAAATATGTCGAAAATAACCTGGTATTCAATCATGATGGTGAGTGTTTTGCCTACTATGAATTGATCCCTTATAATTACAGTTTCCTGAGTCCAGAAGAAAAGTTTCAAGTACATGATAGCTTCCGTCAATTGATTGCTCAAAATCGTGATGGAAAAATTCATGCCTTGCAGCTTAGTACCGAATCCAGTATTCGGGCCACACAGGAACGATCTAAAAATGAAATCACAGGTAAATTAAAAGAAGTCGCAACTAAAAAAATAGACAAACAAACCGATGCGTTAGTTGAAATGATTGGAGACAATCAAGTTGACTATCGCTTTTTTATTGGCTTTAAATTATCCCTCAATGATCAAGAAGTGACAATTAAGAATGTATCCAACGAGTTTTGGATTTCTTTACAAGACTTTTTTCATGATGTAAATCATAAACTTATGGGAGACTTTGTCTCTATGAGTAATGATGAAATTGATCGTTTTTCAAAAATGGAGCACCTTCTTGAAAATAAAACTTCAAAACGTTTTAAGATTCGTCGCGCATCTAAAGATGATTTTGGCTATATCATTGAACACATTTATGGACAAACAGGAACGCCCTATGAAGAATACTCTTATCACCTACCAACTAAAAAACTAAAGAAAGAAACCTTGGTAAAGCGGTATGACCTTTTAAAACCAACCCGTTGCTTAATCGAAGAAAATCAGCGCTATTTGAAAATTGAAAATGAAGATGAAACAACCTACGCTGCTTATTTTACAATTAATTCTGTTATTGGAGAACTTGGCTTTCCTAACAGCGAAATCTTTTATTACCAGCAACAACAATTCTCCTTCCCTATTGATACTTCTATGAACGTAGAAATTGTGACCAATAAAAAAGCTCTTTCTACTGTACGTAACAAAAAGAAAGAACTTAAAGATTTAGACAATCATGCATTTGAAAGCAATAATGAGACGAGCTCAAACGTCGTAGATGCATTAGATTCTGTAGATGAACTTGAAAGTACCTTAGATCAAACAAAAGAGTCTATGTACAAACTAAGCTATGTTGTCCGTGTCTCCGCAAGTGATCCCGATGAATTAAAACGTCGCTGCAATGAAGTTAAAGATTTCTATGATGATTTTAGTATCAAATTGGTGCGACCTTTTGGCGATATGCTTGGGTTACATGGTGAATTTATCCCTGCTTCTAAACGATATATAAACGACTATATCCAATACGTTACCTCTGATTTTCTTGCTGGACTAGGTTTTGGTGCGACTCAAATGCTAGGAGAAACTGAAGGAATCTATGTAGGATACAACCTAGATACAGGAAGAAATGTTTATCTAAAACCTAGCCTAGCTAGTCAAGGTGTAAAAGGGTCTATTACGAATGCCTTAGCTTCTGCGTTTATCGGTTCTCTTGGTGGTGGGAAATCCTTTAGTAATAACATGCTTGTTTATTATGCTGTTTTATTTGGTGGGCAAGCTGTTATCGTTGATCCAAAAGCAGAACGAGGAAACTGGAAAGAAACATTGCCAGACATTGCTCATGAGATTAATATTGTGAACCTTACAAGTGAAGAAACCAATAAAGGGCTACTTGATCCGTATGTCATTTTAAAACGTCCTAAAGATAGTGAAAGCCTAGCGATTGATATTTTGACGTTCTTAACAGGAATATCCAGTCGGGATGGTGAAAAATTCCCTGTCTTACGAAAAGCAATACGTCGGGTTACCAAAAGTAAAACTCGTGGACTCTTACTTGTTCTGGATGAACTACGAAAAGAAGATACGGTTATCAGTAACCATATAGCCGATCACATTGAATCTTTTACCGACTACGATTTTGCCCACTTATTGTTTAGTGACGGAACTGTTGAACAGTCTATTAGTTTGGATAAGCAGCTCAATATTATTCAAGTTGCGGATTTAGTTCTTCCAGATGCTGAAACTGGGTTTGAAGAATATACGACAATGGAATTATTAAGCGTCGCTATGCTAATTGTTATTAGTACCTTTGCTTTAGATTTCATTCATTCTGATCGCTCTATCTTTAAAATTGTTGACCTAGATGAAGCCTGGAGTTTTCTTCAAGTAGCACAAGGAAAGACCCTTTCGATGAAGCTAGTCCGTGCTGGACGAGCCATGAATGCAGGGGTCTATTTTGTTACACAAAATGCGGATGATTTACTGGATGAAAAACTAAAAAACAATCTGGGATTAAAGTTTGCTTTCCGTTCTACGGATATTAATGAAATTAAAAAGACATTGGAATTCTTTGGTATTGATAAAGAAGATGAAGGCAATCAAAAACGATTAAGAGATTTAGAAAATGGTCAGTGCCTCCTTTCAGATTTATATGGTCGTGTAGGTGTAATTCAATTTCATCCCATTTTTGAAGAGTTGCTAAATGCTTTTGATACAAGACCTCCTGTGAGAAAAAAGGTGTCCTAATGAAACCAAAATGGCCTTTAAAGAAAATTATATTATCCATGCTTCTAGTTGTTGGGGTTGTTCTTCTTTCATTAATCTTATTAGGAACTTTTGTAGAAGCTGCTGGGTTGGTAGACGATACCATTAATTCCAGTAATGTTTATTCAAAATACCCTCTTGATAATTATCAATTAGATTTCTATGTCGATAACTCATGGGGCTGGTTGCCTTGGAACTGGGGTGATGGGATTGGAAAACAAGTAACGTATGGTCTTTATGCCATTACCAATTTCATTTGGACAATATCACTGTATCTTTCAAATGCGACAGGTTACTTGATTCAAGAAGCGTACAAATTAGACTTTATTTCTCAAACAACTGATGCAATTGGTAAAAACATGCAAACCATTGCAGGAATTACGAAACATGGCTTTTCCAGTTCTGGATTCTATGTGGGCTTCCTATTGATTCTAATTTTAGTTTTGGGTATCTATGTCGCTTATACAGGATTATTAAAGCGGGAAACTACCAAAGCTGTTCAAGCCGTTATCAACTTTTTCGTAATCTTTATTTTATCTGCTTCTTTTATTGCTTATGCACCTGATTACATTCAAAAAATTAATGAGTTCTCTACCGATGTAAGCAAAGCCAGTTTGGATATTGGGACAAAGATTATTTTGCCTAATTCTGACTCTAAAGGGAAAGACAGTGTCGATTTAATACGAGATAGTTTATTCTCTATTCAAGTGCAACAGCCTTGGCTTCTTTTACAATACGATGATTCCAATATTGACTCGCTAGGAGAATCTCGTGTTGAAAAACTGCTTTCCGTTAGTCCAACACTTAATGACGGAAAAGACAGAGAAACAACTGTTAAAGATGAGATTGAGAATAAGAAAAATAACAATTTGAGTATCACCAAAGCCATCAATCGACTGGGGACGGTCTTCTTCTTATTTTTCTTTAACATTGGTATTTCTATTTTTATCTTTCTACTCACAGGGATCATGATTTTCTCTCAAGCCCTCTTCATTGTCTACGCCATGTTTTTACCAATTAGTTTTCTGCTAAGTATGATTCCTAGTTTTCAAAGTACCAGTAAAAGAGCCGTTATGAAACTCTTTAATGTCATCATGACTCGAGCAGGTATTACATTGATTATTACCGTTGCCTTTAGTATTTCTACCATGTTGTATTCATTATCCGCAAGTTCGCCCTTCTTTATGACGGCGTTCTTACAGATTGTTACGTTTGCTGGTATCTATTTAAAATTAGGCGACTTAATGAGTCTATTTGCGTTGCAAAGCAGCGATTCTCAAGGTGTTGGAAAACAAATTTTCCGTAGACCTAAACACTTAGTTAATCGCCAAACAAGAAAAATCCAACGCCAACTCAGTAAAAATCTTACTTCAGAAGGCTCACCTTCTAAAAAGAAAGCAACAGCTAATAGTAAATCTGTTCCTCAAACTCACGACAGACAAAATAATGTTCCTTCACTTATTAAACCGAAGCAACCATTATCAGAACGACTTGGGAAAACAACAGGCAATGTGTTAGATATAAAACAACGAGCAAGTGATAAAACCAAACTGTTAAAAGAGCAAACAAAAGATTTACCGACACAAGCTAAATATGCGGTTCATAAAAAGAAAGTTAACTTAAAAGAAGGGATTCAAAACTTTTCTGATACAATTAAAAATACACCACAAAAAAATCATGGCGAACGATTGAAACATCACCAGCAACATAGAAAAACAATTGCACAAAAACGATTAGAAATGGAACAAGCAAAAACAAATCGTAAAACTAGATCACCTAAAACTCAAAATAAAACGAATTCAAAAACACCAAATCATCAACGTCCGCTTACAAAAGATACTATCAAGCCCTATCCAAAATCAGAAAAAGTGAATGTATCAACTACACCAAACATCCGTGAAAATAGCCCCTCTAAAAATAAGAATCCTCACCCTAAACAATTAAAAGATAATCAAGCCCCGAGGAACACGACACTGGAAAGAAAGCAACCAAACAAACGAGGTTCTAAAAAATGAAAATCTTAAAACTAAAGTTTACTCTACTACTTGGTAGTTTATTTATGATCCTATTTGGCTTAATTTTCTGCGTCACTCTTTTTTTCTCAGATGATGACAGTAGCGCTCAAGACTCTTCTGATATAGGTGGGTTATCTGTTTCAAAAGAGGTTCTTTCTCATAAGAATACAGTTGAGAAATACTGCAAGGAATATGATATTTCAAAATATGTTCGCTATATTCTTGCGATTATGCAGGTTGAGTCTGGTGGGAAAGGTCAAGATGTAATGCAAAGTAGTGAGTCTCTAGGACTTCCTCCAAATACCTTATCTACTGAAGAATCAATTAAACAAGGTTGTAAGTACTTTAGCGAACTTTTGAAATCCTCCAATGACTTAGGCTGCGATGTTGATTCAGTCATTCAATCCTATAATTATGGTGGTGGCTTTCTACAATACGTTGCTTCTCACGGAAAGAAATATTCTTATGAGCTAGCAGAAAACTTCTCAAAAGAAAAATCAGGTGGAGCTAGGGTTAGCTATCCCAATCCAATTGCCATTCCTATCAACGGTGGATGGCGATACAACTATGGCAATCAATTTTATGTGAAATTAGTTTCTCAATATCTAACGGTGACTGAATTTGATAATAAAACTGTCCAAGCAATTATGGATGAAGCGTTGAAGTATCAGGGCTATCCTTACGTCTTTGGTGGTGCCAGTCCTGAAACAAGTTTTGATTGCAGTGGTTTAACGTTATGGTGTTTTGGAAAAGCTGGTATAAGCCTTCCTAGAATTGCTCAAGCACAATATGACGCCACACAACACATTCCATTAACTGAAGCAAAAGCTGGGGACTTAGTTTTCTTCCACTCAACTTACGATACATCGGACTATGTTACACATGTTGGCATCGTCGTATCTCCAACTCAAATGTATCACGCAGGAGATCCTATTGGTTATGGTGACCTTACTTCGACCTATTGGCAGCAACATCTGATCGGTGCAGGAAGAATCATTACTAAATAAGAGAAAGGAATCACATTCATGAAAATCAAACTAGAGAGAAAAGAAAAAAGAAACAAAGTCAAAAAAGTTCCTACAATAAAAGTAGGAACGCATAAAAAAATGACAACAGCATTATGGATTTTACTGCTAGCAAGTATTACTTTTGGAGTTTATAAAAACTTTACAGCCATCGATCAACATACGACTCATGAAAAAGAAGTCATTGAACAACGAGTCATTGATACAAATAAAATCGAAAGCTTCAGTCGAAACTTCATTACGATTTTTTATTCTTGGGAACGTAATCAAAAAGCATTAGATCAACGTACTGAAAAATTAAAAGATTATCTCACAGAAGATTTACAAATCCTAAATGCAGATATGGTGAGGACTGATATTCCTACAAATTCTACAGTTGAATCCATTCAGTTTTGGGGAATTGAGCCAATCGATAAAAACAACTTTGAGGTTCTATTTACTGTTAACCAAGATATTACTGAACAAAAAAAGAAACAAACCACTCACTCAGCCTATACTTTTACTGTCCATGTGGACGATAAAGAAAATATGGTTATTATAAAAAATCCAACGATTAGTAGCATCCCTACTAAATCAAAGTACAAGCCAAAAGTTAGTGATAGCGGCGGAACCGTAGATGCCAAAAATACAGAAGAAATTGATTCATTCTTAAAAACATTCTTTAAACTTTATCCTAAAGCCAATGAAAAAGAACTGTCTTACTACGTTAATAATCGAGCATTAAAGCCTATTAATAAAGAGTATCAATTTTTGGAATTAGCTTCTGCTAATTATTCATTAAAGGATGGCCAAGTCATTGCACAAATATCAATAAAATATCTTGATCCATTAACTAAGACTACTCAGACTTCTGAATTCAATCTGGTTTTGCAAAAATTTCAAAATTGGATGATTATGAACTAATAAATATGAAAAGGGCTCGGAAAATATATCCTGAGCCCTTTTATATTTCGAGAAATCTCTACAAATACAGATTTCTCATTCTCTTAGTTAGTGACAGCTAAATTTCAGAATTCAAACAATTTTTCTACTTCTTCTTTGTTTTGATAACCGACACTTTCCTTAGTAATTTTTCCTTCTTCCAAATGAATGACCGCGGGAACAACCTTAATATCTAAAATATCAAGTATTTCAAGCATTTCTATTTCATCTTTTTCTCGCTCTAGGTCAATGTCATAATAGTATACTTGTTTTTTATTTTCTTTAAGAACACTTTCCAGTACTGGAGAAAAATCTCTACATTCTTCACAAGTCGATCTTCCTATATATACCCAAATGTCCTTCTTTTCATTTAAACTCGAAGAAAAATCTTGACTGTTAAGAGAAATAAAAACTGATTCTGTATTTTTTGATTTTGAATGAACAGTAAAAAAAGTAACTACAGCTAGGCTAAATAATAATCCAAAAATGATAGAAAGTATCTTAATTTTCTTATTTAAAATATCTACTCTCTCCTTATTTTTACGATTCACTAAAGATTAAAACACGCTATGACTGCACCAATATCAGCAGCACCTATCGTCGCTACTGCACCAATACAAGCTACGCAGATAGGAACTACTGCTGGGCATGAGGCAATACAAGTTCCTGCAATTAAATATGCAACTACTCCATTTACACCAGCTACAGCAGCAATACATCCTGCAATGGCTCCTATCCCACGTGTTTCAATTTTTTGTGCATCTGCTTTTAGTCCATCAAGCCCTTTTTGTATTTCATTGTCACTAATGTAATCAATATTTGTTTTATTACTTTGAATCAATTGTCCATCGATATATGACGAGATAATAAACTTGTCACTAGAACTTTTAGTAATTAACGTCTCTGAAAAAGACACAAGTTCATTGCTTTCACCATAAACTACGGTTAAATTACTAATTAAACTGTAACCTTCTCCGCTGATAGGTATAGAAATTGATGTGTAATTTTGACTATTTTTAGTGATATTCAAGAAAGTAGCATTTTCAAGATCTAAATTTGCATTTGAACTATTTAATAAAATGTTTTCATTTGAAATATCACGATTTACAAAATTTTTAATTTCTTCAGTCTTTTCTGAATCTTTAATTTCACTAGAATTATTCGCTAGTTCCATCATTTTTCCGAAAGATTGATTTGCATTTTTGTCTTTATAAACTGACTCACTATTAATTTTGTTCCCGTGGCTTTCAGCTGCTATGGCTATAGCTGGGGAAAAACACTGACTTATTGTCATGACTATCACCGCTAACAAGACCATTTTAACTAATAAAGAATTTTTTGCTTTTTCTAACATAATAAACCCTCCTCCAAATTAAAAATATTTTTGATCATGTTACTTTTATAAGTCTAAAATATTAAACCAAACACCTCCTCAACAAATTAAATTTATATAACAGTTCATAGAAGTAAGAATAGTTTTTAGGAAGATACTATAATTTACTACTATGAAAGTTAAACATAATTAATTAACATACATTAACTTTACTGTTAATGTTAAAAATAACATTGTGATTATTTGAGCATATAGGAATAAAAGTAATTGTATCTTAAAAATAGCTATACAGTATTTAATTTGTAAAAAGACTTGGGATCAGAATAATTAAAGAAATTGCAAGAACAACAACTAGCACAAGTAATGGAATGACTATCCAACTTTTACCTACCTTTTTCTGCAATGTATCGGCTCTTTTTTTAAAATAAAACATCGGTACAAAATTTGAAAATATACTTACTGTAACAATAATAGTTGCTTGTGCTGACAGATGACCCCACCATTTTTGACTTAATAATAAAACCACTAAGCTGATATTTGTAATTAAAGGTGGAAGAGAAAGTTTTCTCATCATATTTAGTTCTGCTTGATCTTTAATGTCTCTCACAATATCTGATCCCTCCAATAATAAATGATCCAAAGACAAGTCATACAAATGAGCTAAGCGAATCAAGCTCTCTATATCAGGATATGTTTTCTTAGTTTCCCAATTTGAAACTGATTTCTGGGATACAAAAATTTTTTCTGCAACTTGTTCTTGTGTCATTGATAATTCTTTTCGTCTTTTTTTTAAAACTTCGTTGATTTCCATATTTTTTACACCCTCACTTTACTATTAATTTATAATATTTCTCTACCCAAGCTACTTACTAAACTAAGAAAAGTCCATAGAAAATCATTACTAAAGCTGATATATCAAGGTTTTCCCAACAATTTAATTTCTATAATTAAAATCTTAATTATAAATCACATTACTCATTTAGAAAAAAATACCTACTAAAATTTATATCCCTTAAAAACCTCTTCCCTCACATATATATAAAATACATTCGGTGGAACGTTAGTACAAGTATAGTTGAATCACGATTGCCTCAATAACCTCATAAACTCCATCCCAAACCGAAAGTAACATTGACTCATAGATTTATAATTTTTTTCTTGTCAACGGTATTTTTGTTCTCTTGAGAGTGTAATATAAGTGGAAATTAATTTTAGTTTACTACTTATAAATTTACAGGCTTATCGAATAGTGAAACGTTTCATATCAATTTGTTAAAATAACATACCATCACTAAATTTAACTATTCCAACTAATAACCTTTTATGCGTTGAACATAGTAGGTATTTTGATTTCATAAAAACTTTTACAAGTTTTTATGTTAGCTATCTTTAATTACAGTTAAAAAAAATGACTGAGAAACTAATCCCAGTCATCGATATATTTTAAAGATCAAGGAATTGTATAACAAACATTTAATTAGGGTCGAACTTTAAAATCCAGTATCAATCTAATAAAATGCTCCGATAGTTCCTGATAACAGTCTAAATCTAGTTCACCATACCTTGCTGATTCTTTTAATAATAATGGTCGAAATTGTTGATATAATTGTTCCATTGCTTTTTTATCTCCTCCTTGTGCCTCTATTACTAGAGAAGTAATTGTTTCCATGTCCCATTCCTCCTTTAAATTTTCTTCTGACATATTAAGGAGGGGCCCTGACGTAAATGGATTTATTACTATCTTTTCATTAACACCTTTAACTTTTTTAATAGCCTTTTTTTGTAAATTGAAATAGCTTGTTGAGATAAGTTTTTTTCCTTAGCAATGACTGTGTCACTTTTTCCAACAATAAACTTTTCAAATAGAAAATTTTTTTCTTTTTCACTCAATTCTTTAACAGCCTGTATTAATTGCTCATTATCAAAATACCCTTCAAGATTCTTCTTATCTATCATCTGTATATTAGTTAGCACAAAATAGCTATCGATTGAAAAATTTATTGGATCAAAGTCTTGAAAATCCGTCAAAATTGCTCTAGCTAAATAGCTATTCTTTTTCCGGTAATAGTTGTTTGCATGATAGTGTATTCCAATATGAATGTACTTCTTTAATTTATTATCATTTGGAGTATTTGCCACGTTAACTAGCTCCTTTGCATTTACTTGGTTTCTGCTCGTCTATACTGCCAAAAACCTCTATAAACTTTTTCAATAGGTAAATGATTGTCTTTCACCATTTTCGGCAAAATATTATTTACTAAATTTTTATAATCTAAATTGAAGTGTAAATTTTTGGTAATAGTGGAATGAATTTGTGAAGCGTTCATAGGTCTTCCAGAAGTTTTCAAGATGTAGCAAATATCTTTAGAAATAATATCGTAAGGGATAGAAGAAGGTTTTATTTTATGATCGTAAAATTTTACTCGGTCAATTTCTTCCTTTGGAATAAGAGTAGTCTTAGTGGTTGATTGGCCTTCAGAAATAACATTTTCTATTTCTTCTATCCGTTTTAATCTGTTCTCAATAGCTTCATAAAGTTGCGTAATTGCTTTTCTTTCACTAATTAATTCAACAATCAATTTTAGCAGTTCTCTTTTTTCTTCTAATAAATCCAAAATAATCACCTCTTTACTAATAAGAGGTTTCGGCATTATCAAATAACAACAAAAAAGCTATCAAATTATTTTTGATAGCTTCTTTGAAAAAACGTTTGAATAAATTTAGTTAAACTATAATATTTTGTTACTTAACTTCATGAAAATTAACACTATCTTAACAGACAAGAAGTACTTTAGAAAAACATATTAATTAGACAAATATTTCTTTACAGTTAACATTTGGATCAATCTGTAATCGTAAAGAATTGATTTCAGAAGTTTCATATTGAAATAAAAAATTATTAAAATAGGTCCGATCAATGTCTGAATTAACAATTCGTAAATATTCATTTGATGTCAAATGAAATTCTTTTTGAAGATTAGCATCTTCTATAAGTTCTTTACATTTGCAGTCAATTACTAGCAATTTTGGAAATAGAAGTTTAAACGTTTTATCACTCAAGTTTCGTATTATTTTTCGTGCCAATTGACGTTGTTCATAAAAATAGACAATCCAATCTTGATAGTGATGAAGCACTTCTGAAGCACTTAATCCAAGTACTTTTGTTAATATTTGTGTGATATTTCTTTCCCAAATAAAACATTCAACTGGCTTATCAATAGCATATAATAAAGACGATTCTAGAATCTCTCTAACTGGAGATATTTCCACTTCTTCGTAAAAAGTCCTTATATAATCATGCTCAATTGCTGGTATGATTTCAACCTCTTCAAATAGAAATTCATTCTGTTGGGTATAAAAAAACAAAAGTTTCATTTTTTCATTGATCAAGTTTAATTGAGGAATAATAACCCTGAGCTCATCTCGATTAACAGAATCTATTAATTCAACCGCATATTTTTTGTTTTTATTAAAATAGTTAATTAGTTCGACCTTACTAGTTCTCATTTTGAATTCAAAAGTTGAATAATCCCAATAGTATCTAACTTTCATCATAAGTCTTCTTTCATATTAGTCTAGTATAGTTTAGAACAAGTGCATGAAGTAGAATTCTTGATTAGTTTAAGAGTGTTTTGAATACCGTTTTATCTTTTTTAAAACCGTATGTTCTTTATTATCAAACCGATAGGCTGAATTTAGAGGAATCACATTTTGGAAATGAGAATCTTTTATTCTCTTGATTTTTAGTTTGATAATCACATTTTTCTCTTTGTTAACTAAGGTGTATTTTCCCCCGCTTAATTTGTAGTTAATCAGTCTTCCTTCGTTGCTTGTTTTAAAGATTAAATTATCCCCTGTACTTGTTTTTATGGATCTTTTTCCTTTTTTATTTATAACAGTCAATACCAATCCTTCTATAGGACGATTTCTTGAGTCCACAATTCTCAAATGGACATCATAGCTTTTTTTTGAAATTTTATTTAGCTTATATAATCGATAAATCACAAATATTAATATGAAAAGAATTAGCAATCCTAAGAGGCCTAGTAAAATAAATTTGATAGTTTGATACTTACCAATAGTTTCAATATCCTTATCCATTTCCTTAGCAACATAAGGTATTCTATGTCCTCTGACTAAAAGCCTATGCGAATTAATCATATAAGGAGTACATGTAATTAAAGTAATCATATCTTTCCCTTGTTCAATTTTCAGATAATCTGTATCAGTTGGTAATACAGTCTTTATCTGATCAACTTCATATGCATGAGTCTCATTATTTATTTCAATATAAAAATTATCTTTTGTTTTCAGCTCTGGCAATCGTGTAAAAAGAGCTGCCTCTGGTAATCCCCTATGACCTGTTATGACCGAATGAACACTTTCCCCGCCTATAGGGTACGAAGTACCGCTGAGAAGTGTGGTACCTTTAGCTAATAATTGTTCATTGGTACTATCAAATATTGGTAATTTTGCTTTAATTTTAGGGATGTTTATAACACCAATAGTGTGTTCTTTATAGTAATCAATTGATACTTTCTTCTTGTTTTCAGGTTCTTTGTTAGAAAAAGGATCTGCTCCCGGATTAGACCCTTTTGCTGCTAAATCTTCATTTTTCTTTTTCATTTCAGACTTAACATTTTCCATAGCTTCATCATTTTCTTTATTTGCTTTTCGTTGATAATAATCAATGATTTGCTGATCGAGAACCGTATTTAATGCATTATTAACTATAGGATATAATAAAACAGCAATTCCAAATAGTAGAACGACTATCATTATCGAATCCATAATTTTCTTTTTCATATGGACAACCTCATTTTAAAAATAGGAGGAAGACGACATGTCCCCTCCTACTCTATAATTCATATCAATTTATATTAAAATTATGCTCGTTTTGCATTACGACTATTAACAAAGTAGAAGCTTGCACTAACTATTGCAAGTAAGCCAATAACAATAAAGATAACAATTCCTTTTCCACCTGTTGAAGGAAGTGTCCCTTTATGATGGTTAGGTATTTTTTCAGGAGAAACTAATTGTTCAGGTGTTCCATAAGAATCTTCATCAACTGTAAATTCAATACGGCTTCCTAATTTCACATAATCGTTTGGTGCTTCAGTTTCTTCAAGAAAGTAAGTCCCATAATCTAAACCTAATATCGAAAGCAACCCTTGATCATCAGAAGTGAATTCTGTGGCTGCAGACTCATCAGTTGTCCACGATACAGCTTTTGTAGTAGGATCAATTACTAGATAGTTTGCATCATCTTTATCAGCATTACGGACAACAAATTTAGCTCCCTTTAATGGTGATTGTTCATTAACATCAGCATCCACTTTTACAAAACGTTTACCACCAGTTACAACTTCTGGAGTTGGAGGTGTTTTATCTACTGTATGTCCATTATCAACGTTTGCTTCATTTTTAAAACCTTTGGTTGGATCTGCTTTTTCATTCAAGTGCATATAGTAATTAAATTTAAGTGTTCCACCAGGTGTTAATTGAGTAATGTATTCAGGATCAATGGCAACGATAAAACCATTTTTATTTTCTGTGATTGTGTAATGCGACTGATCAATTAATTGATCTCCATCATATAATGCATAAGCTGTTGGACCATTAGGAGTGTTGTTAAATGTTAACTCTTCATCGTGTTTATCAATTAAGTTAAATTTAGTATATTTATTTACTTCGCCAACTTTGTCTGCAATCCCTTCTGGAATATTTGTTTTGATTTCATACTTAATTGCTTCACCGATTGCTACATCATTACCGTTTAATTCTGGAGTAGTTTTTTCTACATTTGTTGTATCATTTTTAACTGTAATTTCTGTAGCTTCTGTTTGATCTTCTTTGATTTCTATCTCATGTTTTGTTTGATCTTCAATTAACTCTGCATTGTCAGGTGCTTTTACTTCTTCAACAATGTATTTTCCAACTTCTAAATCACTTACTTTTATTTGTCCTTTAGTCCCATCATTTTCTTTAATAGCGTTATCTGAAGCAACGTAGTCTTTACCCGTTACAAAATGGAAAGCAGTATCTTTATTCTCAGACCACGTATATAAACCATCTTTTGCAGATTGGATATATTTAGTAACGCCACCTTCATTTTTTGAAATAACAAATTCTGCACCATCTAATGCTTCATTTTCAGCAGTACCTACTTTGCTAATAACTAAGTCACCAGTAGAGCTGATTGTATTTTTAGGATAAATATGAACAGGATTTAATTCAACATCTCCATACTTAAAACTACCATCGTCCTGTTTAATCATCTCGTACACTGGAAAAGCAACGACCATATTTGCAGCAGCATTCACTCCAGCTTTAGGAGTCTCAGCAATTGTATATACGGCATCTTTTCCATTTGATTTCTTAGGTAAATTTAAAACTAAATTCCCCTCTGAATCAGTTTTTTTAGTTTCAACAGGTTTATCTTTTGTATTATTCTCGACAGTAGCTTTGGCTTGGTCAATCGTTTGCCCCTTAGCCCGTGCTTCATAAAAATCAACTGTGACATCGTAAGCTTTAAATTCAATATCAGCTAAGCCTTGATATTTATCAAAATCTGGCATTTCTTTACCTGTATTTTGAATCGTTGGATCAGGTAGTGTCATCATTTTTTTCTTGTGGATAATAACCTGATTAGTATTTTCCTCAGCAGCAAATACTTGTTGTTCTGTTAATACAGATAAGTTTAGAAAAATTGGTAATATTAGCAGTAAAGCTGTCATAAAGGTTTTAATTTTTTGTTGTTTTTTTGTATTCATTATTTTAACTTCTTTCTATTCTTCATTTTTGTATAAATTCCTAGAGCTCCTGTAACTATGATAAAAATAGTTCCAATAGCTTCAATAAATTCCAGTACTTTTTCACCAGTTTTAGGTAGTAATCCTCCAACAAGAGGCTTTCCTTCAGATGAATCATCTATAGGTTCTTTGGGTTTGTCTTGATGTTTATTTACAACTTTTAAAGGATCTGCCAATTGTCCATTAACTAGATAGCTTCCTCTTGATATTTCAAAAGGTATTTCAGTAGTACTTAACATATATCCATCTGGCGCATGAATTTCTTGTAATTCATAACTTCCAAATTGCATCCCCTTAATCGTAAATTGACCATTTTTGTCAGAGGTGAGCTTGAAAATATTATTTGCAGTCTTATTTTTTGTCCACGAAAATCCATGAACATCTTTGACAAGATACATTTGATTATCATTTTTTACTAAAAACTCTGCACCAGGCAAATAGATAGCATTATTAGTTGAATCCATTTTTATAAATTGTTTACCACCTGTCATTACATTTTGGTCCTTTGTAATTGAATCATGAGGACCAGGATGAAGAGTAACTTCATTTGTGAAATCAGTATCGGGTTCAGCATTGTCCTTAATTATCATTTGATAATCTATTTCAATTTTTTTACCAACATGTTCAGAAAGTTTATTAGGATCGAAATTTATTCTAAAAGCATTTTCTTCATTTGAAAATATTGGTCGCTCATAAAATTTCTGATCAGTTAAACCAGCGATAGATATCTTGAATGTTTCTTTTAAATACTCAAGAGAGGCGTCTGCTTTATCTTCTAAATAATAGTGGTCATACGTTTCTATATCCTTTGGTATGATTGTCTCTATATGATAATTAATCTTTTGTCCATAAGCGAAGTCGTTACTGTCTGAATCTATTCTTTTACTTAACGGAATATCTACATATTCATTTTTGGGATATAGATCAATCGTTGACAGTAATTGGTTTTTCACATAAATGGGAAGTACAACTACTAGATTATGTCCTTTGAGTATATTTGAAGGTGTTTTAGTTTCTTCAAAGAGATAAGCTTTAAATTTATTATCATTTGTTTTACTATCTAATTTAAATCTAGCTAATCCATTACTATCGGTTATCTGAGAAGTAATTTTATTCTTTGATTTACTATCACTTGCAGCTAATTTTCTTTGAGCTTCTTCAACCGTTAGACCTTGAAAACGAAGATCATAAAATTCATCAGTAACGTCATAAGCAGTAAATTCAACTCCACTTAAAACTTCTGAATTTTCCAATATAGAATTATTTCCCTCTATCGGCAAACCTGTATTTGGAATCATTTCTGGTAAAGTATCTTGTTTAAATACGAGTTTATGCAAATTTATGATTACTACGTCTTCATTTTCAATAGCATATACATAATTAGTATTTATCGTTCCAGATAGACATAAAAATAGTGACCCGATACCGAAAAACAATATTCTTTTCTTTTTTGGATTTATAAAATAGAAAGCAGCGATGATAATTGATATAAATCCAATTAAGATAAATGATAATACCCCATTACCACCTGTCTCTGGTAGAGGAACTTTAGCTTTATTATCAATTTTAAAAATAATGTCAATTTCATCTTCAGAGCTACTTCCATTAGCTACTGTTTCATTTTCTTTTTCTACCTTCCATTTTTTCGAATTATTATCAAAAGTAATTTTATATTCATCTTCAGAAAGGATATAGCCGTCTGGTGCTTTCGATTCCTTTACATAATAAACTTTAGAAATATCTAAATCTGTCCATTCTATACTTCCATCATTTTCTGTTGTCTTTGATGAAATCAAGTCGATATTTCCAGTCTCATCCTTAGTGTATAAATCAAATACAGCTCCATTTAACTGCTCTTTGCTGTGTTCATCCTGCTTAAATACCTTAATGGACATTTTTTTTATAACCGCATCATTTATGGCGATATAGTTACCTTCATTATCTTGATTCAAACCTATAATCTTAGCATCGTCAGTCACTTTAAATTTAAAATCTTTTTTCTTAAATCCTTCTGGTGCTTTCGTTTCTGATAATAAATAATATCCTGGTTTTAATATAATATTATTGAAATCAAATGAGCCGTCTTCACTTGAAGTAGTTGTAGAAATTACATTTCCAATTTTATTTCCTGATTCATCTGAATGATACAATTCAAATTCTGCACCAGGTAAAGTATTCCCCTCTGTATCTTCTTTTATAAAATTATAAGTTGGTGCTACACGAGTTTGAACTTTATTTGAATCGACAGTATATCCACCATCTTCAACATCTTCATAAATAAATTTAGTAGATGCAGTATTAGTCATTAGATCATCTATTTCATCTTTACTAGTGTTATTTACTTTTACTTTGACCCTTAAGCTAAAGTCAGAATCATAATAATCCTCGTCCTGTGAGAGATCATTGATTAATTCTGTAGCATGATCTGCCAAGGTTAAATCAAATTTATTCTTAGTCATTTGAGATACTGAATTTTTCGTAAAGGGATTTTTTATTTGTGAACCATCTAAATTGAACAATGTAAAATTTCTACTTAGATCATTTTTGTCTGATAGCTCCATTCCTGGTGGAAGACTATCAAGTATCTCATACCCATCTGGCAAAACCTGACTTTGTGAAACTAAATTAATCACTTTCTGATTGATAAAGTAGTAGTACTCTTGACCATCACTAACATATCTGTCCTCTTTTTTTGGAATACCTGGAAGTAGTCTATCAGGCAAGTCAGCATTATGCCCTTCAACTCTATACTTTTCGTTAAGATCCCAAGGGCCTCCACCATCTTTATATCTATCAAGGTCATTATAAAAACGTTCATTGAATCCAACCTCGTCTCCACTAGGGGAATTCCAGGTATCACCTGCTTGAAATTGATTCAATGGTTCAACTGTTTTGGCAGGCGCTTTTTGTCTACTTGCAATGATTGATGAACTAGCAAAAGTAAACCACATAAAAGCATAGTCACCGCCACCTGTACCTATTTGAAAGCCATTTTCAGTGCCTTTTAGATCAAATGAAACTGAGGCATTAGGAAATTTAGAGTTTCCAAGTTTATCAATTGATTCTGGAAAATCATCAGCACCATAATAAACATCTTCATAATGTTTTTTAGTCCCATCAATTACCTTAACAGTCCCAAATTCAACAATAGATTTTCCTGTTGTATAACCTTCTGTACCATTTTTTGGTCTGACAAATTCACTATAAATATAATCTCCTTTGTTCTTTTTTTGATAACCATTTAAAGAACTAAAGGTCAAAAATGGATTTAAATACTCTCCTGAAGAAAAATCAATTGGCTCACCAGTTTCTTTATCAAAAAATTGAATATCCCAGTCAGCACTATTTATCCCCGCTGTAACAACACCTGAAAACATATTATTAGATAGATCAATGATTGGAGATTTTTCTGGATAGCCATCATCATCCCAACCTCCTCCTAGTGATTTATCAATGTTAGAAATTTTTATATTAGCTCCTATCTCAGTTATGTCTCCATTTTTAGTAACAATCGAACCAATATTGTCATAAGTGTATTCAATTTCAACTTTCGATAACTTCTTTTCTGATATTTTTTTATTGAAGCTAATATTAACTTTTCCTGATTTTCTTAGGTAGTTAGAATATACAGTTGATTTGTTTTCATCTGTATCATCATAAGCAGATCGTCCACTTCCTCGTTCGACTGCTTTTATTTTGTAATCATCAGTACCACTTATTTTTATACTGTTTTTGATGTCATCCACTGAATTGAAAATATCTTCACTAATAACCAAACTACCAGGTTCCGCATTAGTTGCTCGGCTAGTAACAGCTTTAGATGCTACTGATGAATCTTCGCTCTCATCAGTTTCACAACTTTCTTTACTAGAGTCTTTCAAACTAGTTGTTTCTTTTTCACTACTCGATTTTAGCGTTGTTTCTGTTTGTTCGGAACTTTCAGTATTGGTTGACCCATCAGTGTCTTGAGACTCCATATTTTCAGATGAGTTTGATGAATTTTCATTGGATGCCTTATAATCATTAATAATAGTTAACGGTTTTGATTTATATTCCGTACCATCATTTCTAGTGATTTTTGCATATATCGTATTTTTATACTCATTTTCAACTGTAACGCTTCTTAAAAATAAAATAGCTTTATTATCTGATTCTTCCCCAAAAGTGATATTCACTTTACTATTTTTATTTTCATATTTAACACTTTTATTGGTATTGTTTTGATCCGTTCTTTCTTGATCTAAAGTTACAGTATCAGGCAATATTATTTCTATATTTTCATCTGACTTATTTAAATCTACCAGTTGAATAGGATAGGACTCTTCACTATTTAAATGAACTTCACTAACTTCAGTGTCATTATCTAACCAGTAAATATTACTATCTTCATTAGGTGGAAATGAAACTTCTGCAGCCACAATAATAGAACTCAAGGATTGAACTACTAAAATTATTATCAGTGAAAGTATGGTCATTTTTTTTATCCAGCTCACATTTGTTTAAGCCCCTTTCTTAAAAGAAATAATAAGTTTCTACCTCCTCTTTCAGATTTAGTAAAACTAAACAATATCCTAACTACGATTTATATATTACTCTCTTATGAAAGAGCTGTTTACGAATCTTTGAGACAGCCAGTTCCAATAAAATAAAAAATGAACCTCTTTATTGCTTAGCTCATTAGATTTCTTTACATTGAAACAATTTTTATATTTATTTAGAATGTTAAACAGATAGTTGAGTTACATCTGATATAAGAGCAAGAAAGGCTTTATTAGTAATTGGGTGAATTATATAAAATAAAAAATCATAGAAATTAAACTACACAAAAAGACATCTCAAAATCGAGATGTCTCATTGAATTTTATCGATATGTTTTGATAGCTGTGCAAATAAAAATAAGACATCAACTTTTTTCAAAAGCATTTACAAGAACTATAATTAAATATACTTGGACTTGATAGATAGGCTTTTGGAATAAGAAAAATCAATACTATTATACTTTGTTAATATTTTTATAGACTATATTTCCAATAAATAGTTGCAAAAATTTACAGAGCTTTATAAAAATTTTTCTCAAATATATACTTACTTATATAGGCAAACAAATTCTCCCATTCAGAAGTTTCTAAAACTGTTTTAAAATAAAAATAATTATTTGGAATCTCATCTCCTTCATTAGTTGAAGATATGACGATATCACTTTCATCAATATTATCAACTACAGTTACAAGATTCGAGTTAAAAGTTTCTTCAATCATTCTTTTAACTGTAAGCCCTGAATAAATAGTTCTATTTTGGATATATATTTTCACTGTGTTCATATCAACATGGTAATCATATATAGAGTATAAAATATATACGAACTCATCGATAGCTTTATCATTGATAGGTAATTCTTCTTGTTTAACAAATTCAGCAAAAAAATCACGAAATTGTTCTAGGGTTTCGTCTATTTCGGGTTGCATGTTATATACCCGTTTATCCACTATCAATTGATTTTCATAGAGTTCACTATAATTAATTGGTACATGAATAAAATAAATGAAATAGCAAAGGACAACATAGTAACTTTCAATATAGTAATCGCTAGAATACGCTATATTAAATTTTTTTGAGAATGCTTTTAAAAGAAGTTCAACTTTATTAGCTATTTCTAAATTTGATTTTTTATATAATTCAACTATCTCTTTTCGCTTTTTGAAAGTATCAATATTGTATATACTTGATCTTACTAAATATGCAAATACCTTACTTTCTTTCGCAACAACCTCCGAAGATATGTTAAGTCCATCTATTTCTAATAAAAAGTCCTTTTCAGAAAAATACTTTATATCCTCTAAAAAGTCATCGGACACATCAAGATTCTGATGTCTGTATGACAATCTATACGTACATATTCCGTGAATTATTGTTAACTTTATACGTTGTGATCTAGATAAGTTCTCTATCGAAATCAAATTAGATTTCACGTTTGATATCTCGGTAAACTTTTCTGGAATCTTTTTAAATGGAATTTCATATATGGTCTTAAATATTCCCCAATAAGTTTGATATATTAAAATACGAATACCAAGTTCATTACCTTTAACACTTCCTGGAACATTAAATGACACTGAGCAATCAAACAAATGAAATAGTTTTTGTAATTGTGTAATGTACTTATATGTTGTTGATGGGCTAACATTCAAATATTGTGATAGGTTTTCAATTGACGGAAAGTCTCTTTTTAATACAGTTTGTAGGACTAAAAAAGCTCCACTATCATTAACATATTTGGACCTCAATATATCAAAAACTAGTCCTGATGACTTAACTCCTTTATTGATTATTGTTAATTTATTTCCATCATCACTCATAAAAACATTCTCAGAAAAATATTTTTCTACATCTAGTTTTAACTCATTTACATATCTAAAACCTGTACTTTTATTCAAGTTGAATTCTTTAAAAATATCGGATAAGCTAGCACCATTCTTTGAAAAAAGAATATATCTAAAAATAGCAATTTTTTTTAATTCTTTAGTACTGAGAAAAAATTCATACATTAAAATCATCCTTTAGCTTTTTATTGGTGAGTGAATTGAAACCCTTGATAGTTTTTATTGGTTTACAATTTATTCTCAAATTTTTACTTAACCACTAAAACAAGAAGAAGAATGATGAAAAATCTTTAATAGTCTTTTATCCTAATTCTTTTTAACCATTTAGCTTTCTTATAGTATAGTAAAATTCCAATGGAATCAATATTTTTTACAGATATTTCTTATATATTATTAGAACCACTATATTCTTCATATATTTTATCTACAAATAAATACAGATAACTGTAAAAAACACCTCTGAAAATCGCACACAAATGTTGTTATTCCTTACTCCCAAAACTTCTTATTAGTATATAACTAAAATTGCTCTTTGAAAACTTAATAACCTATTCAAATACACTTTTGATTACAACGAGCTGTGCAAACAAAATCGCGATGACTTCCGAAAAATGAGCGATTCCTTTTGATTTACACTCTTCATTTTAGGAAATTGAAGAAGCCACGACTTGTATTCAATATAATGATACTCCTACCTTGAACGCTTCACAGCATTGGGTGGCTTCTCCGAGTTTGAGTTGAGGTGAAACTCCTGTGGACTTTTCTAAGTCGTTTGAATATGTACAAAACAATCCAGTAAATGAGATACTTTTTACAATTTTATATAGAAAAAAAGTACTACGAGTCCTATAATTAAGGTATGTATTTGATTCTAGCTCGCAGCACTTTGGGGCAAATACTCTATTTGTAAAAAGAAAGGATGAATAAATAGCCTAACTATCAAGAAAAGAAAGGTGATTTTATATGGACACACCTAATAAAACATCATTAATTCTAGGAAGATATGTGAACCAACAAACTCTAATGCAAGAGTTGCATATTGGCTATGATACTTTAAGAACACTTCGTCTTAACGGATTAGAAGTCATTATTATTGGTAGGCAACATTTGTACGATATTGAAGATGTAAAGGATATTTTCAATCAATTAAAAAATGATTGACCTATTTAAAACCTCAAATATTAAAATCTTGCTAAAGACAAAAATATCCTAATCCAATGAATGAATTAGGAGGAAGATTTATATGTCTGTTTCTTTTAAGCAATATACCAAGTACAACCAAAAACTCTGGAAATTTCAATGCTATTTTGGAAAAACTGAGTTTGGTGAAGAGATTCGCACAACTAGAAGTGGCTTCCTGACAAAAAAAGAAGCCCAACAAGTATATAGGCAACTGCAACTAGATTTCGATAAGAATCTACTGAAAATGAATGGTAATATCACTTTTGAGGAGTTATATGAGGAATTCATTGAACAGTACCGATTAAAAGTCAAACCATCTACTATCATGATTACGAGAAGAGCCATTGAAGATCATGCGCTTGAATATTTTGGAGAAAAAAAGTTGAATGATATTTCAGTACGTTTCTGTACTCAGGTCAATCGTCGTTGGATAAGAGATGGATACAAGCAAGCTTATTACTTTCGTCGCGCAGTTGCTCAGATTTTACAATACGGTGTTCAACAAGAACTTATCAATGAAAATCCCATGCGCAAAACTGAAGCTATTAAACGTCAAGAAATTGATGAAAATTTAGTGGCTACTGAAACAATGAGTGTTTACACTCCAAAGGAGCTTGCTATCTTCTTGGATTGCTGTAAAAAGCATGGAAACAAGAAAATCGAAACTTATTTTCGAGTCTTATCCTATACAGGTGCTAGGAAATCGGAAATACTTGCTCTTGAATGGAATGATATTAATTTTGAAACTAAGAAATTAATTATCAGTAAAACATTAGCTGAGGTCGAAAGTGATCCTAATACTAAAATAACCAAAGTAGCTAGTCAAAGTGCCAAAACAAATGCTGGTAAAAGAACCATTTCAATTGATTCAGAAACAATGGCTATGTTACAGGAATGGCAAACTAGACAGCAGTTCGAGTTTAAGGTTTTAGGAATTAGAGCAACGAATAAGCATCAACTTGTTTTTCCTAACAAAGAGAATAAATTTTGTCGTCCTGGTCAAGCGAATGATTGGTACGATGTCATCGCGACTAAATACAAATTAAAACGAATTACACTTCATGAATTCCGCAAAACACATGTCTCACTTTGTGCAATGGCAGATATGAACTTAGAGGATATTATGTACCGTGTCGGCCATAAAGATTCCAAGATGACTCGACAAGTATATAACTACTTTTACCCCGAACGTGAGGAGCGTAGCGCTGACCAATTCGCTCAGTTTATTGAAAAGGAAAAATATCTTTTCTAAAAGAAATTGTAGTTAGTTTTGTAGTTAGTTTGCTTTTTCGAAAAAAAGAAGCACCAGAAACATTGATAAATCAACGTTTCTAGCGCTAAAAAAGGCTTTACCCCACACTGCCTTCCATCTCATAACTAATCAATCGATTCAACTCAACCGCATACTCCATCGGCAATTCCTTCGTAAACGGCTCCACAAATCCCATAACGATCATCTCAGTCGCCTCAACTTCAGTCAACCCACGACTCATCAAGTAATAAAGCTGCTCTTCCGAAATTTTCGAAACCTTCGCTTCATGCTCCAACGCTACTTGACTGTTATGAATCTCATTAAACGGAATCGTATCTGATTTCGATTTATCATCCATAATAATCGTATCACACTCAATATGTGAAATCGAGCCAGCACTATCTTTCCCAAACGTTACTTGACCACGGTAATTCACTTCACCACCGTCTTTGGCAATTGATTTAGAAACAATCGAACTTGACGTGTTTGGCGCATTATGAATCATTTTCGCACCTGTATCTTGGATTTGGTTTTCCCCAGCAAATGCAATTGAAAGCATTGTGCCACGAGCCCCTTTTCCATCAAGATAAACACTTGGGTATTTCATCGTTGTTTTGGCCCCTAAGTTCCCATCGATCCACTCAACTGTAGCACCTTCATAAGCTTTGGCACGTTTTGTTACCAAGTTATAAACATTATCAGACCAGTTTTGGATCGTTGTATAACGTGTATACGCATCTTTATGGGTAAAGATCTCAACGATCGCTGCATGTAAGCTATTACTTGTATAAGTAGGTGCTGTACAGCCTTCTACGTAGTGAACACTTGCGCCTTCATCCACAATGATCAGCGTACGTTCAAATTGTCCTGTGTTTTCCGCATTGATTCGGAAGTATGTTTGTAATGGTACATCCACACGAACTCCTTTTGGTACATAGATAAACGTTCCACCAGACCAAACTGCTGAGTTTAATGCTGCTAATTTGTTATCTGTTGGTGGGACTAATTTTGCGAAGTATTTTTTAAATATATCTGGATATTCTTTCAACGCTGAATCGGTATCTGTAAAGATGATCCCTAATTTTTGGAATTCTTCTTTCATATTGTGGTAAACCACTTCTGATTCATATTGCGCCGAAGCTCCAGCTAAATACGCACGTTCTGCTTCTGGAATCCCGATTCTTTCAAAGGTTTCTTTGATTTTATCTGGCACATCGTCCCAGTCACGAGCAGGTTTGTCGCTGGCTCTTTGAAAATATTTGATTTTTTCAAAATCGATATCAGATAAATCTGGTCCCCATTCTTGCATGGCCATTTTGTTGAATTGTTCCAATGATTTCAAGCGGAACTCCAACATCCATTCTGGTTCTTCTTTTTTACGTGAAATTTCTCTAACAACGTCCTCTGTTAGTCCACTTCCCGTACTGAAAATTGGTTTCACATCATCATGGAAACCAAATTGATATTCTTCTAACTCAGGTACAGTACTCATAGGCTCACGCTCCCTTTCTTAGGTTGAGAATCAGGCGTTTAGGTTCGAGCTGTTGGACTAAAATAAACACAATCCATTTTTTGGATTTTGATTATTTTGGGAAACAGCCGAGAACCTGCTTGACTTCTCACTGATTACTTAGGTTGAGGATCAGGTGCTTTGATTTGAGCAACTGGACCTAACAGCTTTAAATCCGCTTTTTGGATTAAAAGATGGTAGGGAAGTTGCCGAAAATCAGCCTGATTTCTCACCGCTTCAACTTATTTCTATTCTTCGCAGTGTAATTGTCCTGCGGTTCCTTGTCCGTCATTTTCAACTGCTTGTTCTAAGGCTTTCCAAGCAAGTGTTGCACATTTGATCCGTGCTGGGAATTTTGCCACGCCGCTAAGCATCGCCGCATCACCTAATTTTTCTTCTTCTGCTACGTCATTTCCTTGCACCAATTGAGAAAAATCTTCAGCTAATTGTTCTGCTTCAGCTAATGTCTTCCCAATCACCGCATCGGTCATCATACTAGCACTTGCCGTACTAATCGAACAGCCACTTCCACTAAAGGCAATATCTTTAATAACATTGTCTTGGATAGCCACTTGCAATTCGATCACATCGCCACAAGTTGGGTTATTCATTTCGATTTTCTTGCTTGATTCTGCCAATGTTCCATGATGATGAGGATGACTTGAATGATCTAAAATCACTTGACGGTATAAATTATCTAATTTAGATAGAGCCATGTTGGAAAAACTCCTTTGTCGCTAAAATTGCTTCGATCAATCGATCTGCATCTGCTTTGGTATTATAAAGATAGAAACTCGCACGAGCCGTCGCTGGAACATTTAAATATTTTAGTAATGGCTGCGCACAATGATGTCCTGCACGAACCGCCAGCCCTTCCATATCTAAAGCTGTCGCTGTGTCATGCGGATGTAAGCCATCTAAATTAAACGCCAAAACGCCTGTATGATGGGCTGGATCTTGCGGTCCGTAAACCGTCAATCCTTCAATCGCTAATAATTTTGGCAAGACATAAGCCACTAATTCCGCTTCATGTTGATGAATTTCTTCTAATCCGATCTCTGTTAGAAAATCGATGGCCGCACCTAAAGCAATTGCTCCAGCAATATTGGGGGTACCTGCCTCAAATTTCCAAGGCAGTTCTTTCCACGTACTGTCATACAAATTCACGAAATCGATCATTTCACCACCAAATTCCACGGGTTCCATTTGATCTAGTAATTCACGTTTTCCATATAATACACCAATTCCAGTTGGACCACACATTTTATGCCCGCTAAATGCGTAAAAATCAGCATCAATTGCTTGAACATCTACTGGCATATGCGGTACCGCTTGGGCACCATCGACAACTAAGACAGCACCATGACTATGAGCTAGCTCTGCCAACTCTGTCACTGGATTGATCACGCCTAAAACATTCGATACATGCGCGATAGAAACAATCTTGGTTTTATCCGTGATTTGTTGTTTTGCACTTTCCATATCTAAAAAGCCATCTGCTGTGATCTCGATATATTTCAAGGTAGCGCCTTTACGTTCCGCTAGTTGTTGCCAAGGGATAATATTAGAGTGATGTTCCATGTAAGAAATCACGATTTCATCCCCTACTTCAACCGCTAAATCACCATAACTTTTTGCGACCCAGTTTAAACTAGTCGTTGTGCCTCGGGTAAAGAGCGTTTCGGCTGTTTCTTTCGCATTGATAAAGGCTCTAACTTTTTCACGAGCTTCTTCATACTCTTTCGTGGCACGTTCGGCCAAGGTATGCACACCACGATGGACATTAGCGTTATCATGTTCGTAATAATAAGTCAATTTATCTAAAACTACTTTAGGCTTTTGAGTTGTTGCTGCATTATCCAGATAAACAAGCGGCTCGTCATTTACTTCTTGAAACAAGATGGGAAACTGCTGCCGAATCTTATCTGCGTTTATCATGCATTCAACTTCCCTTCAATTACGTCTACAAATTCTTTTTGCACATCTTTCACAGGAATCGCCGTAATAACTGAACCTAAGAAGCCACGGATAACCAAACGTTCCGCATCATCTTTACGTAAACCACGGCTCATTAAGTAGTACATTTCTTCTGGATCAACACGACCAACACTGGCAGCGTGTCCTGCAGTTACTTCATTTTCATCGATCAATAGAATTGGGTTGGCGTCGCCACGGGCTTTGTCAGAAAGCATTAAGACACGACTTTCTTGTTGGGCATCTGCCCCTTTAGCTCCTTTTAGAATATGACCAATTCCGTTGAATGTTAATGTTCCACGCTCACGGATAACACCATGTTGTAAAATGTGTCCCACTGAGTGAGAGGCTTTATTGGTTACACGCGTATCGATCCCTTGCGTTTGTTTGCCAGCACTGATTGCCACGACTTTGACTTCTGAGTGAGAGCCTTCGCCTACTAAGTCAGAATCAAAATCAGCAACCACGTCACCATCATTCATTACACCTAGCGCCCAATCAACTGATGCATCACGCATAATGTGTCCACGACGATTCATATACGTTGAAACATTCACACCTAATTGATCTACAGCAGAATATTTCACTTTTGAACCAGCTTTTGCAATCACTTCAACGACGATATTCGCAGAAACTTTGACTTTTTGCTCACCGATTGTTTGGAATCGTTCTAAATAGCTAAACTCACTATGTTCGTCCGCTACGATCAAGACATGTTTGAAGAACGATTCTTCACTCGCTGAATCTTGGATAAAGATTGCTTCGATTGGTTCTTCGATGACAACATTTTTCGGTACGTATAAAAACACTCCACTATTCATAAAGGCTGTATGGAACGCTGTTAATTTATCTTCATCCATTTCAACCGCTTTATTCATATAATATTCTTTGACTAAATCGCCATGCTCTTGCAAGGCTGTAAACATGTCAGTGAAAATCACCCCTTGATCGGCTAATTTCGCTGAAAGTTGTTCAAATGCTGTGATCGATCCTTGTTGCACGATCACGGGATTGTCTTTCATTGCGTCAAAGCTTGGGATGTTCATCGTTTCAGGTGCATACTCTTCAGTATTCACGTTAAACAAAGGCCAACGGTGAAATTTCACGCGTTCGATCTTTGGTAATTCTAAGTTTTCAGCTTTTTCTAAAGCCGCTACACGTAAGTCGGTCATCCAAGTAGGTTCTTCGTTACGGGCTGAAAAAGCGTTGATGTTGTCAAGATAATTCGCTGTTGTTATTTCCTTCATTTATCTTGTCCTCCTTATGCTTCTTCTTTGTATTCGATACCTAATTCTTGGCTGATTCCTGCATAGCCTTCTGCTTCCAAACGTTTTGCAAGTTCAGCACCGCCAGTTTTCACCACACGGCCCTCCATCATGATATGCACCACATCTGGTGTGATGTAGTTCAATAGACGTTGGTAGTGAGTGATGATCAAAGCACCGAAGTTTTCGCCGCGCATTTCGTTCACGCCTTTTGAAACGACTTTCAAGGCATCGATATCTAGACCAGAATCGATTTCATCTAAAATAGCAAATGTTGGTTCCAACATCAATAATTGTAGGATTTCGTTCCGTTTCTTTTCTCCACCAGAGAAGCCTTCGTTTAAGTAACGTTCAGCCATTTCTTCTGGCATATTTAGTAGATCCATTTTTTTATCTAATTTTTTGATGAATTCCATAACTGAAATTTTGTCGTCTTCATCACGTTTGGCGTTGATTGCCGCACGCATGAATTCAGCATTTGTGATTCCTGGAATTTCACTTGGGTATTGCATGGCAAGGAATAGACCTAAACGGGCACGTTCGTCCACTTCAAGTTCTAATACATTTTCTCCGTCAAACAAGATTTCGCCTTCTGTGACTTCGTAATTAGGATTTCCCATGATGGCCGCAGATAAGGTTGATTTACCTGTTCCGTTAGGCCCCATGATTGCGTGGATTTCACCTGTTTTCATGGTCAGGTTAACCCCTTTTAAAATCTTTTTATCTTCGATTGATACGTGTAAATTTTTAATTTCTAAAACGGACATGTACAATTCCCTCCAACTTAAAATAATTATTTTATCGTTCTCATTCATTTTATCCTAATTGAGAATGATAAGCAATCTCTTTACTAGAATAATTCTTATTTAATCTAGGTTTTGTTTGTGAAAAAATGGACTTAATTAGAATCTTTCTAAAATGGGTACCATTTTTAATCAACACATTCAGCTACCAGCCGCCAGAAAATCCGCCACCACCTGATGAACCGCCACCTCCTGTTGATCCACTGCTAGAACTTGAACCAGAGCTTGGCCCGTCGTAATGGGAATTTGAGGCACTTCCTAGCAAGACACTAAGGAAATCCAAGTAAGTCATGATTCCTAAATGATTCATATATTTGTATTTTTTCAACTCTACACCTGAAAGTTCTGTGATAAAAAGCATATCATAGATATCTTTACTGACCTCTTTGTAATATGAAGTATCAATGTATTTAATTCTTTTTCTGGCTTTCCTATATGCTTTCGGAATCTGATCTGGCAACTTTTGGGTTAAACGTTCTGAAAAATCGCTTGCCAATGTGTTTTCTTTTGCTAATAAAAAATAGAGTGTCAGCATAATCAACAAGTGTTCTTGTTGTGGCTTCTTAAGCTTTTGTGCTTTAACGAACTTTTGAACAAGTCTTTTCACTTTATCTGTATTTTGCCGAGCGAGCAAAAAGTTTGCCAATAACTGCTTCATCTCTTCGTACTTTTCCATAAGCCCACTTTTAAGTTGCTCATTTGCTCGTTCTAATTGTACTTGATCAAATAAACTATTCTGTGTCATCAGATAATAATCTGGCCAAAGTGGCGCAGCCAGTTCAATGGACATTTCAAAATAAGTTCGTCTGTTTTTCTGCGGGATTCGCTCAAGATTACCTTTATTGATTTTTCGGCCTAGATCGATTATCGTATCTTCAAAAAAACATTGTGCTATTTTCTTTTCTAAGCGCTCGTATCGATTAAAATGCGCAAAGAACATTGGAATTAAATAGCTACCATCGATTTTCTCGAAAAACGATACTTTTGTTGAATCACTTGGAATAAACACTTTTTTGTTGCGTAACGGTTTAAAATAAGCGTTATTTTTAGCATCACTTTGTATTAAATAAATTGAGCCGTAATAGATTACAACCATTAGTATAACAAACGCACTCAAATAAAGGCCCCATTTTAAAACCAACACGATCGAATCGACTATCCCCTGATCTGGCTCTCGAGCTGTATTCACTTGCTCTTTCACTTTTGTTACTTCCTGCTTAGAAAGCTCGTAATTGCCATATCTTTGTTTCACTGTATCTATCACATTTTGGCTGATTTTACTTATACCTTCATCGTATTTTTCTGCTCTGAAAAGCGCCTCTATCTCAAATGGTACAAGCTCGCTTTTCATACTATCAGTGATTATATCCTCTACGCCATACCCTACTTCCAAACGATATTTCCGATCATCAAGGGCCAAGACAAATAAAAAACCATTATCCAATTCCTTACTTCCAATTCCTAGCTTTTCAAATGTCTCTACAGCATATGATTCAATGGATTGATCTTTGGGTAATCGTTTGATTGTTTTTACAACAAATTGAGGCGCTCCTGTTAGTTGTTGAAGGTCTCGTTCATTCGCTTGAATAATCAATTCTTTTGTTTGTCCTGATAAAAGCTGTGCTTGATCATCGACAAAAAAACTGTCTGCTATTGCATCTTCTGTAAAATAACATGTCCCCACTATCAAGACCAACAGAATAAAGATCCTGTTGCTAATTCTCTGTAGTTTTCTTTTCATAAAATCCTGATTCACTGTTCAAACTCCAATACTTATTTTTTCTACTCCTAATCAATTATTTCATATCCTTTTAACAACTGCAATCTGAATCTGGCTTCTCAAAACAGAATAATTCGTTTTTTGATTTTCCTTGTTAAGTGTGAGATAATTTACCACGATTTCGGAATAAAAATTTGACTAGAACAAAATCATTCGTTTTGTCCCAGCCAGCCAAAGAGAGGTCTTTTTATGTCTAAAAAAGGAATCGTCATCGTCAATCTTGGTACGCCGGATAAACCAGAAACCAAAGAAGTTCGAACATACCTTAAACGTTTTTTGGGAGATAAGCGTGTCATTGATACAAATCGTTTTATTTGGTTACCCGTGTTACACGGTATTATTTTACGCACTCGACCTAAAAAATCTGCTGCTTTGTACCAACAGGTTTGGCAAGAATCAGGTTCTCCTTTACTAATCTATACGAAGTCCCAAGCGGAGCAATTACAAGCTCGTTTTCCTGATTATGTCGTGCGTTATGCCATGAGCTATAGCCAGCCTTTGATTCCGGAGGTGTTAAAAGAAATGCATGATCTAGGGGTCACTGATTTAACGATTATTCCCTTGTATCCCCAATATTCAACGACGACCACTGCACCTATTTTCGATGAAGTGGCTAAGTTTTATTTGAACGCTGAAGCTATTCCTAGTTTGCACTTTATTCAATCATTTTATGATCAACCATTATATATCGATGCTTTATCTGAACAAATCAAACAAGCTTTACAGGCCCAACCGATTGATAAAATTGTTTTTTCTTATCATGGTATCCCGCTTTCTTATATTGAAAAAGGAGATCCTTACTTAGATCATTGTCAAAAGACAACACAAGCGGTGATGGAGAGGGTCGGAGATATTTCTTTTATCAGCACCTTCCAGTCAAAATTTGGCCCAGCTGAATGGCTGACTCCTGCAACAGATCAAACCTTGAAAGAATTGCCTAAACAGGGGGTTAAGAATATTTTGATTCTAACTCCTGGATTTGTTTCGGATTGTTTAGAAACAATTGAAGAAATCGAAAAAGAGAATTATGGTTATTTTATGGAAAATGGTGGCGAACATTTTCACTATATTCATCCGTTTAATGCTGATCCGATTTTCGTGGATATTTTAGAACAGCTTATAAATACTAATTAGTTAGATAAAAAAAGACTTGATATCTCTCTGTTCAGTAGAGATATCAAGTCTTTTGGTTGTTAACTATTGTAGGTTCAATGAGATATAAGAAGGTTCGATAATTACTTTCGACATATTTTCTACATTAGGTAGCACTGTCCAATTTGGAACGATACTACGATTTGCTCTTACAAATAAAACCGTTCCCCCATAAAGACCTTCATTAATTGACATCGTTGTTTTGTACACTGGAGCCAGACCATTCACTTTTTCAATGTTAAAGCTCCAAAT
The DNA here is from genome assembly GCF_001886225.1 of Enterococcus silesiacus. Lineage (NCBI taxonomy): Bacteria > Bacillati > Bacillota > Bacilli > Lactobacillales > Enterococcaceae > Enterococcus > Enterococcus silesiacus. The sequence continues at coordinate 13,638 of NZ_JXLC01000011.1, read as the reverse complement.
TTTTGTATCGCCATTAAAATAAGATTCAGCAGGTGAATATGTCCCTACGAAATCAAAAATACGATCTTTTACGACGTAGGCAGCTTGAATACTATTTGTATCTGCCGTTACATGTGCATATTGAACTTCACCTGAATAATCAGCGTAGCTCATGCCTGTGCTATTACTTCCATTATAAACACCTGAATTAATTCTCTTCCACGCACCATTAGCATTAAATGTAAACGTCGCACCCTGATCCAAATCAAAGCTTTGTGCCTCAGCTTTCGAGCTATTTGCACCAACAGCAAAACAAACAGCAAACAATGTCATACAGATCAAAATAATTCTACTTTTTTTCATTCGTTCCATCTCCTTATATATAAATTACTTCTCAACATTAACATAATTATGTTTATTTTTCAACACATTGTTAATTATTATTATTTTTTAAAATTAAATACCTTACAAAAAATAGATCTTTTTTGTAAGGTATATTGACTCAAATAGTAAATAAAAAAAACTGAAAACAGCTGTTGTTCCAGCCACTTTCAGTTTCTACTATAACGTTTTATTTATCTACAGGTTTTACAGATCCATCCCATTTTTCAAGGATCCAATCTTGAATGTCTTTACTGTGTAATGCATCTACTAATTTTTTGATTTTATCACTGTCTTTATCTTCTGAGCGGACAGCTACGATATTTACATACGGAGAGTTGTCTTTTTCTAATAATAATGAGTCTTTCAATGGATTCAAGCCGGCACCGTAAGCAAAGTTAGCATTGATAGCCACGAGATCAGCTTCATCATTATTATAAGTCGTTGTTAAAACTTCAGGGTTAATATTATGGATGAATTTTAAGTTTTTAGGATTTTTGTCAATATCTTCAAATGTCGCAGTTTCTAAATCAACACCCTCTTTAACTGTTACCAAATCAGCATCTTGTAAAATCGTAATAATACGACCCCAATCAGATTCTGAATTTGAGGTAATGACCGTTGCACCCTCTTTTAAGTCTTTGATATCTTTGATTCGTTTTGAGTAAAGACCCATTGGCTCAATATGGATACCACCAGCGTTAGCAAAATCATACTTGTTTTCTTTGACTTGTAAATTAAAGTAAGGAATATGCTGGAAGTAATTCGCATCGATATCGCCTTCAGCTAAGTTTTTATTAGGTAAAATATAATCATCGAATTGAACGATTTCCAAATCGACACCTTCTTTTTTAAGGATTGGTTTCACTTGCTCTAAAATCTCAGCATGAGGTGAAGCGGATGCGCCAACCTTTAAGACTGAGGATTCTTTATCAGATCTCGCTGACTTACTATCGTCTGTTTTGTCTTTTGCTCCACCACAAGCGACTAATCCAAACGTAACAACTGCTAATGCTGCTAAACCGAATAATTTCTTTTTCATATTTATTTCCTCCAATTGTTTTCTATTTTGAATGTTTATCGTTTATCAGAACGTTTGACTAATTGATCACCGACAAACTGAATGATAAACACAATAACCAAGATTAACACTGTTGCAACTAATGTAACGGTATTATTGTTGCGGCTAAATCCTTCTTGATAAGCTAAACCACCAAGACCGCCACCACCGATGATTCCTGCCATTGCAGTAAAACCAATCATCGTAATTGTCGTAAGCGTCACACCCGATAGTAACGCTGGGGTGCTTTCTGGAATCAGTACTTTAAAGATTTTTTGGATTCTAGAAGCGCCCATCGCATCTGCGGCTTCTAACACGCCACTATCTACTTCACGAAAGGCAATTTCAACTAATCGTGCATAGAACGGTGCCGCTGATACAATCAATGATGGAATGGCTGCTTTAGCACCGATTCCCGTACCAACCAGTTTTCTTGAAAAATCCATCAACAAGATAATCAATACGATATAAGGGATCGAACGAAAAATATTGCTGACGACTGATAAAATACTATAACAAATTTTAGCAAAAGGGGATTTGTTCCGGCTTAAGCTATATAATAATAAACCTAATAAAAAACCAAAAATAATAACAAAAATCATCGCAACGACCGTCATAAACAACGTATCGATCGCCGCCTGTTGCATTGATTCCGGATTCACTCGGCTAAAGTTCAAATATTTCTCTGCAAATGTTTCATTCGCCACGGTGAATCACCTCCAAACCAACTTCTTTTTCTTTGAAAAACGTCAATGCTTTTTCTACTTCACTTGCCGTTCCAGTAATCATAACGGTTAATGTTCCAAATGCGCCTTCTTTGGCTTGCTGAACTTGTCCTTGAACCACATTGATATCTACCGCGAATTTACGAATTGCTTGTGAGATCACAGGTTCATTGGCATTATCACCACTAAATTGCAGCGCTGCGACAAGTCCTGTTGGATTTTCTTTGATCAGTTCCTGTAATAACTCTTCTGTGTCTTCTTTTGGTTCTAATTCTTGTTGAACAAAGCGTTTTGTGACAGCTTGTTTAGGGTGTCTAAAGACTTCTAAAACATCGCCTTCTTCCACGATTTGACCAAGTTCCATTACAGCAACTTTGTTACAAATCTTACGAATGACATGCATTTCGTGGGTAATCAATACAATCGTCAAATTCAACGTTTTATTGATTTCTAACAGCAGATCCAGCACTTCATCCGTTGTTTGTGGGTCTAATGCGCTCGTTGCTTCGTCACAAAGTAAGATTTCAGGATTATTAGCTAAGGCTCTGGCAATCCCCACACGCTGTTTTTGTCCACCAGATAATTGACTTGGGTAAGCCTCGCCACGACCTTCTAAACCAACTAAACTTAAAAGTTCTTGTGCACGTTCCATTCTTACATTCTTTGGAACATTCGCTAATTCTAAAGGTAACATGATATTTTCTAAAACTGTTCGCGACCATAATAAGTTGAAATGTTGAAAGATCATCCCAATTTTTTTACGAAATTGACGTAGCTCTCGGTTCGCCATTTGTGCTACATTCTGTCCTTGGATGATGACTTCTCCGGCTGTTGGCAGTTCTAAACCGTTTAATAAACGAACTAAAGTGCTTTTCCCTGCCCCAGAATAGCCGACAATACCATAAATATCACCCTGATCGACTGTTAGTGAAACATCTTTAACAGCTGTTACTTGTCCGCTTTTACCGGAAAATTGTTTTTGTACATGGTGCAATTCGATTAGAGGCATTTTGTCCCCTCCACTTTCTTTGGTTTTGCTTCTTTTTTATTATACTACATGGTTTGCGCTGTGTTGTGAAATAATTACAGATTCTTTTTATCATCTGGCTCGCTTATTTCTTGTGCTACTCGTCTACCTTTTATTGACGTGGTAACTTGATAGTGACTTACTAGTATGGAAACTTCTCTCACTTCGCTCGCCAAGTACTGTTCAACATCTACTCTGGCACGCATACTTCTTGTGCTACTCGTCTACCTTTTATTGACGTGATAACTTGATCGTGACTCACTAGTACGGAAACTTCTCTCACTAGGTTCGCCAAGTACTGTTCAACATCAGTTTACTTTGTAAACTGTGTTGAACATGCAAAAAGCCTCCGCCCCTGTCATTGATCTGACATAAGGACGAAAGCTTGTCTTTCGTGTTACCACCTTGATTTACCATTATTTCACAATAATAGCCTTATACAGTACTTGAATTCGCATACTGTCGTGCTGTAACGGGCACGCCCGTAATAAGTTCACCTCTGCTCACTTATTCCGCTCAAAGACCATCTTCCATCTCAATCATGTTACCCATTTTCAGCGAACAAGGCTCTCTTCAAACACTTTCGATATGTACTCTTCTTTTCAAAGCTTTTACTTTTATTGATGAAATTATAGCAATATCCAAATCGCTTGTCAATTATTATTACGCTTGGTTCAATTCTGCTTCATCAACATCTGTTAAAATTGCGATCCAAGCATTGGTTTGATCTGCATCATCTAATACGCTGGGATCTTGTTCGGCCGCTTCATTAATAGCTACAATCGTTCCGCTGATTGGCGTACTAAATTCACTTACAGCTTTTTCAGCTTCCAATTCGATCAGTGAATCTCCTTTTTGCAGTGTTTGACCGACCTTTGGCATTGTTGCAAAAGTAATCGTACCTAAATCTTCTTGTGCTTCATTGGTTAACCCGATTTTATAACCATCACTCGTTTTTAAAACCCATAAACTGTCGATTATTTTCAATTCTTCAGCCATTAGTTAATAGCTCCTTCATAATCAGATTCTTTAAATCCGTTTGCTAAAAATTGATCTCCTTTAACAAAAATCGGACGTTTGATCAACATACCGTCAGTCGCTAATAATTCACTTGCTTCTTTGATTGAAAAATCATTGACTTTATCTTTCAACCCTTGTTCTCTATAACGAATACCGCTTGTATTAAAGAAACGGCGAACGGGTAAATCACTTTGCTCCATCCAGCTTGCTAATTGTTTTGCAGTTGGCGGATTTTCAATCATATCGATCGTTTCGTATTTTACCTGTTTAGCATCTAACCAAGCCTTTGCTTTCTTACAAGTTGAACATTTTGGATACCAGAAAAATGTGTACATTTTAACGCCTTCTTCCATTTAATATTCTTCGATCGTTGCTTCTTTTTGATATTTCATAGACATAATCAAGCCCACACCTAGCATGTTTCCTAAAATCGAGGAGCCACCTTGACTGATAAACGGCAACGGAATCCCAGTTAATGGTAATAATCCGATATTGGCGCCGATATTCTCAAATACGTGGAATAAAATCATCATGATAATCCCCGTTGCGATATAAGCATAAAATTCATTGTTTGTATCAAAACAAACACGGATCATGCGGTAAATCAAGATAAAGTAAAGCAAAATGATGAAACAGCCACCAATAAAGCCATAATTTTCTCCGACAACAGTGAATATCATATCTGATTCTCTCACTGGCACATACACATCACTGACATTGAACCCTTTACCAAACAGACCGCCAGAGCCAATAGCAATCAAAGCCAAAGCTGGTTGCTGTGACCGATCTGGATCGTGGTGAAATGGCTTCATCCATAAATCGATCCGTTCAAATTGATACGGTTTAAACCCAACTGAATAAAGAAATTCACGCCCTGAAGTTGTTGTTACAAGGTAGATGGTTCCTGCACCAATCAAGAGTGCAATTAAAAATGTTGGTAAAATAATTTTCCAGGAAATGCCTGACATTAAGAATACACCGCCGAAAATTGCAAGGAAAACTAGCATTGTTCCAAAATCATCTTGTAGTAAAATCAGGATGATCACAGGCATCGTGACTAATAGCATTTTACCAATCAGCCAAAAGTCTGATTTTATTGTGCGATTGACATTCTTCACATTATGCATTGTTACAACATAAGCCAACATTAAAATAAACGCGACCTTCATTAATTCAGAAGGCTGAAATGTCGTTCCACCGATACTGATCCAGTTTTTAGAACCTGTTTGTGCTTCCAGAAAAGGATCATAAAATTTTAACAAGAGCCCCATCATGACCAAACCTATTGCATAGAAAATCGGTGTTAAACGCCATAGTAATTTTGAGCTAAAATTCATAACAACAACAATGCTAACACCGCCGACTAAATACCAAAGTCCTTGTTTCATCAGCATATTGCCTATCTCTGGACGCATCGGGTCATTACTTAAAGCAACATATAATGACAGTATACCGATGATCGAAAGGAGAAATACAGGTAAAATCACACCATAGTCAATTCTATTATCTAAATTACGCATTAGTTTATTTTTATTCATTCGTCATCCCTTTTCCTTAAATCATACGCTTTTTATTATAACTTTCTATAAGAAGAAAAGAAAGTATAGACTGGATGATTTTGGAAAAACTTTAGAGAATAGCAACGACTTGCTTTTTTCACTACCAAGGCAAAAAAGATCGATCAAGTCAAAAATAAAGCGAATGAGTGAATTTTTATTTTAGTCTTTTTTAGATTTGAAAAATCGTTAGCTTCTATCATTTAAGCAATTATTTCAATTTACAATAGTAAATTTATTTTAAATAAATCTATAATTCAACTAATTTCGACTAATTATTAAGATAAACTTAAGAAGCAAACTTTAATGTTACAGAAAAATGTTTTTACATTACAATTATTACATAATAATTACAGAGAGTGAAAAATGGAAATTGGTTTGATCCGTTAAACTCAGGAGCCTATATTTGACTATTCACTAGGTACCTAATGATTTTTATTTGTTAGAAATTAATGTTTATACTTAAGTAAATGTTGGGAGGTGAAATAAAAATGAAAAAAGCAGTTGGTCTTATTCTGATCTTATTATTTATAGCTGGATGTTCAAAACAATCAACTGATACTACAACAAAAGAAACTAGCTACACTTCAACAAGTAGCACTCATAGTGCCTCTTCAGTTGAAAAGAAACAAACGAAAAGCGATACTTCAACTGCAAAAATCAGCACTTCCAACAGCACCGAGACGACTCAAACAACAAGTGTAGAGTCGACTAAATCATCAAGCTCAGCTCCAGCTGAACAAGAGAATGCTCAATCATTTGATCTCGTTAGTTATCTTACAGCAAACTACCCGATCACCGGCGCACATTATACCGCTTCTGAAGATTCCTTTAATAAAGAAACAGGTCGTAAGGAGTATTCCGTAACAATCTTACCAGATACAATCGAAAGTGATCAAACGATTACTGGGTCTTTTAAAGAAGATCATGGCGTAAGTGGGATGTCAGCAGCCGTGATAGATGCTGCAAACCGATTAATAGCTGATTTACCAAAAGTTGATACTTCACTGCATATTCATCATGTAGCTTGGATTTCGTATGATGGTAGTTACGACTTAATGCTCGTTCAAGATCGCGCTCAAGACACACTTAAATAGATAAATGACTAATTTACCAGCCACTTACTCATAAAAATAACCCTGTTAGGAAGGTAAGTTAAAATGAAAAAAATTATGATGCTTATTACGATCTTATTATTTACGGCAGGATGTACCAAGCAAACAACCGATTCCACAAAAAAAACGTCAGATAGCTCAACTACAGCAATCAGTTCTACGTCCGTTTCTTCGTCTAGTGCGTCTGCTGCTCCAACGTCGACTGAAAAACCCGTTGAAGCCACAGTGCCCTCAGAACCAGCAAAAGAAACAACTGAGCAATCTGTATCCGTATCTGAACAACCAAGCGATACCACTCCTCAAAGTTTAAGAGGAACATGGGTAGGAAATAATGGCGAACAAGATCTTGAAGTAACTATCACTGCAAACTCGATCATTACTAACGGACAAACCTACAAAATAACTAGCTATACTGAAAGCAATAACACGTTCACGCTACTGTGGGATACTACTGACATGGTTTCTTCTGGAAACCCACAACCATTTATCTATACCTACGTTCCAGAGACTGATGGAATGACAAATGGGCTTGATTTCCACAGAAAATAATTATTCCTTAGTGATGTAAAAAAAATAGTGACGTTTAAGAAACTGTAGTCAGTTTTTTAAACGTCACTATTTTTTTACTGATTTTTACTATTAATGATGAAAAACTATTTTACAATATCCAATACTTTTTCATAAGCCTCGATTTGAGCATATAAACGTTGGACTTGCAGTTCATTTTCAATATAGTTGATAGAGTTACCTAAGTTTTCTTGACGTTTATCCTCTAAACGTTCGACTTCTTTCTTAGCTTCATTAGCTAATTTTGTGATTGTATCGACTTTTTCTGACATGATGCATTCCTCCTATATACTTAGTTATAAATCCAGTTTAGGCTTTTTTTTGAAAATACACAAAGATTATGTACGGATTCTCTTTAATGGGGGAAAAACGATAAAAAAACTCAATACCTTCAGTCAAGATGGTTTTGAATCTTCGCTCGATTCGAATTAACTATTTTTAAGGGAATTATCCTTAAGTAATTTCTGAATAAAATATCTTATTTCTTAATTGCCTACTATTGTTCAATTATCAGAAGTATAAAGCTTTATTCATATTATTTTTTATAATCGGCAGACCACAGATTAAAATTATAAGTATACCATTCAAAATTAAAGATAGTTCTTCATATTTGAAGACCTGCGTCATATACTCCAATTGTAAAATAGTCAACTAAAAAATTTTAGCCTTTTTTAACTGACATTTCTTAAAACATTCCCCATCCATCTGCAGCAATAGTTACATAGCGTTATTTTTTTACGTAATTTCCTCTCAATTATCCTTAACAATGAAGTTTCCAATGACCTAATTATATCCCTCTTTTAGTGCCTTATAGTTTCTAATAATATACAAATCACTTTTAGAAGCCTCTTATATTTAACTATTAAAGTACCATGAACAGCTATACGAAAAGTCAAAACAGACAATCAAAGATTATTTTCTTAGAGATATAATGTGATCGATTACGTACAGTTTTAGTACATACTAAAAGCCCGTCACACCAATGTCTAAGAACATTGATATATCAAGTTTTATCGCAATGCCAGCTGTAGGAATCGAACCTACGACCTATGCGTCACGAGTTTTTTCTATACGTTATTTTTTAATAAAGAAACGAGTAATATCGACCATTTCAATCTTTATAATATCGCATTAAATCAAACGTATTTTGACGTACTACCCACACTTGTACCCACAAACAAATTCTAAATACGTTATTTAATAAAAAATGAAAACTATCTTATTCTAGATAAAGAGGAACGATAGTTCGTATAATATTCCCAAGGTGATTAAAATGAGATATGTTAAAACCGTACATTTAAAAGAACATATACGACCAGTACAATATTTTTACTCGTTGCATCTCATGCCCTTTCGGAAAGCATCTTCCAAACGCCTGAACATCGAAGGAACGATTTACAATCTGCGGTCCCTTTCCCAAGATAAACAAAAGAGATTATTTAGCAGTTTTCCCCTTGAAAAAATCGATCATTTTATCGTTTTGGAATATACAGATCCGCATCAATATTTGACTTTATCAAGTAAAAAGGTTTATAAGAAGATAGACTTTAATTAGAATTGCGGAATTGTGTGATAAAAGTGTATATAAATAAACCTACCTCATATTAAGGTAGGTTTATTTATCCAAATGACTACGAATTTACCATACCCAGCCTGAAACGTATCCTGATATACTTCCGCTATAGGTTACATTTCCAATACCAGTTCCAGAAGGTCTGTGAGATATATTTAATGAACCCGAGAGATTGCCAGAAAGACCACCTTGAAAGACATGTCTACTTACAAAAATTGTTTGAGGGGGATTCGCAAGGTCAACCCAACGAGTTTCGCTCACCCATTGACTGGCATACCTAGAAGTGAATCCATAAGTACTGACGTTTGAATAAGTTTCAGTTTCAGCTGCATCTACCTCACTGCTATTACCCAAAAGACCGACACCTAATACCGAGAAACCGACAACACATAAAATCGCATAAATTTTTTTCATGTTAACATCTCCTTCTCTTTATTTAGTAACTGTTAACATACTCATTGTAATATTAATAATACTATAAGTACATTGGTTTTAATTGGATATTTATTGATTTTAATCACATACGGTATATAAATCAAGTTAATTGTGAAGGCTTTTTCTTTACACAAAAATACCGACCGGTTAGGGTCGGCGTTTTATATGGAAACAACTATTCTAACTCTTTATTCTTTACAGAGTCATTTTTTACCAGATGACTAAGTTAATCTATTCTTCGTTCACTCTTTTTATAATTTCAGGTAGGCGAGGAATCAAAGACGGTCCTGGACATTGGGTAGTAGCTGACGAATTTCCTTCCGCACATTGATGCCCTACTATTTCCATTTTCCTACCATAGCGTTGATTGATATCTTTAATCAATTTTACCAAGGAATCCACTGTTTCATCGCTAACTTCCCAATCTGGTTCTTTAGTAATATCACAATTTTCAATACCTATAGAGTATCCATTTGCTGCTCGTGCATGCCAAGCCTTTTTCTCTTCCCCAACATACGCTCGAATTTCTCCTTTAGGACCAATACCATAATGAGCTGAGGCTTCTCTTTCTCGCCACACTTCTGGAACACCATCATAATTTGTCATAGCCATATGATGTATTACAACTGTCGTAATTTCTTTTCCGTCCCTACTGCTCCATCGTTCATCTCCAGGATTCGCAAAGCTTTCGAACTCATAAGGTGTTGCTAACGGGCTAATTACTGGTTCCATGTCTTTATCCTCCTTAAAATTTTTTGTATGATAGTACAGTTTTAATATAGCACAATACTCTATGAAATTCCTGTCAAATATCTGTCGAAGTTCTCCCAATGTAAACCACCCACAGGCAAGAATGTAAATTATCGAGGAGATGGTATCACATCTTTTTATAATTTATTTGTTGTCTACCTGTGAGTGCCTTAAACCATCCGCAACAATGATCACTCTTTTAAATTGGGAAAGATAGTTGTGTAATTGTTTGCTTTGGATGGTTTATTCAATTTGTTGATACTACCATAATACAACGGATTTCGAACTCAAAACCCTACTATTTTCCTAAAAAAGCCTATTTTTTAAAAGCTAATAAATTACCACTTCTATAAGCTTCAGCAAATTCGATTAACGCTAATGATTTTAGTTTCTCGTTATTTTTAATACTGTAAGTGATCTCTTGGATTGATCCTAATTTATTCTCTTTGTAAACTCTGATCATTCGACTCAGTTTCACAGTGCTACAAGGGTTGACGACTAAATATGAGTAGTACAGTATATCTCTTGATACATCAGATAAAGATTTCAACGCACTGACGACAGCCTGTAGCTTTTATTGAGACTGCTTGGCTGAGTCTATATGATACTTAGATACCAAACTTAAGTTTAATCATCTTTCTCTCAAGCTTGTTTGTATTACTAGTGTTTCGAGGCATATCCGTTATTACTGGTGACTCCAAACTAACAGAGATACCGCTCATACGTTGCCAACTTCTACATTTTTTTAAGGTTGATCGTGCATTGTCTTTAGTCTGCTTATAATCAAGCTCTGGTATCAATGTCATTACCTCCCTCCTGTATTATTTACTTTCTAACTTTGTATAAAGCCGATGAATTGAAATTGTTATAAAATGATATTGGTTTTGACAATCATTTATTTAGTGATATAGTGAAAGTTGAAAGAAGGTTAGTATATGACTAAAAAGAAAGCCAATATTGGAATTATCATTTCTTCTTCTTTTCTGATGTTTTTCTTTTTCTTTTCACTTTACACATCTAATTGGAGATTTTTGATTACTTCAAGTCCTACACTTGGTCTGTTTTTTTATTACCTTGCCAATAGATTGAAGACACCATCTCATAAACAATAAACAAAATATTATTTTGCAAGCGTTAGTCTAAATTGTTAACGCTTTTTTGTTTTCTTGTCGCTTTTGGGTTTAACTTTCTGTCACACATCGGACAATATTTAGCCGAGATTATAACTTCGTCGTTAAAATATTCGCTTTCTGTACATAATCTCAATTGGTTATCTATAATATACACATGTACAAACGTTTCATCTTCGTACTCTAAGTCTATTCAAGCTAAATCTTTTTCTTTCTCGCAATACTCACACATCAGCTATCACCTGCTTTTTTGAACATTTCTCTAAAGATTGCCATCAATACTGCCTTAACAATTGAGTTACCAGCTTATTTATATAATTGACTATTGCTACACACAGCTTGAGCTGAGTTATTTCTTTCTGAATTATCAGAAAATTCAAATTATATATTGACATTATTTCACATAGTGTTATTATTAAATTACATTAAATATTTATTACATTATTAAAGGAGTGATTTTATGACCGTGGCTTTGGTAGTTATTTGCTTATTGATTCCAATAGTTTGTTATTAGTAAATCTAAATTTACGGAAGGAGTGATTTTAATGTTTGAACTATTTTATGTTTATCTGCCAAACTTTTTAAGACCATAAAACACCTTACAGTTCAAACGCTTAGTCGTTAGTCTTTTTTATTCCGCCAATTTAGTAATTCTGTATTTGCGTGGATGTTGCCTTGTACTTCCCGATGCTTATTCAAATCTTTGTAATTTCCCCAAAGCATACAATCTTCGTCGTATTCTAAATCAATGAGTAAAAAGGCTCCGTTTTTGGAAATCACTTTATATATACTTGCGCCGTTAGATCCGCTATACCTGATATAGTCCCCTCATAAATCTCCACACCATTTTTGTCTTTTAGTCCGAGGAAAAAACACTTTGACTTTAAAATAATAAAAATGTTTTGAACAACGAATTGTTTTAAACGATAAAAGTTATATGAGAGTCGATGGTTTAAAAGTTGGCGATTAGCGAATTTTAGATGTTTCTAACGATTATTTAAAATTTATGAATAATTATATTCAAACTAATGAAAAGCTCGTGAGCAACTTAATATCGACCCAAAACATAAATATATTTTTGGATCAGTAGACGGGAATTTTGAGAGGCAGACTTCGCTTTATCGTAATTTTAGAAGATTTTTAGAAAAGAATGAATTACGACTTATTAGGTTTCATGACCTAAGGCATACGACTGCCTCTTTTCTTTTAAGCGATCCAAACATTACTATTAAAACTGTCCAGGAACACTTAGGACACCAAGACTACCGCACTACAGCAAACATCTACTCTCACGCTTTAGAAGAATCAAAAAAAGCAGCCAGCTGCAAATTCGGTTCCTTGCTGAACAAAAACGGTTAATTGTTATTTTATATTTTTTACGCATTTTGTGTCCATGAACGTGCCCATAAAATAAAAAAATCGGCTCTATAATATATTGTGTTGGTGGAAATCAAAAAAGATTTTCTACCAGCACTTTTTTAAGCATTTAAACAACAAAAAGGAACAACTAACTGATAAAATGAAATCGACAAAAACCACAAATCATCAGAAAGGTTGTTCCCTATGGATAAGAATACCAGATTATTGCTCGGACTTACAGACAAAAACCTCCGGTTTGAAGAAAATTGGTTGGAACAAAGGCAAGTAAAAGGAGTACAAGCTCAAGTGATTAAAGCCAAGCTGACCTATTCACCTACTCATTGCGAGAAATGTGGGAGCCTCAATCATGGACAAATCATCAAAAATGGCAGTCATACAACAACAGCTCAATTGCCTGTTTTTAATGAGCGCTTCACTCTATTAGAACTAAAACGGACACGTTTTCTTTGTCATGCATGTGGTGCTACTTTTCACGCTCATACAGAGCTGATTGAAGAACATCATCACTTATCTAAACAGCTTCAATACCAAATTATGCTTGACTTAAAAAAGAATGTTTCAAGAAAAATGATTGCTCAAAAACACTTTGTTTCAGACATAACAGTCCTTAGAATGATGGAGAGACTATCAAAAAATTATCGAATAAACTGGAACTTCCTCCCTAAAATTCTATGTATCGATGAATTTAAATCCATGAAATCTTGCCAAGGAAGTATGAGCTTTATTTGTGTAGATGGGGAACGGAATCAGTTGTTAGAAGTGCTGGAAGATAGACGACTACACAAATTGACCGCTCATTTCATGCGCTTTACACGTGAAGCTCGGCTACATGTAGCGTATCTCGTAACCGATATGAACGCTAGTTACCATCAACTTCTTCGAACGGTCTTTCCGAATGCTCAATTAGTGACGGATCGCTTTCATATCGTCCAACAAATGA
>NZ_JXLC01000010.1:0-123083 GCF_001886225.1 Enterococcus silesiacus | reverse complement strand
TCCTGCCGGTAAGTACCCCGTTGTCACTGTTCCGTTAGCTCCCGTTTTGATACTCGCGATTACTGGCTTACCTTGACTATCGCTCACACAATATTCTGCGCCTGACAAGACTGCTTTACTTTCTTTATCAATTTTCTTGATCTTTATTCGTCCTTGACGATTATTGGTAAAGGTTAGGGTCGCTGTTTGGTTTCTCACAACTTCTACTGCTCGATTGTTTCCTTCTACCGGGGTCGCTACATGCCCTGTAGGTGCCGCTGTTTCACTCACTGTGTATTTTCCGGTTGGTAAATTTCCTAGAGTATACACGCCATTGGCGTTGGTTTGACCGCTTCCAACTTGGGTTCCTGAGGCATTTTTTACGATATATTTCGCACCTGTTAATCGTTTTTTTGTATCATCCTGTTTGATGATTTGCAGTCCGCCTGTAGCCTGTGTCACACTTAATGCAGCAGTTGCTTTTAAAGAATCATAGGGCTTTCCTTTGTCTACCAAATTCTCTTTATTTAAATCATATTTTCCACTCCCGATTGCAGTATTCACCAAGGATGGTTTACCAACCGTAGTCGCATCAGCTACAGCGGTAAAGCTAATGACCAATTTCCCCTTTGATTGGCTGGTAATAGGTGATTTAGAAGCCGAGTCAGGCAATTCTTTTGTATTCAATACCGTTCTCAAAGTATTCCATATCAAAGTATCAGACACTTTCTTACTTGCACCACTATTTAAGGAATAGGTTGTTGTTCCGGCTTTTGCTGTAATCCCAGCTGGCAATTTATCTTCAATAATCATTGAACTATATAATACAGCATCTCTAGTTATATTTTCCATCGTAATGGTGTACTCAAATTCTTCTCCATTCACAACCGATGCTTTGTTTACTACTTTATTTATTTTTAGATTCGGTTTTAGTACTACTACATCCGCGATACTTGTTGGAATAGCTCCATTCAAATTAGCTCCATTCACTGATGCTTCGTTTCTTCGCACCGTTCCATCATTTGCTTGACCAACTATCGCTTGAATTTTTACAACATATGTCTGATTTCTTTCATGATTTTTTCCTGCTGCATAATTATAGTTAGTGAGCTTATTTTCTACCCATGCTGAATTTGGTTTTGCTTCACCATTTATAGACCATGACTTCAAAGTAACTCCTACTGGTAATTTGTCCGTAAGTACCGCATTTCTTAAACTAGACATATTTACATTTGTGCTTTCATTTTTCAATACAATTTCATACTCGATTACATCATCAAACTTTACTTTCGTGCTTTTTTGATACAGAGTTTCCCCAGTAGTAACATTTTTTACTTTCTTTTGAATCGTTGGTTTTGGAGGATCGAACGGAACTTTTGTCGTCACCGTATTTGATACTTCATTGCGTCGAACATTGTCGAATGTTTGAGTGGTGACAGTCGCTTTATTTGTTATTTGTGCTAATCCATCTATTACTGGATAAGAATTCAAATTTACTTTTGCATTCAACTTGACTGGAACAGTCACTTCAAGGACTCTATCGTAAAAACTTGCTTGCTTTGTATTAATGGCTTTCACTGTCAAATTATTGTTCGCATCAATACTTGAAGTGAATTGAGAAGTTAAATTTTCATTACTGACATTATCTTTAACAGCAATAGAACCATTAAGTTCGATGCCATCAGGTAATTTATCAGTAATTTGCAAAGAGTTATACCACCACTCTTTACGTTCATTGGGTATTCTAGTTTCAAAAGTATAAGTAAATCCTTCTTCTTTTGAAGCTAGCGTATTTGTGATTTTTTTTATTTCATCACTATCGCTAACTTGTTTTTTAATCACAGGTGCTTTAAATGGCCGAGCATTGGTCATCATTAATATAAATGTATAACCTTGACCGCCATTACCTGTCGGCCATTTCGTTACAACATCTCTGTATTTATCTTCGTATTTTATTACGACTGAAGAACCTTGGAAAATACCAGTTGCAAAGGCTTGTGGAGTATTTTCTTTCTGTGCATCTTTCCCTTTTCCAACAAAACGTAAATCCTTCTCTGTCATTCCGTACCCTAATTGGTTTTGTTGATGAATATACGTTTTTTGCCAATTGGAAGTATCGAAATTCGGAAACACTAACTCTTCAGCATAATCAATATCCCCAAAAGTAAGCGCTCCTTTTACACTAATTGGCGTTAAAGTTCCACTCTTATAAAAACTAAATGTTTCTCTAATATCATAAATGCCAAAAATATCCTGTGTCATTTCTTTTTCAAAAAATCTAAGCACACCATATGGTTTGGAACCTTTTCCCAACTTTAAAATATAAGAATCAAATGTTACCTTTATATCAATCGATTCACCATTATACATTCCTATATTTTTGTACCATAGCCCCAATTCTCCTTGTTTATTTGCAGGAACTTGCATAACTTTTTGATTAGGTGCCTCCGTAGCAATGACTCCACCCCAGCCTTCAACCTTGGTATTAGCTGTAACTTTAATACTCATATTATAATCAGACGGAATCCACGTATTGTAATCCCCTAAGCTACCACTGACAACTCTGGCTCCAGGTGGTGATAGCATACCTCCAATGGCAAAACTTTGTCCATACATACTATTGTCTTTTCTTAAATCAGAGAAAAAATTTTTTTCTTCTTCCGTAAATTGTTCTGTATTACTTTCAGTTTCATCAATAAACTTAGAAGCTTCTTCATTTCTATCCCCAGAGGTTTCTATCTGCCCATTTATTGTTGTATCTTGTTCTTCAGCTTTTATATTACTTATATTTTTTAGAAATAGTACCATTCCCAAGCTTCCTAATAAGAAACCAACCACAGCTATTATTTTCACCCATTTATTGTTCATTTTGTATCCTTTCTAAAAAAAATGAATCTATCTCACAGAATTATCGCCTTAAATTTGCAGTTTCAAATGATCATCTATTTTTTTTCTAGGATCTTGTGTAGGACTAGTGCCTTGCCACCACGCATCACGATAAGCATATGCTGTCGAGTTTACTCCTTCTAGTTTAATTTCAATCTTTACTTCTGCATTTAAATACTGCTGATCTAAATTCTTTGAAACGATCGTTACTTGTTTGAATAGACTAGAACTAGTTTCATTTTTTTTCAATTTCTTTATATAATAGAAGTAGCCATCTTCACCATCTATCCAATTAGCTGTATCAAAAGGAATCTCCATCTGAGCATGTTCTCCTTTAAATTTAGCGGGAAGCACTAAGTCTTCTCCGCCAGAACTTGTTACTATAATTGTTGGTAGGACTAGTACTCGAATAAACATGTCTTGATTTTGATCATTTGTAATTGCGACATTTTTTGTGATAGGTGTATCTATTTTCAAGTCTTTTGATGAGGTAAATGTTTCTTTGATTGTCCCTTTTAAATCATTCAAGCGAAAATTATTAACTTCTTCATCTATTGATTTATTCGCTGCATAAACATCTCGCAAAAGCGTACCAATTACAAGTACTAGAGCTAAAAATAAAACGATTAACAACCATTTTTTAGAGTATCTAATTTTTGTTCTTTTATTTTTTTTCGTACCCATTATTCCCTCCATCTCTCACACAGAGTTGGTATCATTTACTATTTAGTTTAGTTTATCTTTGAGTATTCCATAAACTAAACTATCAGTTTCAATTCCCCATTCTTTAATGATTGTTTTTATAGGATCATGAGCTTCTAAATAGGGATTCAGCTGATATAATGCTCCTTTGTAGGTATTTGATGCACTTGAAGAAAGTGATACATTATCTACTAATGGTTCACTTATATTTCCAGGTATTAATACTTCAGAATAGTAAAAATATCCATCTTCATAAATCCAATAGTTCTTTACTCCTGGTTTGGGAAGTGAAGTAATCATGTACGCTGAAAAATTGATTTCAATGAAGTGAAATGGCAGAGCTTTTCTTGCGGGGTCATTTAACATATATCTATCTTTGCTATTCGTTCGATCTGCTATATAAGCTTTATTAGCTACATAATAAAGTGAGCCATCCTTATATGTACCACCTTTTTCTGAAGCAGGTTGCCAAGTAGCTAAATCTTTCCCATTAACTACTGGTTTTTGTTCGCTTGAAACGGTTATTAAATTCCCATTACCTATTTTATCTCTGACATCTATTTTGAAAGTTAACAAATACTCGTATAGGGAAACTCTCACAAGAGCAGGTAATTGTCCTGTGTTCTGAACACGAATTTGCTTTGTAGTATCTTTCCCAGGCTGCCAGGTCAGATTCGGTTTAAAAACTTCCGTTAATTCAGCTTGAAAACGTCCGCTTTCAAATTTATTTGTAACGGAATCAGCTGATGTAAACCAAGCATAGGTACTTCCAAGAATCAACAGGCTAGAAAAAAATAACGCAAAGAGAGCTAAATATAAACGGAAACCTCTTTTAGCAACTCTTGCTTTTTTTTTATATTTTATAGATCTACGTTTCTTCTTTTTCAAGAGGTGTTCCCTCCAAACTTCCTAATTCGATCATGAGTTGATTCATCATTTATGAGCGTTTCTTTTGATCGTCGTATTTCTTTTTCAAAATCAGAACTGCCATCAACAATATAAATAAGCCTAAACAAATATAAATCAATACGTCCCGCCACTCTTCTCCAGTCTGCGGAAAAAACTGTTTTCGTTTTGTTTGTTTTTTGTTTTTTGTTTGCTCAGGCTCTTGATTTTTGATTGCTCGAAATTTCCAAACATTTTCCATCATACTTTTTACCTGAAAATCATTTTTAGTATAGGTGTGATCCATTTCAAAAACAACGCGTAAACGCTTACTATCCCCCGGATGAAATGTTCCTAAAGAATAGTCAGATTCTTGTAGATTCGTTTTAGCGCTAATACCAGAAGCCGGACCATCATAAATTTCTTTTCCTGCATAATTCAGCACCATATGAATTGCTTTGGAAAAGTCGATTGGACCGCTTAATGCAGGCTCAAAAATTTGCATGCTTAAATCATACGGTGTGCCCTTATCTACGCTCATTAAATCAATGTCAAGCGTCCACTTTTTGCCTGGTAGGACATCATTGATTTCAACTAGATATTCCCCATCAGATTGAACCTGGATTCCTTTATCGTCTCCAATGACAATACCAGAAGGCAGTGGTTCTCCCTCAGCCCCATGGGCAAAATACGGAGAACCACCGATGATTGATAAACTTATAATAATCAAACTGAATAGCTGACAAAGGTATTTTATCTTTTCCATTCTATATCACCATTGTTTTCTATTTATTAATAGTCACAAAATTCCACTAGTTTGTCGTACAAAGCAGGATTACTTACATCGGTTTTCCATGAGTCTTTGATTGATTGTTGTGCATTTTGAATTCCATTTGCATTTACTATCAAATCAAATTGAAGTAAGCTATAGCTGTTGTCCGCTTGCTCCATTAATTTTACACTATCCAAAAGTTGAGGAGTTTGGGTGCCACGTAATACTTTTCCAACAAAATAAAAATGCCCATCCGCTACATTGTAGTACCATTTATTTTTAGTAATCTCTTTGGTCAGCTCTGTAAACCCTAATTGAATAAGGTCATCTGCAAATGCTTTATAGGTTATTTCGTCTACAGCAGGTTTATTATATAGTTTATTAGGCTCAGCCCAGTTCTCCTTTATTTCATTATAAGTTGCATCGATCATAGAAAGATATGCTGGATTTACTAAGGTTAATTTCTGAGTGGTTCGATTACGTTCAATACTACCTGACGTATTCCCAATATATGCTTTTGCTTTAGTACTATCAGATGCTTCCCATTGTGCTACATAGGAATATTCTTCTGGAATAGGCTCCCCAGATGGCTTGTTGCCAGCTGCTTGTACTTCCTTCTCATATATTTTAAAACGATATTCTTTATTCGCAACTGTAATATTCTTTACTTCTGTTGATAAGTTTGCTGTGACATCTTTATAGCCTAAACTTACATAGTCTGATTTTGAAGGCATAGCCTTAGGTACTACTGGTGGGCTTGATAATTCACTTCCTTTGTTCGGCCCGGATGCCCAAATGTACGTTTCTGTTCCATCGAAATAAATCTCATTGTTGTCTCTTAATTTTTTGAATACTTCTTCAAAACTTACGCGAATCAATGCATCATATTCCGATACATTGGCTACAGAAACTTTTTTTGCGACCCCTTCTCCTGGTGTCCAATCTTCTTCAGGTGTAAATGTCTCCACAATCTGAATATCATTTCCGGCAATTTCGCCCTCAAAATGATTGGTAACCGAGTCCTCACTAGTAAACCAGGCAAAAGTCCCAGCCCCCAAAGCCAGTAAGGCGAATAAACCTGCTATAATCAATAACTTTTTATTTTTCATTTTTACTTCCCCCACATATTTTTTTATTTAATTTGACATCATTTCACTAAATTAGGAAGCTACTTCGAGAATATATACATCTTAATTACCAATATAAAACCAAAGATAGACAGCATAAAGATAATAGACACAATAAAGTTTTTTCGAATGAACTTTAAAACTGCACCAATTTTTGGAAAAACAATTATTTTTTTCCCTACCACTTGTTTTTCACTAATCGGTAAATCTTCAGTATCATTGTTATCTCCTTTAGTAATGTAGTAAGTTCCTTTTGATTTATTCAAATGATCTAATTTTTTAACCACTCGATGGGTTAAAAAAGCTTCGCTTTTCATTGAAGGTCGGTAGGTAATCACGTCACCTTTTTTTGCAGTATCTCCTTGAATGTCCTTTACAATGATGACATCCCCAGCATAAAAGCCACCAGGTTTTTGATCACGTTCATTAGGTGCCATTGAATTTGTCAACACATTAAAGATACGATAGCCAAAAATAGTCTTATTTTGATCATCACTAAATGCAAAAAGAATCGACATACAAATCAATCCTAGAGTAATGATATAAAATAGCAGATCTAAAATTTTTTTTACCCCTTTATTTTTTAGAGAAGACCGTTTTTTTCGCACTTTCGATTGCTGTTTCTTTTGTCGACTCTTCTGTCGTGATTGTGGCCGAAGAGTCTTTGGATTTTTTCCATTTACACTTGATTTGTTGTATGTTTGTTTCTTCTGCCTGCTTTTTGAACTAGAAGAAGGCTTCTTCTTTCTTGGTCTCTCATCAAGAGATGAGTTCCTATGTCTTTTCACTCTTCGCTGTTCCATGTTATACACTTTCCTTCAATCAGTTCAGAGACTTGCTAACAAACAAATCAAGTACCTTTTAAACCAGATTGAATCTTTTTTTGTTCTGGAAACATTTAGAGAAAGTAATCACTATACTTTTCCCTAGTCTTAATTTCTCTAATAAGAGAGTCACAAAATCAAATAAATTAATCCTAACTATAAAATTATAAAAATCAACCAAAAGAATTGTATTCCATCCATTTCACAAACTTAAGCCTATAATAAATAATAATTGATCAAGGTGTCAACATCCCACGCCTCTGCTGTTTTTATCATTTTTTCGCATTATTTATTTATATACATTTATATAAATAAATAATGCGAAAACAAGAAATTCATAATACAAAAAAAACGATTAAAGACAACAAAAAAACATTATTTTGTCTTTTAAATCGATTATTACAAATATATTTCTTTTGCAAAAAAGCTCGTTTATATAGTTATTCTATTGCATTTTTAGAACTATATTTTTAAAAATAGGGTAAATTCCAAGGACACATGAAACAAAAAATACCATTGATAAAAAAATAGTCTTTGGTTAAGACTATTTTTTAAATCAATGGTATTCAATCACACACAGGCTATCAGCCCAGTCTATTTTTCAACATTTCTTAAGTTTGCTAGCTCCCTATTTCTTCAACTATGCGTCAAATAAACTACGTGTAGCTTCTCTGATTTTTTGTGCTACATAAGGATTATTCATTGTATATAAGTGAATCCCATCAACGCCTTGTGCGACTAAATCAACAATTTGATTGATAGCGTAAGCAATACCTGCATCTCGAATGGCTTCTGGATTATGTTCATAACGTTCCATCATTTTTAAAAACTTTGTTGGCAGTGTCACATTAGACATCTTGACCATACGTTCAATTTGCTTTTTATTGACGACAGGCATGATCCCAGCTTGAATCGGCACCTCGATAGTAGCAATATCGCATTTTTCTTTGAACGTATAAAAGTAATTATTATCAAAAAACAATTGTGAGATCAATTGATTCGTTCCTGATTCCACTTTCCTTTTTAAGTTTCTAATATCCTCCACTGAATTTGCTGCATCACTATGGGTTTCAGGATAACAAGCACCTATAATATTAAAATCACCTTGTTCCTGGATAAACGCGACTAGATCATTCGCATAAGAAAAATCTTTCTTTGGCTCTTTATCCGGTAAAAGATCCCCTCTTAAAGCTAATACATTTTCTACCTTTTTTTGTTTCAATTCTTCTAAAATCACCACGATCTCATCTTTTGAAAAATTTACAGCTGGTAAATGGGCCACACTTGGCAAAAATTGCTCATCTTGAATTTTCTGAGCAATATCTACGGTGCTTAAGTTAGCGCCAATACCGCCAGCTCCTAAAGTCACGCTGATAAAATCAGGCTGTTGCCCTTTCAAACGATCCAAGGTATGGTATATCGTATCGACTGGTGCTGTTCGTCTAGGTGGAAAAATTTCGTAGGAAAAGACGGTCTTTTCTTTGAACAAGGTATCTGTCCTCATTTACACCCCTCCACGTACCTTTTTAGCTGCAAGGACCAAATTTTTCAAACTTGCTTTTGTTTCTGGTACTCCACGCGTTTTTAACCCACAATCAGGATTGACCCAAACTTTTTCGATCGGTAATTTGGTTAAAATGTTATGAATCGTTGTTTCAATTTCTTCTACTGATGGTACACGAGGCGAATGAATATCATAAACTCCTGGCCCAACTTGAGTTTGAAAATCAATAGCCTTTAAAGCATCTAAAATATCTAAATTTGAACGAGAGGCCTCAAATGAAATAACATCTGCGTCCATGTTGTCGATATCCTGAATGATATCTGCAAACTCGCTATAACACATATGCGTGTGAATTTGAGTTGTCGGCTGGACCTTGCTATGCACTAAGCGGAAAGCGGGGATCGCCCAAGCTAGGTATTCACAATGCCAATCCGTTTGACGTAAGGGTAATTTTTCACGTAATGCCGCTTCATCGATTTGAATAATTTCAATTCCATTCGTTTCTAAATCCAGCACTTCTTCTTGAATAGCTAATGCTAATTGCAAGGTTGACTCTCTTAAACTGATATCTTCACGAGGGAACGACCAATTCAATATCGTTACAGGCCCTGTCAGCATTCCTTTCATCGGTTTGTCCGTCAAGGTTTGGGCATATTTTGAGTAGGCTACCGTGATTGGTTGTGAACGTGAAACATCTCCCCAGATAATCGGAGGTTTGACACAGCGAGTGCCATATGACTGAACCCAAGCTTTTTCAGTAAATAAATAGCCATCCAGACTCTCACCAAAATATTCAACCATATCATTGCGTTCAAATTCACCGTGAACTAGAACATCTAAACCAATCTCTTCTTGAAAACCAACACATTCCGCAATTTTCTCCTGATTAAAAGCTGTATATTCCGCTTCCGTGATTTCACCTTTTTTAAATTTAGCACGATTTTGTTTGACTTCTTTTGTTTGTGGAAAAGAACCGATCGTAGTCGTCGGCAAAATCGGCAATTGTAACTTTTCTTTTTGGATCGTTGCCCGTTCAGCCAACACCGGTAACCGAATAAAATCTCTTTCTGTCAATGCTTCGATCTGTTGAGCAACATGCTTGTTTTTAGAAAAACGCTCTTGAACAAATAGCGCTGTATTGCCCTTCAGTAACTCATGATGCGTCTGTTTATCCGCAACTATTTTCTTTAATTCATTTAATTCAGCTAATTTTTCAACTGCAAAAGCAAAATGGTTTGTTACTGTTGTTTCTAAAGCCGATTCATTAGCCAGTGTGAAAGGCACATGGAGTAATGAGCATGAGGTATTCAACACAATAGTGCCGAACGGTTGAATTTTTTCTAGGAGTGACAGTGTTTCTTGGTAATTATTTTTCCAAATGTTTTTCCCATTCACGATTCCCGCAAATAAAAGTGTCCCTTTTGGGAAACCATATTCTTCAAGCAAACTTACTGTTTTTCTACCTTCAACAAAATCCAAGCCAATCCCATCAAATGGCAATTCAATCAATTCCTGATAAGTATCTCGAACGTCTCCGAAATAGGTTTGTACTAGTATATTCAGGTGACCTTTTTTAGCCAATAATCGTTGGTACAATCCTTTAAATTGTTGAACTTCCGCAGGCGATAAATCTAAAACTAAAGCTGGCTCATCGATCTGAAGCCATTCACAGCCTGATGCAGCTAATTGATCAAAAATTTGCCCATAAGCTATAATAGCGTCCTCATAAAAATCAGCTGCCTGCTTTGAACCATGGTAAGTTGCCAATTTTAATAAGGTAAACGGGCCTAAAATTGTTGGTCGAGTAATGATATCGTGCTCTTTTGCTTCATTAAAAGCCTTAAATAGACTATCTCCAACAAGTTTAAGCTCCGTAGTATCATCAATTTCTGGAACCATATAATGATAATTGGTATTGAACCACTTTTTCATAGCTAAAGCTGTAACGTCCCCCGCAGCGCCTTGATAGCCTCTAGCTAATGCAAAATACGTTTCTAATGGTGATAACTGTAAAGACTGATATTTCTCAGGTACAAGATTCAATAAAAGTGCCGTATCCAACGTTGTATCAAAGAAAGAAAAATCCCCGCTTGGTATAAAATCGATTCCCTGATCGACTAAAAGTTGCCAATGTTTGTGGCGTAATTCTTTGCCTTTTGCTTCTAATTCTTCTTCGGTGATTTCCTTTCTAAAATACTTCTCTGTTGCAAATTTTAGCTCTCTTGATTCTCCTACCCGCGGGAACCCGATAATCGATGTTTTCATACTTTTCCTCCTTCAGTAAGGTATTTCAACTACTTTACCACGAGGAAGAAATATAGAATAGAACTTATTTCCTATCATTATCTATAGTTTAAAACTATATACTAAAATGAGACATTACAACAAAAAAACGAGGCTGGAACATAACTCTACGAGTTACATTCCAGCCTCAAGGAATCCGAATAAACGGTGGGAGCATCATTAACTCCTTCGGAAATAAGCTGAATTTGCTGTAAAATACAGCGAAGTATGAATTGATGTTGCACAGTACCTACTACATTGCGTTCCGATCTCATCAACTTATAAGTGTCAAAGACACTAAGAATTGAAGAACTTGGTTCTTGGAGTTAAACACTTCTGTCCTGACCTCGTCTTATTTAACTATTTTTTACATTCCGCTAAAAATTCTTTAGCTTCTTTGTTCACAGTTTTTAGATTAACACCTTGTTTTGTCGCCGCAAACATACAGCCACAATAGCATTGTCGGTATACATCATATTCTTTACACAGCTCAATCGAACGTTTATAACCATTATTTTTCTTAAAATCACTGGGCAAATAATTGGTTGCATAAAATTTTTGAATATCGATTCCGATCTCGTTGATCAATTGGCTATTTTTCTTTGGTGATAGCGTTAGCGCACTTCCAAAATAATCATACCCTAATTCTTGTGCTTTTTCCGCAACGATATCTAAACGCATTTGGAAACATGCTGAACAACGTTTGCCACCTTCTGGCTCTTCTGTCAGTTCTTTTTCCTGCACCATTTGGATAAATTTATTTGGTTCATAGGGTGCCGCTAAAAATTGTACCTGATTATTGGTCTGTTCATTAAAATCCTCTACGAACTTTTTTTGAACGATTTCTCGACGCTGATATTCAGCTCTAGGATGAATATTGGAATTGGCAAAGAAAATCGTAACATCTGCATATTGTGTCAAATATTCAAGTGAGTACGTACTGCAAGGTGCACAACAACTGTGGAGCAAAATAGTAGGACGGATAGCTGATTTTCCCCACTCTGCAATCACTTTTTGTAAAACACGGTCATAGTTTATTTTTTGATTTGGAGACATCTTCTCCGTTATTTCTGTTAAATTTATCAATAGATTGCCTCCATATTTAGTAAAATCACGTCTCTTATTTTACGGCTTAAATGGTAAATTAGCCAGTCCATTTTTGATAATTTCAATAGAACATGTTAAGGAATCATTTTCTTTGTCAGTCAGCGGACAATCAACAAATGATTCTATACCATTTTTCCCAATCACTACTGGTTGTCCATAATAAACATCTGCTTGTTTGTTGTAAGCTGAAACTGGTACGATCGTTTTAGAATCATTCAAAATCATCCGAATCAGACGAGCAGCACAGGTTGCAATACCATAACTTGTGTAGCCTTTTCCAGCAAATGCATTCCAGCCTCCAGCCCGAACATCCTCATCTAATGTCTCTAAATCCAGTTCACGATTCCAAGATAAAAGCGGTCGATCCCCCACAGTCACACTTGACCAAGCAACAAATTGAGAATCTCCATGCTCACCGTAGACATACCCACCGACATTGCGACTGTCGATTGCTAGATTGCGGCTTACTGCCTGTTTCATTCGTGCTGTATCCAGCATCGTCCCTGTTCCAAAGACTTTATTTGTCTCAAAGCCTGTTAATTTTTGCATATAAGCGGCAATGACATCACATGGATTTGTGATAGTCACAATAATGCCGTCAAACCCAGATTGCTTGATTTGAGGTGCGGTATCTTCTACTATTTTACTTGTGATTTCAAGTTCTTTAAAACGATCCCCGTCATCTCCCAGCGCACTGATTTGTCCGGCACAAAAAACAATAACTGAGGCGTCTCTTAATGCCTGATAGTCCTGAATGATGATCGTTGTTTTACCTGTTAAAAAAACTTGTGCATCTAAGAGATCATATTGTTCAGAAATTGCCAATTTTTCATCCTTATCAATCAAAACAAGTTCGTCAACTAAGTTTTCAGTGACTAAGGTATAAGCAAGTGTGGCACCAACATGACCTAATCCAATAATTCCTACTTTACGCATTCAAACACCTTCTATTTCATTTTTTCTTAATCCTAGCTGAATAATCGATTTCCGTCAATCCTTTTTGCCACTTCACACAAAGAAATCACCCCACTAAAAAACGAGGTTGAGACATCACTCTTCGACTCACATCTCAACCTCGATTTACGATTTTATTCAGCTATTTTTTTCACTTTAAAATAATCAATATGTGCATGTTCATAATCCATCACTTCAAAAGTAAAACCATCGATCTCGATTGTATCTCCTACAGCAATTTGATTATTTTTTCTTTCTACAATAAAACCAGCTAATGTGGACATTTCAGATTCCTCAAATGCGGCAATCTTGACTTTAAAATACCGTTCAAAATCATCGAGAGTAATCTTGCCTGAGACGATATAAGAATGATCCGACTCTTTAGCAATCAAGGCATTTTCTAAATCCGTCTCATCTCGAATATCACCAACTAACTCTTCTAAAATATCTTCTATCGTGACCATACCAGTGGTTCCACCGTATTCATCCTTCAAAATCGCAATATGCTTGCCTTCTTTTCTCATCATGGTCAATAAACTCTTGATTGGAGTAGTCGCTAATGCAACGATCGGCTCTTCCACTAACTCGCTAACTTTTCTTTGATTGTCGATAAATGATTCTTTGATCAACGCAGGTAGCGTCACATAACCTAGTACATTATCCTTAGATTCTTCGATCACAGGATAACGTGAATGTCCTCGTTTTAAAGAGTGCTGAATCGCTTGTTCTACCGTTTCGTCTACTTCAAATACTTCCATAGAAGTCCGATCGACCTGAATCTCTTTAGCTAAAGTATCATCAAATTCAAACACATTTTCCATATAATGATATTCTTCTTTTGTTAATTCACCTTTTTTATAGGAATCCACAGCTACAAATAATAGCTCTTCTTGGGTCAGCGTTTCTTCCCCTTCAGAAACCAGCTTTATTCCCAATAATTTACCTAATTTTGCGGCTGAGTGATTCAATAACCAAATAAATGGATACATTACTTTATAAAAATAGTGCAAGGGTTTAACAATTGCTAGAACCACTTTTTCAGTCTGCGCGATACTATAACTTTTCGGTAATAGTTCACCTACAACGACATCAACATAGGTCACAATGGCAAAACCTAAAATAACTGAGATCGTCCGGCTAAGCGCCGCACTGATTGGCAGATTTCCAATCAAAGGATGCAACAGAGCTGCCACAGACCCTTCGCCGACCCACCCAATAATTAGTCCAGTCAAAGTAATGCCCAATTGACTAGCGGACAGATAAGCATCTAAATGGTGAGTAACATGGATCGCCAGTTCCGCATTTTTCACATTGTCCTTTTTCAATTGTTCCAATCTGGACATACGAATTTTCACTAAAGCAAATTCACTTGCTACAAAAAACGCCGTGATTGCAATCATTAAAAATAGGATTAAAAAATTTATTGCAAGCATAGTTTACACCTCTTTTTCTTCTCTTCTTATTTATTATACTTGTCCTAATCCAATAGAGCGAATAGAAGCTATTGAACAGCAGAAAAAATGAGACTGGCTATAACTCTTTGAGTTATGCTCCAGTCTCATGGAATACAGATAATCAGTGGGCTCAAAAGCAACTCTTTCTGAGCTAAATACTTCCGTCCCAACCTCATTTCCCTTTATACCAAAGTTTTTCTTTCTCTCAATCTTGTTTTGCGAGCATCTCCAATAATCAGCGGAACCGATTCGTATTTCACTTCACTATATTCCAAACCAAACCAGTTTTCTGGAGTTGTGGTTCTTTTTTTGATTGCCAATTTCAACTGCATGATTTGACGATCCCACTTCTTCAATTCTGTTACTTTCGATAATTCTTCACGAATAATAATGAATTGGAAGTCACCCACTTCACGCCCAGGGGTCAATGAATATTTCTGTGGTTGCTTAGGCAAGCGTCCTTCTTTCATTAAATCGTAAACGATCTGACGAATATAGACATTCACTTCCTGAGCGACATGAAACCCTAGGTATAGCTGTACTTGAACAATAAAATCTGTGCCCATCATATCAACAGAATATTCCTTAGTAAAAGGCTCATCTGTTACTTCAACATTGACAAACCAGTAAACATTGGCTCTTTTTGGCTGTTTGTCTAAAATCGAATAAATAATTTGACGACCAATTTCATCTCCTATTGTATCTGGCGTCATAAACACAACATTTGTCTGAGATTTCGGAACAGTTGTATCATCTTTTAACATCCGTAATTGTTCTACGTATTGATTTAGCGGAACTGTATCAGATGTTTTCTCTTTGATGATATTGCCCCATTCCCAAATTGTCATCACAGCCAAAATCAATAGAGCAATCCCAACCGCTACATAACCGCCGTGGAAAAATTTCGCAATACTTGAAACAAAAAAGATCGATTCAATACTCCCAAAGAACAACGTAACAAGATACGCAACCCATCTTGGTGCACCTTTTTGTAATAGATAAAACATTAATAATATAGTGGTCATCAGCATCGTCACAGTGATTGAAAGACCATATGCGGCTTCCATGTGTGTAGATGTTCTAAAGGTAATAACGATCAGTGAACACACGATCCATAACATCATATTAACGGCTGGAATGTACATTTGTCCGATATTTGCACCTGGATAGATGATTTTTAATCTAGGCAAAAGTTTTAATTTGATCGCTTCAGAAACTAATGTGAAGGACCCTGAAATCAGTGCTTGAGAAGCGATAACGGCCGCAACTGTAGCAAAAACCACTCCAATCAGCATTATACTGTTTGGCATCATTTGGAAAAATGGATTTAGATTTTCAATCGCTAAAATCGATGGATCATTTTTTGCACTTAAGATCCACGCTGCTTGTCCCAAATAGTTAAGGATCAAACAAACTTTGATATACGGCCAACTAGCACGAATATTGTGTTTTCCAACATGACCTAAATCAGAATATAGTGCTTCTGCCCCAGTTGTTGCTAAAAAGACATTTCCTAAAACAAAGATTCCTAGTTTATTTTCAGGACTAAGCAAGAGATGAATCGCATAATAAGGATTCAACGCACGAAGCACCGTCCAATCTTGTCCGAAATTAATCAGCCCCATCACGCCTAAAAATGTAAACCAAGCAAACATGATCGGTCCAAAAGCCTTACCTACTGCATCCGTTCCAAAACGCTGAACAGAAAATAAAATAAGAATAATGACTAGCGTAATCATCACAATAATATTTTGATCACTACCGAACCGATCAAAAAACACCGGAATTCCCCGCAGCCCTTCAATTGCCGTTGTTACCGTTACTGCAGGTGTTAATACACCATCCGCTAATAACGCTGCCCCACCAATCATCGCTGGAATGATCAAATATTTTCCTTTTTTACGTACAAGCGTGTACAAAGAAAAAATTCCACCTTCACCATGATTATCCGCATTCAAAGCAATCACAACATATTTGATCGTTGTTAAAATCGTTAATGTCCAAAATATTAATGATACCGCACCAATAATGAAATTCTCTGAAACATTTTGAAGACCGCCATTGTCCCCAACGATCGCTTTCATTACATAAAGCGGACTTGTTCCGATATCGCCATAAACGACCCCCATTGCTACCAAAAGACCAGCAGCGGTCAATTTCTGATGATGCGAAACTTTCGATTTCTCTACCAAAAAATTCTCCTCCAATTTAAAAGCTGAACAGGCTCGGTCAACCTTGACAGGAAAATAGGAAAAAATGACTGAGACGCTTTTTGGCTCATTCATTTTTTATCTTTTTCCCGAAAGGTTAGCCTGCGAAGCTAGATAGTGCTAAAAGCGTAGTGGGCTTGTCTTGCTCTGACTGAAAAATAGGAAAATTTGTTTGTGGCGCTCTTTGTCACAGGCAGATTTTATCTTTTTCCCGAGAGGCTAGCTCTTGAAGCTAAACGATACTAAAAGCTGAACAGGCTCGATCAGGTTCGACTGAACATTCCCCTAATCCCGCTTTTTAAGTAAAACAAGAGACCTAAGTGAAACGACACTCGGCCCTTACACTTAGGTCTCGCAATTTCATTCTTAGACCAGTGTTTGCACACTTGCTGTTGATCTAAAAACATAGATAAACTATGCTGCTACTCCCCTAAGATTTTTATTTGGGCATCCAAATAAAAATATTGGTTGTTAATTATAATTAAATTTAAAAAAACACCAGCTAAAAAATAAAACAACTGATTTTGATAACAACTATAATACTCCTTCATCATTTTAGCAAGTCTTTTATGTAAATAAATTCAATAGTATTTTCAAGATATTCTTTCAATCCATCAGGAGTGTTGAAAAAGAACGCTTAACGTATAGATTCCTACTAAGAAATCAACACGTCAAGCGTTCTCTTTGTTACGATTTTATTCTACGTCTTCTTCCGTTGAATAATGGAATTTGATCATTTCATTGACAAAAATCGGTATGATCGATAGACCCATTACTAATAACCAATGATTCATCCCAATCGGAACTAAGCCAAACAGATCTTGTGTGAACGGTAATAAAGCAATGACCGTTGTAATAATGACAGCCAATACAGCCATTTCAAACAATGATTTATTTGTCGATAGTTTTACTCTAAAAATAGATTCTGTACTTCTCACATTAAACACATGTAAAATTGATGAATAAGCTAAAATTAAGAATGCTACTGTTTGACCAATTTCATGGCTTGCTTCGAAAAAGTAAGAAACTGAATCGACATTTGCACCTAAGTAGAATCCAAACAAGGTGATTACCGTAAAGACAAAGGCATTGATTCCAATTTTTTGCCACAAGCCACGTGCAAAAATCCCTTCATTTCTTGGAATCGGTGCTTCATCCATGATGCCTTTTTCAGCAGGTTCTTTTCCTAAAGCAAAACCAGGCAAACCATCAGCAACAACGTTTACAAACAATAATTGAACGGCTGTAAACGGTGCTCCCCAACCAAGCAACATAGCGATCAGGACAATAAATATCTCCGAAATATTACAGCTTAGCAAAAAGTTGACTGCTTTACGGATATTTCGATAAACAGCACGCCCTTGGGCAACCGCATCAACAATTGTCGCAAAGTTATCATCAGTCAAAATCATGTCTGCTGCACCTTGGGCGACATCTGTTCCAGTGATCCCCATAGCACAACCAACATCACTCGCTTTTAAGGCCGGTGCATCATTAACACCGTCTCCTGTCATCGCAACAACAGCACCCGTCCGCTGCCAAGATTTAACGATACGGATTTTGTCTTCAGGCGTTACTCGAGCATAAACAGAGAGTGATTTCACTCGTGAATCCAATTCTTCATCAGATATTTTTTGCAATTCTGACCCTGTTAATGCTTCACTTTTATCCGTTAAAATACCTAATTCCTTGGCAATCGCTCCAGCGGTCACTACATGATCTCCTGTGATCATGACTGTTTTGATCCCTGCTTTTTTCGCTCTAGCAATTGCGCCCTTACTCTCTGGTCTTGGCGGATCGATCATGCCAATCAATCCTAATAGCCGTAAATTCTTCTCTAACGCCTCTGAAGTGATTTCTGTAGGTTCTTCATCATAGATGGCATAACCCACTGCTATTACACGTAAAGCACGTTTTCCAAAGCGGTCATTTACCACAGCAGCTTGTTCAACGTCTCCAAAACGGAAACGAGTCAACAAAACATCGAACGCGCCTTTAGTTACAGAGATATATTTTTTCCCCATTTTATGCACAGTCGTCATCATCTTACGCTCTGAATCGAAAGGAATTTCACCGATTCTCGGGTATTTTTCTTCTAATTCAGCTTTGGTATGATAATTTTCTTCTACTGCACGAACAATCGCAGCTTCTGTAGGATTTCCTTTGATGACTAAATCATCGCCATCTTTATCTACGATAACGTCTGTACAAAGTGAAGCCATTTTTAGGACTTCCATCGCTTCATCTGTCATCGCATCTTCAGTGTCCGTTACTTCATCTCCACGAGACCAAACTCGTCTGACGCGCATTTTATTTTGCGTCAAGGTTCCTGTTTTGTCGGAACAAATCACGTTAGCTGTTCCTAATGTCTCAACCGCTGGCAGACGACGAATAATCGCATGTTTTTTAGCCATTTTCTGTACACCGTAAGCCAATGTCAATGTCACAATCACCATCAAGGTTTCAGGTACAGCTGCAACAGCTAACGAGACTGCCGTCATAAACATTTCTAAGATCGGCTCACCTTGTAATTCACCAATGATAAAGACTAATGCTGCAGCACCAAGTGCAATGAAACTAATTCGCTTTCCTAATTGGTTCAAACGTTTTTGTAAAGGCGTTTGTTGAGTCACATCGTCATTTAACAAACCAGCGATTTTACCCATTTCAGTTTGCATCCCAGTTGCTGTAACAATCGCTCGCCCACGACCATTTGCTACTGTACAACCTTTAAAGACCATATTGATCTGATCACCGATCGGTGCATCTTCTTTTCCTATGTACTCCGAATCTTTTTCGACAGGTTCACTTTCTCCAGTCAGTGCAGATTCTTCTACTCTGAGTTGGGATGCTTGAATCAAGCGGGCATCCGCTGTGATCATCGACCCTGATTCTAATACTAGTATATCGCCAACAACAACATCTTCTGCATCGATGGTCTCAACTTTGCCATCACGTAAAACTGAGCTGCTTTGTTTGTTCATATCCTGCAACGCAGCCAACGATTTTTCAGCGTTTCCTTCTTGAACGATCGCTAATACTGCATTGATGATCACGATGGCGATAATCAAAATCCCTTCAAAATAATCCCCATGATCTGTAGCAATTGCTGTGTAAAAGGAAATAGCTGCTGCAACTAATAAAATAATTGTTGTAAAATCAGATAAACTATGAAGAAACTTCTTCAATACAGATTCTTTTTTGGCTTCATGGAACTTATTGGCACCATGTTCAGCAAGTCGATTCTTTACCTCTTGCCCTGATAAGCCGTGCTCTTTATTTGTGTTCACTTCTTTGATAATTGTCTCGATAGGTTGTTTGTATGCTTCCATCCTATCCCCCCATTCTTATTTTTTTCCTTCTATTAATATAGTATCTATATTCACTATACCATGTTTTTTTTTCAAACTTCAATAAAAATGGCTAAATTTTTATTTTTTTCTGGCATTTTTTTCCGTAGAGAACCTGCCAATCAATAAAAAAAGTTGTAAATACCTGAGTCTTCCAACTTGAAAACGCTTACCACATATGTTACTATACTTATAGAAGGAAGGAGGAAATATCAGTTGTATTGAAGAATTTCTCGAAGCAGACAAAAATAAACACAAAATTGTTAGCAGAACACGATTCACCTTTCATCCCGATGTATGTGTAAAGTATAAAAATCATAAAAACATCTTTAGAAAATAGTGAATATGTGTGAAAAGTTGGACAATCAATCCAAATAAAGTAAAAAAACACGTATAAAGATAGTTTGATTGAAAAAAATTTAAGAAAAGAAATGTAGAAAATGTAATGAAGACAAGATTTGGTTTATGAACAAGAAATTCAACTAATTACTTTACATGTATAACTAAAAGTAAAAAATGATCATTCAATACACTGATTCCTTCCAGAAACAAGAGCCAAGCTAATCGAGAAGCTTGGCTTTTTTCTTTATATTTTATCTGCATGATATTTGTAAGTGAAAGTAAGATATGGTATATTGACTATGCGCTTTTTATTTAATACATAAATTAGACTATTGGAGGGATTTGCATTGCCAAAAAAGAAGAACTCATCTTTTGAGAGTTCCATTCACGTCTACAGAGCCATGAAACGCATGACCCAACAGGAACTTGCTGACAAGGTGGGAGTATCTAGACAAACAATTATTCAGTTAGAAAGAAATAGGTATAATCCTTCCCTTTTACTGGCTCATGACATAGCAGACGTTTTCGAAGTGCCGATTGAACAAATCTTCACTTTCAAAAAATTGACAGAAGACGAGCAAACGAACGAAGAAACCGACTAACGGAAGGAAAGGATAAATTATGACTGAATCACTTAAATCTTTTTTTGATAACTTGCCTGTAAATCACTGGTCTAGTTTTTTAATTATTGGACTTTCGTTGATATTTATTATTTACTCAGTCTACTTTTTCTTTAGTAAAGAAGGAAAAGATGAACGAGGAAAGAAAATTATTTCAACAGCAAGTTTTATTTCATTTATCGTTACTATAATTCTACTGTTTATTTTAGGTACAACTCTTTATGATGTGGTAGCCTATAACCAAGTTTCTTATTATTGGATGATAAATTTAGTTTTATTACTTATATCTGGAACTGAAGCATTCGGTATTATGATTTTAAAGAAATCAAATTAAAAAAAAAGAACTAGGATAAACCTAGTTCTTTTTTTTTAGAAACAAATAAGTACTGTATACCAGCCAATAGCTGCGCTAGATTCTTCAGTGTCTTTCATTATATCGTCAGAACGTTTACTTCTTTCAAACGAAGCCCCTACAACTGCATCCACTTTTTTCAAATCTTTTGCTGCTTCCATTTTTTCAATCGATAATTTTCTCATGATATTATTTCTCCCCCTTGCGTTAATACTTAGATTATAAAACGTTCTCTCAAATAAGTAAAGTTCTTTTTTCAGATTGTGTTACTTAATAAATAACAAGGAGTGAACATGGGACGGCTCGTATGCTCTTAGCACTTGAAACCCAACTCCAGCTAATCCACAGAATAACCCTACAGGGACACTTGCTGGATCAGTCTTCAATTTAATAACACCATCATTTAATATAAAAATATCACCTAAATAATTGTCTTTATTTCCATATGTGCCATGACACAGACAATCATCTGCCCTACTCATTTCATCTATTTTTTTGAACTTTTCATCAGGGAACTTGATATTCAGCAATTCGCACACTTCTTTGATCCCAGTAGTTCCTTTACACCAAGAATTATTCAGCTGCTTGTTTTCTTCAAGCCTTTTTTCAAATGCTTGTTGATACCAGTTTAGTTTTTCTTTAGTCTTTGTCTCGTTAAGGACTTGATTTGCCTTGCTTAAACCATAGCAGACACCAGCGTAGCCGTGAGCAAAACTATTGTCTTCCATTTCTTTACAAGTCACGGCTTGTGAATAGGCTAAAAGTACTTCGTATGCATCTGTGCTAGCATAGGTTTGGTAGATAGCTGCTAAAACGGCTAATAAACTAGCTTTGCCGTAAAGCCATTCATTGGATTGATTTTCCGTTACGATTTGACGTGCTTTTAAGGCTTGTAAACTGGTTTCCAGATAGATCCGATGCTTGGCATCATTGAGCAATCTTGTCACATAAAAAGCGACAGTCACGCGCATCCCTTCATCAAAAAAAGCGCTCTCGTAAGTATCTTTTTTGCCCTCGCCTAAAAAGATTTCTTTTTCCAGTAAGTCGATCACTTCTTGATAGCTCTCTTTAGGAACCAAATGATTTAGATAAACGAAAAATAAATACACACCTGCACTTCCTCCGTAAAGGTCAGTATCAGGATAAACAATGCTGATCTCGTCATCAGACTCTGGAAGCACTGACATCCAATCTACTTCACCATGTTCTGGCTCCAGAACAAGCTGATCAAGGATTTTATCTCCAATATCGGCAGCTTTTTGTACTAACGGTTCGTCAATTGATCCGTTTCTCGTTGGAATTGTTATTTCTTGGGTATTATATTCTAGCGTACCTAAACTTTCTTTTAATAGAAGATAGGAAAAGTGACTGGTTTTCTCCGTTATTTTTTCCATATGCTCCACTGTATCCTGCAAAGGTGACTTTGCTAATACTTGAAGTAGCTCGTGACCATCTGTATAGACATTCGTTAAAGAAGTATTCGCTGTAATCAGGGGAACATCGTGATCTAACATCACTTGAATTTCAAATGGAATCAGCACTTCTGGAATGATTTGACTGGCCCATAAGTTTTCAATGATCTTTTCCCGCTCAATATAATTAGACATACTCTCTGTGTGCAAGGTAAAGTTCAATAAATTGCCATAATCTTGAGTATCTCTATAGATTAGCCGAATCGTTGTATTTGCAAATAACGCTTTGACTTTCTCGATAAATTCCGTTTTATTTGCTAATAGTAGCTGGTTCATCTCCTTAAATGCATGTTGGATCACATGGCGGTAGTCTTGATAATCGACTTCTTTACCTGCCAGGCGTGGAATATTTTGAGCACCATCCATATAAGCTTCTTCTAGTTGAAAAGCAATATCACTAGAACGATCATTTCTCAGCCTTCTGACCTTTTTCGGTAATTTCTGTTTTGTGCCGGATAATGCATCCATCTCCAACTCACGCTTCCATTGTTTTTTTTGCGGCAGCAAGCCTGCAACAATGACTGAATGCTTTTCTATTCGAGTTTGTCTCGCCATTTTTTTGGTCAGTTTAAACATTTCAGGACGAATCAACGTCTCAACATCGATCAACACAGGATGAGGTCCGTTAGCAATTAAATTTTCCATATGCAAATCCGTTGCCCCTAACCAATAAACAATCGCTAGCAACTGACCATAATTGTGATAAAAATCTATTACTTCACTTTCTTCTAAACACTCTTCATACGCAACTTTTTCCTCAATGGTAAAGGTTGGTTGCACGATCCGTTTGATTTTATAAAAAGAAACCGTTGGATTTAGTTCTTCAATATACGTCAACAAGGTATTAAAGCGCTCACCAATCTCAAGATTCTTAAATTTAAAAATCAATGCCTTTTCTTGCACTTGAAACTGAATCACTGTTTTGCCACGTTCATGGCTATCGCCTTGCCCTAGCTTTATTTGAGTGAGGTTCATTGGTGTCGTGATAGCAAATACCTCTGCCAATTGTTCAGTAGCATCATTCAAAGAGGAGAAAAACGCCTCGATCATTTCACAGGCAAATGTCAATCTGGTAGCAAGAATTCTAGCCAGGGTGGGGTATTCACCATAAAAAAGATAGGTACGTTGTTTATCACCAAGAAACTCCTTGATATAGTTAGCGAATTCTTCTTCTTTTGATTCAGCTTGTAGTTGATACTCTTCAATCATCTGATGAACATCCCAAGCCAATGTTTTTTGGGCGATGAAAAAGAATTCATCGGATAGTTGAGCGATCAGATCCTCGATTACTACTGCCGAGAGCTGAATCAATGGAAATTTTTGTAGCAATGTCTGAATATGCTGCTTATAGTAATCTAGGTGAAAACGTAAGGCAGCGGTCAAGCTGAGATCTTTGATTGGAATCTCAGCTGAAAATAATCGCCTATGTAATTGAAACCAGTCACTTTTTTCGATCATTGGTAATAACAATTGCGCTCGTTCTTCAGTAAATGGCATCAGTCCCACACTAAAAGTTGCTTCATCCCAATGATAATGCTGGAACATTTTCTGATAATCTGGTGCTTTCAACAAGCTTTTACGTGCTTGCCATTGCTCCAAATAACGTTCTTTATCTGCTTCTATCGTTTGATTCTTCCAGCAGTCGATTCTTTCTGACAGTGTTGCGGCGTAACTGTATGTCACTTCTTCAATCATCATAAGCTCTCCTTTAGCATTCATTGTCCCTTCTCTTTATAATAATAAAAAAATAGTCAAAATACTACGCTAATTTTATTTTTGCTTTTTTAAAAGGAATAGAGAATAGATTCCTAGTTCTGAAACGTTCAATCCTTAGCTCTTCTAGATTGATACACTGGCCTCTACCCAGCATATTCTATAGCAAAAATTTGATCCTGGGACATAACTTTTCAAGTTATGCCCCAAGATCTTTTTATCCGAATAAACGGTGGAAGCAGAAGCAATCCCTTCGGAAATAAGCTGAAATTCACAAAAATTTGAAGAGCAATTTTCGTGAATTCCTTCTTATTTTTCGAGATTAGACGCTTCTGTCCCAACCTCATTTAGCCCTGTCGCTCACTTTTTATGCCAGTCTTACTCACAGTCATTCTACTGACAAATAACTTTGCCGTAAAAACGATTTATTCATTAAAAAATCTTTAGGAGCCAACAGATAAGTCCCGACTGTCAACACTTCAGATTGGGCAATAGTTGAATCGACCATGCTATGCGCTGCATCTTTGATCTTAAATATGGTCAACAATTCTTTAGGTATTTTTTTTGAATAGATTTTTTCAGTATCTATAACATCGACATTTTCGTCGTGATCAGCAAGAAACAAATCAACTGGGACTTCAATCTTCTCCAAGTCCGATTGAACATCTGAATATAGGTTTTTTTTAGCAAAAATCCAACGATCTTGTGACATCGGCTCTTGCTCTGGTGTATTCGCTAGATATTCTTGGTAAGATACGTTCTTTTTCATTAATGAGATAATTTGCTCTTCCTGTTCTAAAGCTTGCTGGATTTGACCTTGTGTCTGACCTTCACGCTTTAGTTTTTGGGTTGTGTAATAATCATTTTGCCTCAGCCAATTAATTGCTGGAGAGACTAAAATCACCTTAGAAATCGGCACTTTCTTTTGTGCTGCCACTTTTGGCACGACCCAGCCACCTTGGCTTACACCCCATAAAATAATTTTTTCTGTATTTAACTCTGGTTGATTCATTGCCCATTGGATTACTTCGGTTACTTCTGCCGCTCGGTCATCCATCGATTGATGTAGCCAATTTCCATAAGAGCCAGCTACGCCAAGCTTTGCCCAAGAGATGGTCGTAAATCCGGCTTTAGCAAATTGTTCCATCATTGGTCTATAGCCGCCCTCATTTGTAGCATCAACTGGTGCATCGCCATGAACAAGCACCCCGATTCCCTTTGAACGTCGCTTGACTGGCTCCACCACTACAGCCGAGAGCTTCCCTTTAGACAGTGGAATCCATTTGCTCGTCTCCTGCATCTCATAGCGATGTTCATACCAAACAAACATGCTTAATGCAATCATCACACCCAGTAACCCAAATAAAAATTTTCGACCTCGCCGCATATTATCTACCCCATTCCATAAAAAGCCAATTTGCCTCATTGGCTAAAAGTCCTAAAATAACCTTTCTTTTCTTCTTGACAATGGAAAAACCACACTTTAAATACAAGCGTAATGCGTGTTGATTAGTAGCTGAAACAAGTAATGTGAGCTTCTCCCCTTTTTTTACTTCTGCTTGTGCTACTGTGATTAAAGCTTTAGCAATGCCTTGTTTTTGATACTTTTGGTGGACAGCAATATTTTCTATATAATGCTCGTTATCGCCAGGAGAATACTCCAAAGCTGTCAGCAATACAACATATTTAAAAATAGTAAAAAAACCATATGTTCTAGATAATTCAAATGGATACGCTATTTTTTTAGGCATTGCTGATTTTTTAGAAATGCTTAAAACACCGATGATTTCATGTTCATTTTTCACAATGTAATCAGTTGGACCCGTCTGCGACGGTGGATACTGTTGTTCAAAATAGAGCAACGTCGTCAACTTCTCCGTTGTGGTTAAATGAACCTTGGAAAACTTATCTGCAAACGACGTTAACAGTAACTGTAGGACATTTTTCACTTCATACTCAGTCAACTGATTTCGATCCACTACAGCTATTTTATGATTCATTTGATACTCATCCTTTCACTGAAATAAAATACTGTAATTCATATAACAGTTTATTATTCATCAAAATCGAAGAATAGGCAGTCTCTTTAACAATGATTTCAGAGAGCTCAAAAAATGGACTGTTGACTTCTTTACTAAAAACGTTGAGTGCTTCTAACAACTCCTCTTCGGTTTCAATCCAAACTCTTTTGACTAAATAGTCCCCTGCCTGTAAAATTCGCTGTTTTGTTGAAAATGTACCTTCGACATATACATCGATTTGTCGAGCATTCACTAGATAGTAAAACGATTCACCAAATAACGAATGACTACTTTGCTTATTTTTTATTGCTTTATAGAATTCTAGAATGTCCAACATCTCCGTTATTGGGTACGAATAAATTTTACTCAATTTTCTCTCAGGTAATTCGAGATAGCTTTCATCTTTTTGTTCAATTTCAGGCAACAGATTTTCAATTTGCTCTTTAGCCGAGAGAAGTTGCTGTAATTTTGCTTCTGTCGCTTTCAAGGTTTCCTTTAACGTTTCTTTTGCCCAGACATTATCCTGATTTGTCATGAATTGCGCTATTTGAGCTGTTGATACACCTAGACTACGTAGCAAGAGTATATTTGCCAGCTGATATACCTGATCCATACCATACTTGTGATAACCATTAGTATCTATCAATGCTGGAGTTAATAAGCCTTTTTCCTCATTGTAACGAATCTGATGTTTGGAGATAGACATCAATTCCGCTAATTGTCCCATAGTTAAATACGTCTCTATTTTTCTCTCCTCCTCACTGTGATCTTGTTCTAGCATAAACTATCGGGTCGCCCAACAGTCAAACGATATTTTATGAAATAAAATCAACTCAGTAACTTGTCTTTCTATTTACATTTTTCCGAAAGCGCTTGTAATCGTTCGTATAAAATATCCGTATGGTGTTAAATTCTTACATAACAAAGTAGTTTTCTCAACCTCATGATAATTGTTGTATTTTGTTCAGCAAAAATAACAAAATTTTGTGAATTTCGAGCTATTTCAACCTTTTGATAGAAATAAACAGCTATTTTGTAAGCATTTATTTTGTGAATTTTTTACTTTTCGTATATTATAGTTATTAAGAGGTATGTACCAATATTTTCGAAAGGATTGAAAAATATGTTAAAATTGTATACGACAAATAGTTGCACATCATGTAGAAAAGCGCGGAGATGGCTAATCGATCATGAGATTCCATTTGAAGAAAAGAATTTTGGCACTACTCCTATAACATTAGATGAACTAAAAAATATATTAATTCTTACAGAAGAAGGAACAGAAGATATTATTTCGATTCGTTCCAAAGTCTTTCAAAAACTAGATATAGACATCAATGAATTACCTTTACACGCCTTATTGGAATTGGTTAAGGATAATCCAGGATTGCTCCGCCGTCCCATTATGATCGATGAAAAAAGATTACAGATTGGTTTTAATGAAGATGAAATTCGCTGTTTCCTGCCTAGATCAGTTCGTAAAAGAGAATTATCTCAAACATTACTTTTAAGCGGTTTATAACTGTTACTGCCTCGAATCTAAAAGAATCACTAAAAAACTCATTCTCTTCTAACTTGAACGAGTGGGATAAATGTCTTAGAACACATTTACCCTCACTCCGCTTGGGTTAGAGGCAGAACGAGTTTTTTTATTATCTAAAATTATTTTACAAACATCGCATCACCAAAGCTAAAGAAGCGATAGCGTTCATCGATTGCATGCTGATAAGCAGTAAGTGTCAAATCTCTCCCAGCAAATGCACTGACCAACATTACTAAGGTTGATTTAGGTAAATGAAAATTCGTCGAAAAAGCTTGGACGATTTTAAATTCATAACCTGGTGTAATGAAAATGTCTGTCCAACCGCTATCTGCTTTGATTTGTCCGTCAAATTTCGTTCCGATCGTTTCAAGTGTACGAATAGATGTTGTTCCTACAGCAACGATTTTTCCACCATTTTGGCGAACGTCATTTAGTTGAGCCGCCGCTTCTTCTGTTAATCGATAAAACTCACTATGCATTTCATGTTCTGAAATATTATCCACACTAACAGGCCGGAAAGTTCCTAAACCGACGTGTAAGGTCAAATAAACAAGCTTCACGCCCTTTGACTGGATTTTACCAAGTAGTTCCTGTGTAAAGTGTAAACCCGCTGTAGGGGCAGCTGCAGAGCCATTTTCTTTTGCATAGACTGTTTGATATCGTTCAGGATCTTCTAAACGTTCTTTGATATATGGTGGTAAAGGCATTTCTCCCAGCGATTCTAAAATTTCTAAGAAGATGCCCTCGTATTTAAACGTTACGATTCGTCCGCCATGTTCTAGTTCCTCAACAACAGTAGCTGTTAAACGACCATCACCAAAACTGATTTGGGTACCGACTTTTGCCCGCTTGGCAGGTTTAATCAACGTCTCCCAAGTGTCTCCTTCTGTGTTTGTTAAAAGCAACACTTCTAAATGTCCGCCAGTTTCAGGTTTTTCTCCATATAATCGAGCTGGCAGCACCCGTGTATCATTCATGACCAAGGCGTCTCCCGCATTTAATTCATCAATGATTTCATGAAAATGTTTATCTTCAATTTCTTTTGTTTCTCGATCTAAAACTAAAAGACGCGAGCTTGTCCGATCCTTCAAAGGCGTCTGAGCAATCAGTTCCTCTGGTAAATCAAAATCAAAATCTTCTGTACTAAGCATATTGGTCACTCTCTCCACTTGATTTGTCTTGGCTATTCTACCATTTTTTACGCTATCTGGCTATGAAGAAAGCCCTTGTTAAAAGCGAAATACTTGAATTTCTTATTTCTATAGCATAAACTTACTTTTAGTAAGTGAAAATAAAATTAAAGGGGGACTTTCAATGTTCGCACCGATTCATCATGTCTCATTATTAACAAGATTTGCTAAGGATAATCACTTTTTTTATACAACGATCCTTGGATTGCGTTTTGTAAAGAAAACGGTCAATCAAGATAATCATAAAATGCTACACTACTACTATGGCGATTATGCCGGCACACCTGGTTCTGTGATCACTTTTTTTGTGGTCCCTTCATTAGCACAACGCTATGATAAGGCTGATTTCTTAAGTACGATCGGATTAAAAATCCCTAAAGGTAGTCTGCTTTTTTGGGAGAAACGCTTAACTGATGCCAAAATTAAATTTACTAAGAAACAAAACAGTCTTCATTTTAAAGACAAAGATCAGGTAAGTCTCCATTTGGTTGAAGTAGAGCAAGAACCATTAGCTAAAGAGCTACAGGTGAACAATTCTATTCCAGGCGACAAACAGATCCTGGGACTTTTATCGACTGAATTTCACGTTGCTGACCCTAAAAAAACAGCTGACTTCTTTTATCGATTAATAGGTTGGAACAGCAACCGTGGAAAAATTCAACTCAATGAAACTG
The DNA here is from genome assembly GCF_001886225.1 of Enterococcus silesiacus. NCBI lineage: Bacteria > Bacillati > Bacillota > Bacilli > Lactobacillales > Enterococcaceae > Enterococcus > Enterococcus silesiacus. Next base: position 93,119 of record NZ_JXLC01000010.1, on the reverse strand, counting down.
ATTATATTCAACTATTATCGACTGCGACACCAGATAAAACTCGCATGGGTCGAGGAAGTATGGATCACGTTGCCCTTTCAGTCCAAGATGAACAAAAGCTAGATGAGCTTTATGTAAAAGCAAAAGAGCAAAGATGGAACATTGAAAAAATCGTCCATCGCGGTTACTTTAAAAGTCTCTATATCAGAGAACCTGGAGGTATTCGAGTTGAGTTTGCGACATTGACACCTGGTTTTACGCTAGATGAACCACTGAGCTCTTTAGGTGAACACCTTGCTTTACCGCCTTTTTTAGAAGATAAGCGTTCTGAAATCGAAGCAAATATCTATAAAGAAATATAACTACCCAACAGTTACAAGCTGAAATAAGAGTGATGATATACTATCAAAGGCGGTTTGCCCTTGGATCAACACGCTTATTTCAGCTTTTCTATGTCTAAAATTTAATTCATTTAATTCTTCTTACTCAGCAGTTCACAGATGAATGTTCCCTACTAAAAATACAAACAGGCGCTCAAGCTAAAAACAAACTGACTTACCTAGAATCCATCAATTTATTTAGACTCTCACCCCTGTTCATATACCTTGAACTACCAAAGACTACTTTTTACTAAACAGAACATTACCACTTTAACGATTCTACAAGTATTTGCAGGTCTTTGGCTCTTCAATACAGCAAAGCTCCTATTTACTAAATAGCTAAAGCTTGTCGGCTTCAATCTTTAGCTACCAGCAAATACAAACCTTTACCTTAGATAGAAACAAAATAAAAAAATGGCGTTGGCAAAGTACACCAACACCATTGCATGTTCAACAAATAGACATCTCATTATCCATCTTCAACTCTGGCAAAGAAAGTTCTAGATATTTCTCCAAAAATTGAGTAAAATGGAATATGTCGATGTTACGCATTGACACGGGCAACTTGATTGGTCAGCATTCTCTGACTTCTCAGGGCTTCATGGATCAGCGCCAACTGATCTGTGAAGTGCCTTTTTTATTATATTCGTTTCTATCTACTACTCATTTTAAAGAAAAACAATTTCATAGTCAACAAAGTGTCAGAAAATTTTTTGTTTATCTGGTTTTATTATGAAAATACAGCAATATTTTCTAACTTTTTAGTAGCTTATTGAAACAAAAAAACAGAGCGAAAGTCGAAACATCGATTTTCAGGCTCTGGATTTTATTTGCTTTAATGGTACTATTTACATGCTAGGTGAATCTAAACAATCTTCATATGTCCATAAAGACTCCACATCAAATTCCTCTAATGCTGCCTTATTTGATTCTTTAGAAGAGGCTCTTGCTGAATAACTGATTTCCCCTTCTTCAATAAGAAACGTCCAGTTTTTGCCGTCGCTCGCTTGGATAATGTCTGTAGAATCAATCATATTTTTTTTCAGCCAGTTTTTGCTAGCTACTTCATAATTTGAATCATCATGGAACAATTCTTTTTTTAGTAAAACAAATTTTGCTGAGAAATCCATGCTTGCAGCCATTCGATACAGTCGATCTGCTTCTTCAAAGCATTGCTCTTCGTTATAAATATCTCCCAATAAAACAAACGAACTAAAACATTCATTTAATTGAATACCGCCGTTTTTTATACTTGTTTCAATGACCAATTTCAAAAAATATACCGCTTGCTGCATCTGATTTTCATTCAGAGCTTGCTGAGCCTGCTCAAACCATTTCTTTATTTTCCTTTTATTAAACATTTTTTCTCCTTTAAACCTCTTTTTTCTACAAAATAGCGAACCAACAACCTTCTCGCTACTCAGTCACTTCATTTTTAAGGAGAGCTAGACAAAACTCGTAGCGTTTCGCCTAGCTCTCCTTTTGAATAACTCAAGCCAACAAAACATTTACCACGATCGGTCTAAATGTTCCTTCTGCTGATTTTATTCAACTTTCTTCAAGATTTTGACATCTCCCGTTTTTGATTTTACGTCAATTTTATACTTTTCCTTCCCTGATACATCAGAGAAATCATTTTTCAGCTCACCAGTCTCTGTACTTGCAGTGACTTTAACTGATTGGCTAGGGTCTTGTAACCACTTGATGAATCCTGATTGACTAGAGACACGTGCATTTAATTTGCTGCTTTGGACAGCGATTGTTGGACCGGAACCATTTTTCAACGCTAAGATACCTTTATTTTCTTCTGAGACAATCTTCCCACTCTCATTGACTAATGAAAGATCTCCATTTGTTCGTTTAACAATCACTTGACCATCTGTTGCAGTAGCGGTAAGTTTTTTTGTTTCAGAATCTTCTAAAATCATCCGCCCTGAATGATTATTTAACACGACATTATCTGAACGTAAGAATTTTAAAATAGAGAGGCCTTGATTGCCCTCAATTGTTAAGTCCCCTAACATCCCAGTGATAACGGTTTTTCCAGAGGCGCTTTTGACTTTTAAGTTCATAGCAGATTCTTCTATGATAACATCACCATAATCACTTCTGATATTCCCTTCATCCGCAATAATATTTTTCGCATAGACATCACCTGAAATCAAATCTAAGTCAAAATTCTTTGTTTGAATATCCAGTAACCGCAAATCTCCCCGGCTTAACCCTAAATGGAAATTGTCAAGAATCGTTCCTTTTGGTATAAAGAAAATCACTTCTGAACGTCCAGTTCGAGTGAATGTATCAAAAAGATTCTCTTCGTCTAATGTCAAGTTTACCTTGTTATCATACAGACCCGCTTCAATTTTCTTGATATCACTCTCTTTAAATCTACCTTTGACCATCAAACTTGGTTTATCTGCACTAGATACTTCGACAGTCGTGATTTCAACATCTGCATCTGAATCCAAACTGAAAGCAGCGTGGTTGTTGGAAGACAGGCTGATCTCTTTGTAATATTGTCTGCCTGTATACATTAATTGACCTGTGGCAGAAAAAAACAATAACATCATTGTCCCTACTAACAGTAATCCAAGTGATAAACCATTGATTAATTTCCGTTTTTCAAAAGCCCAGCCTTTTATGACTTGCAAAATAATCGCTAGCAATAAGACACATAAAATCGTTGGAATCCCAGCTAAATTTCGTTCTTCATTTAATTCTTTGACCGTATAGGCCAAGAAAAAAGCAAAGGATGCCACTAGTAGCAAAAGCAGTAACGGTTTCAATACTTTAAACGCTGCTTTTAGAAGCTTTTGCATTCTTTTTTTCTGTGATTGAATGAATACCTCTTTGATTTCTTCTCTGGGAACAACAGAGGTTTTAGCATTAATTGCAGCATCTAAGCTTAAATCTGCATAATAATCTGCTGCTACCTCTTCTGGTGGCGCAAGCCCAGAAACGACGTCTGCTTCTGTCTGTCCTTCTTCCAAACAAATGTCCAACTGCTCCAATAAGTATTCTTTCAACTCATTAAAATCTTCTATATCCTCTTCAGCAAAAGCAGCCTTTAGTCGGTTTAAATATTCTTCCATCGTGTTCACTAATCTGCCTCCCTCAGTTTACGTACTTGTTCAACGAATTCATCCCAATCACGCTCTAAAAGTTCCAAATATTCTTTCCCTTTATCAGTCATTTGGTAATACTTTCTGGAAGGACCATCAGGCGATTCTTTTGTATAAATGACACAATACGATTCTTTAACTAATCGACGCAAAACTGGGTAAAGCGCCCCTTCGGTAATTGGTATAAACTGATTCACTCGTTGTGTTAACTCATAACCATATCGATCTTCTTTTTCAATAAAATGAAGTACACACATTTCTAAAGCACCTTTTTTAAATTGGCTAGAAGCCCTCATTGCTCAATCCCCTTATCACAGTTTTGATTGACAAATTACCCGCTGTTTCTATAAATGTCCACTGAAATAAAACGACTATGAAAAGAACAATTATGGCTAAGTTCATCTCATCAAACAGACTATTTTACTGTAATCGTAAAAAACTGTTTTTAAACGAGCGCAAAATTAGCCACGCACCAAAGTGCTTTATGCTTTACAACAAAATATTGTTTAGTCTTTTATTAGTGGTTATTGCGGTTGTAATTCTTTTTCTCTTGAATGATACCTTGACGCTCTTCTGGTGTCAAATTAGGATCTCCCAATTGCTCGCCCCACTCACGATTTCTTTGACCTCGTTCCTGGCCATTAGCTGAAGCTCCTGAAACAACGTCAGCAGTGGCTTCATTTTCTGGTATTTGCGGTGCTGGTGTTTCTACCGGTGGTTGAACTGCCGCTTGCTCTGCTGCGACTGCTTGAGCTGCCTCAGCGGCTTGGGCCGCTTGAGCGGAAGCCTGACTTGCTGTCGCTTCAGCTTCAGTTTTCTTTGCGGCGGCTTTTTGTTCGTTTTCTTCTTTTTGCTTTTGGGCTTTCTTTATTTCTTGGTCTTTTAGTTTTTTCTTGATTGAGTTTTCAACATGAGCGATTTTTTTTGATACGACCTCAGCTAATCGTTCTCTTTTTAAGGCAAAACGTTCTCTAACTGCTTCATCTTTAGAAAATGCCGCATCTGCGGTAGTTATTGTCTGAGTTGTCCCAATACCGATCATTAAAAAAGCTATGCAAAATACTATAAATTTTTTCATTCTAACTTCTCCTTAATCAACATATTTCTTTCCTACTAGTTATCCTTGAAAAGCATCTAGCAATTCATTAAACCGTTTTTCCTCGTCTACAATGATCCAATATTTTTTCTCTTTTTTATCTAGCTCTAATTCAAAATGAATTGTTCTCGGTTCTTTCGCTGCTTTCAATTCTTTAAATGTCTTTTTTAGTGCTTCAAACTGAATTTGATTAAGGTCTTTGTCTGTTAATGCATTTAATTCTTTTAAAATCCCGTTTAATTGCTTTTCATCAGAAATTTTATCGATATCCTCTAGCTGTTTGATCGTCTCATAGCCTTTATTCTTTAACCATTGTACTAGTTCTTCATCGGTTTTTTGATCAATTATTTGATCGAAATTAGTCTGATCCAATCCAGTGACCGTTACTTCTGCTTCTTGCTTTTTTGCTTGACTGTCTTTCATTTTTACCGAAAAGCTGGTTTCTTTTTCCAATTGTTCCTGATAGATTGTTACCAATTCTTTCGCTTGCTCTTTTGAAAGATCGAACAGCTCAGAGAAATCTTGAATCAAATCTGCTTGACTTGGCGCATCTAATTGATAAAAATATTTTTCTGCTTCTTCTTTATCTCGCTCGTAAATTACATTATTGATGAAAGCTGTAGCAACATCTTTAGGATCAGCGTTCTTCGCGCATCCCGTAAAAACAACAACTATAAAAGCTAACATGATAATTATTCTCTTATTTTTCATACGTCTAATTGGCTCCTTTTATGACAATAACTGTTGATTTTTTTGTGCATCTTTTCTATTTTTGAAGATATACTTGAAAATCGTGTAAAACTTAACTCTAATGGAATGGATATCACCCACACCATATTTTGGGTCTGAATAGATCAAACCTAACCAACGATAGTGATTCTTACGTGAAAATTTCTGGGTCTTGAACGTAATTTCAACTGTTCCAGTTAAATTAATTATACGCGAACGAACCATTTTTACATTTTTTATTTTTTGAAAAGAAAGAAGACCCTCTTCTTGATTCAACAATATACTTAAGAACGGATCTTTTGGATCAGCTGTGATCGTCACACTTCGTTCACCTAGATAATTAATTCTAACAGGGATCACTTGATCTTCTTTGACCAGCTTTCCGTCATAGTCGACCGGTATAATCATTGGTAAACGTGGACGCTCATACGCCACAGACACTGCAACCGTCAAACTGACAATGTTGTAGAGCAACCAATAAATATTGATAGAAAAAACATTCCACCACTGCAGATGAGCAAAATCTAATTGCGCGATATAATAAATCAAGGCAAAACAATTTGCAGCCAATAATAAGATCTGAACTTTACAATTGCGCCAGTCAAAATAGCCTTTTTCTCCTTGAATTCCTTTGATCGTTACATGAAATTTTTTATTTTTTTTAGGACTAAATAGTGTCTCTTTCCAAACGGCCCAGGAAACTTGCGGCGCAGTAACTAATTCATAAATATTACTGATAAATGAATTGTATTTTTTTCTAGCAACGGACTTATACATCAAACTCCCCGATAGAAATGCCGGTAACCAGAAAACTACTAGATGTGGTAGCGTAGTCTTCAAGCTTGAAATATTAAAAACCAAATATAGAAAAGGGCACAGTAAATAAATCAATTTATACATGCCAGAATACCAATACATCACACCATCCAGATAAAACCATTTTTGAATAAACGTTAAATTCTTCAACTTCTTCAACGTATACTTTTTGGCAACTTGCACATTGCCTCGTCCCCAGCGATCCCGCTGTTTGACATAATCTGCTAATGTTTCTGGTGACAGACCTGAAGCAAGGGCTTCATTGACGAACACGCCTTGCCAGCCGTTGTTTTGCAACAGTAATCCTGTAGCCATATCCTCTGTGATCACTCCTGTTGTAAATCCGCCAATCGAATCCAGTGCCTTACGCTTGAACAATGCATTGCTTCCTACATAAAGAACCGCATTGAATTGATCTTTACCCTCTTCTAAGCTACGCATAAAAAAGTCTTGTTCGTTATTGATCTCACTGTCTAAATATAGATTATGCTGAAAGATATCTGAATTAAAAAATGTCTGAGGTGTTTGAATAAACCCTACCTTTTCTTCTGCAAAATAGCCCAACGTCCGTTCCAGAAATTCTCGCTTAGGTACCATATCGGCATCTTGCGTTACGATGATTTCTCCATTCGTTTTCGTTAAAGCATAGTTCAGATTACCTGCTTTAGCATGCTCATGTGTCGGACGGGCAATAACTTTTACATGATGTTTTTCAGCTAACTTTCGCACCATCGAGCGGTCCCCATCATCACAAAGATAAATATTCAGTAATTCTTTGGGATAATCAATCGATAAACACCCAACAACAGTTCTTTCTAAGATCTCAATATTTTCATTATATGTAGCGATTAAAATATCGACTGTGGGTAATTCTTTTAATTCAGCCAATGATTTTTCAGTTCGTTTATATGGTTTCCAAAACAAGACAACCAAAGTAAAGGCCTGAATAAATCCCATAAACTCTGCCAAATACAATAGACTTCCTGCAATCAGCTCGGTAACATTTCCAGTAGGAATCGTATAAAAAAATCGCCATACTAAGTAAACAAACTGGATCATCACAAAACCAGTTAGTACAAATTTCCGATAATCTTCCTTTTTTTTCGAAATAAGATAAAACACAAACAAATAACTTAAACTAAATACCAAGTAACCTAACCCAAATTTTTCCATTACGCTCTCCTTTTCACTCTCTATTATTCATAAAATAGTAGAAGCTAATCAACAATATACTAAGGTTTCCAGCTATTGTCAATAGAATAATAGTTGTTCAAAAAATCTTCTCTGACTTTTTCATTATATTTAGTATTAAAATGTCACTATTCCTTCATTATTTTTGACCTTAAAAAACAAAAAAAACATCTGATTTGTCGAAATCGCTGTTTTGTAGCATACTAGTAGTAGAAACATTTAGTAGGAAACACTGACGTCAGTTAGAAAATGAGACACAGAAAAAAGAATTTGGGGTGAGAAAGTTGATCGAATTTCAACATGTTTCAAAAATTTACAAAGGCGGTAAAATCGCTGTAGATGACATCAATCTGTCTTTTGATAAAGGTGAATTTGTCTGCTTTATCGGAACCAGTGGTAGCGGTAAAACAACCTCTATGCGAATGATCAATCGAATGACTGATCCATCAAAAGGAAAAATCTTAATCAATGGTGAGGACATTCAAACAATCAATCCGGTCGAATTACGCCGGAAAATTGGTTATGTCATTCAAAGTATTGGCTTGATGCCGCACATGACAATCAGAGAAAATATCGTACTTGTACCAAAGCTATTAAAAGTTGATCTAGACGAACGGAATAAAATTGCTGAAAAAATGATTGATCTAGTTGAATTACCTAGAGAAATGCTGGATCGTTATCCAAATGAGCTTTCCGGTGGACAACAACAACGAATCGGTGTTGTTCGAGCACTTGCAGCAAATCAAGATATTATTTTGATGGATGAACCGTTCGGAGCGCTTGATCCGATTACAAGAGACTCTTTACAAGATTTAGTGAAAGATTTGCAAGAACGTTTAGGGAAAACGATTGTTTTCGTTACACATGACATGGACGAAGCATTAAAATTAGCCAACCGAATTGCTATCATGAGTGAAGGAAAAGTCATTCAGTTTGATACACCCGATAATATTTTACGTCACCCAGTGAATGAGTTTGTTGAAGAATTGATTGGAGAAGACCGCTTGATTCAAGCCAAACCAGATATTACTACGGTTGGTGAAGTGATGCTAAACAACGCAATTACGATCACACCGGAAAAATCACTATCTGAAGCAATCAAATTAATGAGAGAAAAACGTGTTGATACATTGCTAGTTGTTGATGGAACAGGTGTCTTAAAAGGCTTTATCGATGTCGAAACGCTGGATCGCCGTAGAAAAGCTGCAACCAGTGTTAGTGATATCATGAATCCAAAAGTATTCTTTGTAAAAAAATCTTCTTTATTACGTGATACCTTACAACGAATTTTGAAACGCGGTTTAAAATACGTGCCAGTTGTGGACGACCAACAAAAAGTCGTTGGTATTTTAACGCGGGCTTCTTTAGTAGATATCGTTTACGATGTTATCTGGGGTGAAGAAGAAACAGAAGAGGCGACTCCTGCTTCAAGTGAACCAGAAACAACTGACGCCCCAAAACCTCAAGCGGAGGTGTAAGAAAATGAATCAGTTTCTTTTAGAAAGAGGAAATGAACTTGTTACTAAAATCGGAGAACATATTTTTATCTCTGGTGTAGCACTCATTTTAGGGATTTTGTTTGCCGTCCCGATCGGTATTTTATTGACAAGAACCAAACGAACAGCGGCCATTGTCATTGGTTTAACTAGTGCGTTACAAACCGTTCCTTCTCTGGCATTACTTGCGTTGATGATTCCAATTTTTGGTGTTGGAAAAATTCCAGCAATCATCGCATTGTTTATCTACTCATTGTTACCTATTTTACGAAATACGTATATTGGGATCAAAGAAGTTAGTCCTGATTATAAAGATGCTGCCAAAGGAATGGGGATGACTAATGTCCAGTCGATTTTCATGGTAGAATTGCCTATTGCAATGCCAACGATCATGGCTGGGATTCGACTAGCAGCAGTCTATGTTATTGCTTGGGCAACGTTGGCCTCTTATATTGGTGCCGGCGGACTTGGCGACTTTATCTTTAGTGGGTTAAACAATTATCAGCCAGATTTAATTTTTGCTGGAACGATCCCTGTTACTATTTTGGCTTTAGCAGCAGACTTATTACTTGGGCTGTTGGAGAAAAAATTAACGCCTAAAGCATTAAGGGAGGCGGAATAAGCATGAAACAAAAATTAAAATTGTTCCTCATCACATTTTGTAGCATCTTATTATTGTCAGGCTGTTCTTTGCCTGGACTAGCTTCTAACTCTGATGACTCGACCATTTCTATTACCGGAGGAATTACCTCTGAAGCGCAGATATTAGCAAGTTTAGTCGCTGGAATGATCGAGCATTATACTGATGAAAAAACTACGATTATCAACAACTTAGCAACGACCACAATCAACCATCAAGCAATGATGAATGGTGATGCGCAAATTTCGGCTGCCCGCTATACTGGGACTGATTTGACCACTACGTTGAATCTAGAACCGATCAAGGAACCAAAAAAAGCCTTTGATGTTGTACAATCAGAATTTCAGAAAAGATTTCAGCAAAAATGGTTTAACTCTTACGGATTTGCCAATACGTATGCCTTTATGGTCACACAAGAAACTGCTAAAAAATATAATTTAAAAACCATCAGTGATCTAAAAAAAGTTGGTGATCAATTGACCGCAGGTGTGGATACTTCTTGGATTGACCGTAAAGGTGACGGCTATAAAGGGTTTACTGAAACTTATGGCTTTGACTTTAAACGTGTCTTCCCGATGCAGATCGGTTTAGTTTATGATGCTGTTGCGGCTAATAAGATGGATGTTGTTTTAGGGTATTCAACAGATGGCCGAATCGGCAGTTATGATCTGGTTATTTTAGAAGATGATCTTCACTTCTTCCCGCCGTATGATGCCTGTGCAGTTGCAACGGACGAACTCTTAAAAAAACATCCTGAATTGAATGATGTCCTTGGTAAACTATCAGGAAAAATTTCAACAGAAACCATGCAAAAACTAAATTATCAAGCAGACAACGATTTAATGGAACCTGAAACAGTTGCTGATAATTTCTTAAAAGAACACCATTTCTTCGAATCTGAAGGAGGTGGGAAATAATGCAGAATTTACAAGATATGAATTTACTGCAGCAGTTTTTCTATTATTTTGAGCAAAACGGCAGTTATGTGTTAAGTCAATTTGTTCGACATTTTCTAATTTCCATTTACGGTGTATTATTTGCGGCAATCATCGGCATTCCAATTGGCATTTTCATAGCTCGCAGAAGAAAAATGGCTGGCTGGGTCGTGAGTATCGCAAACTTGATCCAAACAGTTCCTTCCCTTGCCATGCTTTCGATCTTAATGCTTGGTCTTGGACTTGGGGTAAATACTGTTATCGTAACAGTATTTCTCTACTCGCTTTTACCAATCATTAAGAATACCTATACTGGAATGATTCAGGTAGATAAAAATATTTTAGATGTCGGTAAAGGAATGGGCATGACGAAATGGCAACGCCTTTACATGGTGGAATTGCCGCTTTCCGTATCCGTGATCATGGCAGGTATCCGTAATGCTTTAGTTGTAGCGATTGGAATCACCGCTATCGGTGCTTTCGTTGGTGCCGGTGGTCTTGGCGATATCATTATTCGCGGAACCAATGCAACAGACGGTACAGCCATCATCCTTGTCGGGGCATTGCCAACGGCTTTAATGGCCATCATTACAGACTGGGTATTAGGCATGATCGAACGTCGATTAGATCCGGCTAGTAAACATTCATAGAAAAGCGGAACAAAACGTTTAGCCTTAGAGAAAATTAGGAATCTTGATAGAGAACACTTTTCATTCTCTATCAAGATTATCTATTTTCCTCAAAGGCTGTTTTGTGCAGCTAGATCACTAAAAAGCGGATTGAGCCCGTCTAGCTCTGACAGAAAAAGTAGGTAAGAATTCAAAAAATTCTTACCTACTTTTTTCTATTTCTTCAAATGATAACTATATGTCGCAACCACAATATTTTCCCGCCAAGATAATCGTAGACGTAACCGTAAACTCGTCTGATTATGCAAGATATTTTGCCAGCGCCGATTAGGGACAAACTGCGGAATCAACACTGTTGTCGTGTAATTTCGTTTCGCTGAATTTTTACTTACCAAATCTACATAACGGAGAATTGGATTTGTGATCGAACGATAAGATGAATGAACGACAGAAAAACGAATATCAGGAAAATGTTGTTTAAATTCAGCTTCGATTTCCTTTTCTTTCTCGACATTTTCATCTAATGATACATGCATCGCAACAACATAATCACCGATCGAACGAGCATAATTTAAGGCTCCCACATTTGCTTGAGTGGCATTTCCTACTAAAACAATGACGGTATTACCATAAAATTCTTGCTGCTTCACCGTTTCTTCCAAACGCAGTTGTTCTGCGACGTTTTGGTAATGTGCGTGGATACTGTAAAAAACAAAAATCAAAACAGGCATAATAATAAAGAATGGCCAGATATCACCTAAACGATACATGAATAAAATAACGATGATCGCATAAGAAATGAAAGCTCCAACAATGTTAGCCACTGATTTTGACAACCATTTTTCAGTCTCTTTCCGCCATTTAAGTACCATCCCAGTCTGAGATAATGCAAATGGAATAAATACACCAATTGAATAGAGCGGAATCAATCGTTCGGTCGATCCTTGAAAGATCAATAACAATACAACAGAACCTGCTGCCAAGGTCAATATCCCATTTGAATAGCCTAATCGATCTCCACGATCCATATACATATGCGGCATAAATTTATCTTTTGCTAAGTTATATGCGAGCACTGGAAAAGCTGAAAATCCTGTATTTGCAGCAACAGCTAAAATCAACGCCGTTGTAAACTGCAATACATAATAAAGAATATTTTGACCGAAGACCGCTTTTCCGATTTGAGCCAACACAGTCACTTCAGTTTGCGGAACAATCCCATACCAATAGTTGATAAATGTGATTCCAACAAAGAAAAACCCCAAAATCACTGCCATCAAAGTTAACGTACCTGCCGCATTTTTTGCTCTAGGCTTTTTGAAAAAAGGAACTGCATTACTAATTGCTTCAACTCCTGTCAACGAAGACGAACCAGAAGAAAATGCTCGTAAAATCAAGGCAATCGTAATGCCTGGCACAATGGTTCCTGGTACTGCTGTTGCATGTAATGGTACGGCTCCTGTAACGATCTTAAATAAACCTGTCGCGATCAGCAATGTAATCACCGCAATAAAACTATACACAGGAAACATCAAAAAACTAGCCGACTCTCTTAATCCCCGCAGATTCATCAACATGATCAACAGAACAATCACGATCGAAATGGCTACCTGATGACCATACAACGCAGGGACTGCTGAAATAATCGCCTCAGCTCCTGCAGAAACCGAAACAGCCACTGTCAGCATATAATCAACCAACAACGAGCCGCCAGCCACTAACCCGGCATTCTTCCCTAAATTTTCACTGCTGACAACATACGCTCCGCCGCCATGAGGATACGCATGGATGATTTGCCGATAAGATAAGGTTAATGAAATAAGTAAAATAATAACAAAAGCAGCAATCGGTAACGAATACCATATAGCGGCAGCGGATAACGTAACGAGCACAACTACGATTTGTTCTGTGCCGTAAGCAATTGAAGACAATGCATCGGATGACAATAAGGCAAGCGCCGCAAATCGGCTCAGTTTATGCTCATCATTTTCAGTAGATTTTAACGGTTTTCCGATAAACAAGCGTTTTAAATAGTCCACTTTTTAATCTCCCCTTCTATAATTTTTTTCTGTTCTATTTTCAGAAAAAAGTATGTTTTTTTCGCAAACAATCACATATGCTACGCCTCTAACTTACGATTGTCAATTATTTACCTGTTAAACTATTTAAATATTTACCCCCTCCTCTTTATCCATTAAAGAAATTCTTAGACCGCAACTTTTCTTCATTTTAGCAAGATTAGCTTTTCAAAAAAAATATTTCGTCCTGCTTCTGTCTTCCAACAAAAAAAGATGTGATCGGAACATAACTCTTCGAGTCAGATCCTGATCACATGAAATCCGTATCAACGACCGAGCAAAAACAGCTTTGGCCCCAACATTTAATTATTCTACTGTTTGCCACGTACGATGTTCATCAAAATAATCAGCTTCTTTTTTCGCTTGCTCAACAACCTTTTCAGGATAATTCAAGACATGCAACAGCTGGATTGCATTCCTAGTAGTAGAAGGCCCTTCCCTCAAACAATAATCAAACGTCACACCACGTTCTTTCGTCACTTGTTCTTCAAAATGAACATTTGAGCATGATGCCTTTAAAATTTCTGTCAGCTCGATATCATGCGTTGCAACAAAAGCAAGCGATGGATAAGATTTTAGCCAATTGACTATACTGGATGAGGCTGATATTCGTTCGATTGTATTGGTTCCTTTGAGTATTTCGTCAATAAAACATAGGCAAGGAACGCCTGTTTCGACAAAGCCAGCACTCGTTTGACGGATTTAGTTTCAGCAACAAAATAGCTGTCCCCTTCGAAAATATTGTCTTCGACAGCCATCGAAGTTAAAATATGTCCGAATGGCAATTGAAACTTGGTTGCTAAAGCAGTGTGAATCGTTGTAGATAGAATACAGCTGATTGCTACACTCTTGACATAGGTTGACTTGCCTGAGGCATTAGAACCTGTTACAAGGGTATTTTTGGTCCAATTAACGTCATTTGGTACTGGCGTCGCTAATAAAGGATGATAGACTTCTTCTCCTTGTACTTGAATATCTTCAGAAAAAACGGGTTGACTAGTATCAGGCATTACTGTTCTAAAATTCAACACAGCAATGGCAACTTCCAATTCTCCAAGCAAACGCCACATTTCTTTGGCTTGATCTTCGTAGTTTTTTAACTTTTCCAAAACAAAATTATACGAAATAAACGGTAACATAAAAATCATTGCTAAATAATCGAACATCAACTCAGCATCACTGTTCGACTTCATTCTAAAAGAAACACCCAATTTTGTCATCGAAGCAAGCGGTTTGAGATTATTCGTTAACTCTTCTTGATAGGGTGTCTTTATTTTCGCTAATTTCTTTGCACAAGCGACTGTTTGGACTAAATATCCCATTGAAGCCAATTCACGCTGCAGCTTTTCCTTTTTTATCAGATAGTAGACAACATTGAATAAAATCGAGCCTAACAGCAGTAGCACTGGCAGTGTCGCTGGAAACACTACTAACAAAATCAGTGCAACAATTGGCAATATGCCTAACCCGAGATATAATTTAGTATTCGGCAGTTTTTGACTTCTTGTTTCGCTCAAATAACTTTCTACATGGTTGCTGTCTTTTTTGCCTAAACAAGCAAAGTGAAATTGGATCTCTTCCCTGATAGTAGGATTTTGTTTATAGTACTCAATCAATAGTTCCAAACGCTCATGACTTTTCTCGGAGAAATTAAAATTGCGTAGTCGTTGATACAAGGCCTCAGAGCCGACACTTGAATAGGTGGCGTTAATTCGTTCAAACAAAGCAAAACCATCTAGGTCATACCAAGTAATATCATCAATCTCACTATCATATGTTCGATACTCTTTCGCTTGTTTCCACGCTTCTTTTAAACTCTTTTCTTTATCAAAAAAACGAGCACTAGGAAAAGTTTCCCACTTACTTTTGACCATTGCTCTTAATTTTAAACGGTTATAGATTTCCATTGCCGTGATAATCAAAATAATTAGTCCGACAAAACCAAGGACAATCACTTGAGCCTCCATATAGCATCCCTCTTTTCAGTTTTAGTATATGGTTTTATCACTCTACATTCAAGAAAAAATTAGCGAACGGTTGATTTACGCTTTGAAAACAAAAAAAGTAACTAAAGAAGAGCAGTCACGCACTTCTTCAGTCACTTTGGTTTTACTGGCTGATTCTTTGTTATAAATGGTAATACTCCTGATTCATACTCTTAAACTGATCTAAATCCCACTCTTGTACGACTGGTTCTTCAGGCACACTCTGTTTTGAATAATTGATTTCTACCGGAGTATTCGTTGTCAGCATATGAGCAATTGTTTCATCTTGCATTCTTATTATATGTTTCAAACGGACTTTTTCTAACATCAACTCCGTAATTTCTTCTTGTTGTAACTCTTTTTTACTCAATAGACTTCGTAAAAATTGTTTATCTTTGACAATAACTAATGTTAAAACAACAATAACCACCACCAAAAAATATAAAACAAGCAGTAAGTTTTCATCCATCCTTTTAACTCCCCCTAACATTCAATACCTATGTTACCACGTTAGAGAGTTGTATTTTTTCATTTTTTTAGTTAAAACAGCTAGTTTATATATTTTTTTGAGAAACTTTTTCTATAATATATTTTTTATATCATTATATATATTTTTAAAGAAGATAATTATGGTCAAAGACTATTTCTACCATGTAGTCCCCAATGTTTCTATAGACTTGCTCTTGAATGCGAATCTTTAATTCTTGATCGGTTGCTTTAAAGTGATTGGGGACAACCAAATCAAATAAAATACGAGGCTTCTCACCATGGTCCACGAGACGAATATCGTGTCCTCTTAGTTCACTGTTGATTCCCTTGATGATTTTTTTAAGCTCTTGATGGATAAACTGTTGTCTTTGATCATGCAAGTTCACAGGATCAATATGGCAAACAAGATCCACACCTAATTTCTCCTTAAAATTCTTTTCAATTCCATCGATTGTTTCATGGGCTTGCGTTAAATCCCAGCGGTCGTCAATTTCAATGTGCACAGAAGCAAAAGTTTTATTGGGACCGTATTGATGAATCAGCAGATCATGATATCCTATAATCTCTGAAACAGATGACAAATATAACTTCATCTGATCAATCGCAGCTTGATCAGGTCGCAACCCCATCAGCTCATTCACAAATTCTCGAATCAGCTGCAAACCGCTAAAAATAATGTAACACGCAATCAACAGGCCGACAATCCCATCGATTTTTAATCCAGTCATTCCTTCAACTGTCGCTGATACTAAAACAGCAATCGTCGTAAACACATCATTTAAGCTATCCTTTGCTGTCGCAACAAGTGTATTAGAATCAATCTTTTTAGCTACACGCTGGTAAAAAACACTTTGCCAGACTTTGATCAAAATGGATAATAACAACACGATCAAGATCACAGGCGTCACCTTAATACTTTGTGGATCTTTGATTCGCTCAATCGAGGTCATAAAAAATTGAAACCCGACAAATGTAATCAATAATGAAACCAGCATTCCGCTAATATACTCAAAACGCTCGTGCCCATAAGGATGCTCTTCATCTGCTGGTTTCCCAGAAATATAAAAACCAACCAAGGTCAAAACTGACGATACTGTATCTGACAAATTATTCATTGCATCTGCCATGATTGACACACTGCCAGAGATCAGTCCAATCAATAATTTACTGACAAAAAGCAGCAGATTTGATACTAAGCCGACGATACCGGCAAAAATTCCAAATCCTGTCCGCATATCTGATTTTTTCTGTTGTCTTTTTTCAAAACGATCTATTAAAAAATTTATCATTTATAATCCCTACCTCGTTTTTTAGCATATCTTAAGACTATAAAATGATTTCATAGATTTGTATAGTAAAATGAGGCCTTTTTTAGTGACTTTTTATTGTTTAGAAAGACCCAAGTTGATTGATTGGGTTCATTTGTTTTTTTGTTAGGGATACCTTGAAAAACGACTACTAACGATCTTATTTTGCACCAAGAAAGAGTATAATCCTTCCGTTTATCTTCAGCACTATACAAAAAGACTGTGAAGAAATGTTGCATTTCTTCACAGTCTTTCAAAATCGCTCGTCTCATTATTGCTTAATGGAAAATATGACTCTCATGTGAGACCTTCGCTAATTTCTTCGTCTTTTCTTCGATATAAGGATATAAAAGAATCCCCAGTACACAAAAGACAATCGAAATACAGGTCAAGATGATGATTGCCTTCCAAGCATTCGGCCAGTAGATTCCGCCAGCGGATTCCCGCAGTAAATTCACCGCATGTGTAAACGGTAAAAATGGATTGATAAATTGGAAGAATTTACCAGAGACTTGGATCGGATAGTTTCCTCCACCACCGGAAATAGACAATACTAAGATAATAATCGCAGCACCTTTTCCGACATTGCCGAACAAGGCCACGAGTACATAGACCATCATCATAAAAGCAAAGGCGATCAATAAAGCAAATAAGACACTATAAAATGGTTGTCTTACATCCACGCCCAATAAGAAATAGTTCCCTAAAGTAACAATCAGCCCTTGAGCTAGTCCCATGACTAAGAATGTTAACATTCTTGCAGAAAATTGTTCTCGTTTAGAGTATTTGCCACGATCTTTTTCATCTAAGTGGAAATCAGTCGTCGCAACACTTGAAAATAATACTGCACCAACCCACAAACAAAGTGCCGTATAAAATGGTGTGCTAGCTGATCCGTTGTTGGCGATTGGATATATTTTATTTTCAGAAACTTCAACTGGCTTAGCAAAGAAGTCACTTTCTGCATTTGCGTCTAATTTAAGCAATTTTATCACTTGACCAAGATCAACATCCTTCTCACCTTTGCGGATCGCTTCAGCCGCTTTATGAAGTCCTGTTTTAATGTTGGGCCAGTCATTTTGAACTAAATCATTTGCTTTGTTTAAAGCATCTTCTAAATCCGGCATTTTTTCATTGACTGTTTTTAAGGTCCCAGTGATATTTTCTTTGATGCCTGGATAATCATTTTTAATAAAATCTGCGGCTAATCCTAGTTTTTCATCAATAATAGGTAATTCATTATTATAAAGCTCTGCACCTTTATTAATGCCATTTACAATCGTCTCCATATGACCGTTCAGTAAAACATTAGCATCATGGATTTCTTGTTTAATTGCTGGTAATTCTGCTTGGTATTTTTCTAAGATCCCAATCGCATTAGACACTGTTGCCTCGGTTGAGCTTAGTAACGAAGCAAAATCGATTTGCTTCGCTTGGTTAAGTAGTCCTTGAGCGGTTGCTATCGTATTGATTAGTTTAGTCAAAATATCATTCACGTCTGTTGCAACAGCATCAACATTGATACTTCCCGCAATTGACGCAATATTGTTGGCCATACTTTCAATTTCACCTAAAACAGCTCTTAGCTGATCGACTGAGATCGAGTCTGCATCAATACTATCTACTCGAGCTTTTAAACCACTAATCAAGGTACTAAGATTATTTAGGTTATCAATGATCGGTTGAAGCTCTTGATTACCTGATGAATTTTGAATATCGGTCAACATCACAGCTAATTGATCAATAGCAGCTTGTTGTTTACCTAGACTGTCGCTAAATTGCTGTAACAGTTGTTTTAACGCTACACGCTCTTCTGGTGTCAGCTCGTTGTCTGTTAGCAATTGATCGATTTGTCCTGCAATAGCTGATACATTTGAGCCAATCGTTTGAACAGACTCCAACGTTACTTTGATACTGCTTGTAATACTTGGCAGTGCTTCTTGTAATTTTGCTGCACCTTCACTTGTTGCAGTCGCTAATTGGTCTGCTTGGTTCCCAAGTTTTTCAATGTCTGGTAATGCTGTTTGAACTTGCTGAATAATCGTTAAGCCTTGTTTTGCTTCATCGATTCCCTCGGTCATCGTTTGTTCGACTGATGCAAAATCTTCATCGATCATCGCTAATTGTTTGCCAGCATTTTGGATTTCTGGAATCTTCTCCTGCAAGGTTAAAATAACTTTTGCCTGCTCCTTGATCGTCGGCATCTTGTCATTTAAATCAACTAGTTTTGCCCCTAAGGCATCAACTTGAGGTAAATAATCAACAAATTCATTCGCCTTTGCTAATTTCGTTTTCAATTCTGGCATTTTACCATGTAGCGCAACAACCTCTTGCGTATACTTATCGATTTGGTCAATATTCTCATCTGTTGAAAGAATCATGTCTTTGACTTTGGTAATGCTAACTAGATTAGAATCTAAATTATAGCCAATGTCATTAAAAACACCAACTAATGTACTACTTGCGGTCTTAGTAAATTCATCTGTGATTTGCGCTTGCAAAGAAGATGCACCTTTTTCCGCAATCTTTGGTGCAATCGCATTGATTTTCTCATTGATTGAATAGTCTATTTTAGGCTTGGTGATTTCTCCTGTCGTGAAACTTAATAAGTCTTTAGAGAAATCTTTAGGCAAATAAATACCGGCATAGTATTTACCAGATCGTACCCCTTTGTCTAATTCTTGTTTAGAGTCGACAAACCGCCACCCCAATTGCTTGTTTTCATGGAGATTTTTCAAAACTTCCTCACCAATATTAACTTTTTTGTCTTTGAAAGTCGCTGCTTGATCATCGCTATAGACCGCAATCGGCAGCTCTCCTGTATTCGCATATGGATCCCACAAAGCTTTGATATTGAACCATGCATAAAGTGATGGAATAATCATCAGTGCAATAATCAAAAATGTTGCGATTGGGTTTTTAAAAATGCGTTGCCAATCTAATTTAAATAACTTCAATGTATTTTTTATATGTTTCATCCTGCTCACCCACTCTTTTTAATGACTGATATACTTTAGCATAATTTTTTTATCAATAACAAATGAAAAATGCTTTTTTTGTCTATTTCTGCGACAGGTCTCTTAAACTGTCGTAGAGATTTTCTTTTAGTTTCGCTATCTAGCTATATAACTGATTTTTTTCAATTTTAATTTGCTACTTTCCAGCACCTAAAAAAAGACAAACTCATCCAATTGAATCAGCTTGTCTTGAATTTTTGCTTATAGTTTTGCTGAAAACTCTGATACTACTTTTTTTACTTCATTTACTGAATCAGGATCTAAATAAGAAAGCGCTCTAGGAACCACACTCATAAGATACATCTTATCGAGTTTATTCGTTGATTTTCTTTCCATCAATTCTGCCAGCAAATGTTTCATGTCTTCTTGATGATCCGACTTTGTTCGATCCATTATAAAGTCATAAAACTTCTTTTCTTCTGCTTTCATCAGCGATGCCTCCTAGAATTTTATTCTATTATAAGCTTAAATAACAATAAGTTGTAGTATTTTGCTTTTTATCCAAAAAAATGAATATTTATAAAAAAATAAAGCTTCGTTTCACTGCGTTTAATTCTATTTAAACATTCTCCGTTTAGACATACGTCGTCTTTCTTTAAAGCAAAAGATTGTTGTGCACTTTTAGGTCACTGAAACATCCATCAGGTTCCAAACAAGACTGCTCGATGTTTCTCTTCAGTTATGCTTTATACTTTCCTATCAAAAATTCATAAGCTGCTCGACTAATGATTCCCATCGGCTGATTGATCCCTGGATTAAAATAGAAATCCATCGTGACTAATTCTTCTAGGGTTGTTTCTTTGTCAATCGCTAAAGATAACGTGTTGATTGATTGTGTAATATCTTTTTCTGACATCAATTGACCGCCGATCAGCTTATGCGTTCCTTTTTCAAAAACCATCTTAATATGTACTTCTTCTTGAAGTTCAAGATAAGGTAATTGACATGGTAATGTTAAAAAGATGCTTTCAACTTCAAGTCCTTCAAATTTTGCTTCTACTGCAGTTAAGCCAGTACTAGCAACATAGTTATTGAAAATTTTAGTGGCTGTTGTTTTTTGTGTCATATTGTATTTTAGCGTATGCCCTAATACATTCATAGCAGCGACTGTTGCACTCCTGACCACATTGTTCACTAAAGGAATAAATGACTTGCGGTAACTGTTGCGCACAGGATATGAAATAACATCACCCAAGGCATAAATATCGGCATCACTGGTCTGCATATATTCATTGACCCGAACTGTTCCATTGGTATTCAAATCTAAAAAATCTTTGACTAATGTGGTATCTGGTCGAGCGTTCACAGCTACAATCACATAATCATTTTTGATTTCTTCATTCGTTGTTTTTGTAGTAAATAGCTCTTCCTCTGTGTCTGAAAAACCAATTACACTTTCGCCTAAATGAAGCTTCACTCCAGAGTCTATAATCTTTTGCTTGATCAGTGAGGAAATTTCGTTATCTAGATAACGAAAAAGAACAGAGTCTGCACTTTCGATCAGGTTGATTTCCTTGCCTTGACCTCTTAAGGCATCGCACAATTCTACTCCGATATATCCGCCTCCAATAATCGAAACAGCTTGGGCTTTTTCCAATTTTTCCAATACTTCTACAGAACTGAGATAACTTTTAAAAACCGTTACTTTATCTTTACTTGGCAATGTTAGATTTGTTGAAAATTGATTTGAACCTGTTGCAAGGATCAATTTATCATAGTTTACTTCATATGTTTTTTTTGAAGTATCTTCATAGATAATCGTTTTTTGCTCTGGATTGATTGTAGTAACTGCTGTATTAAGCAAAACCTCTATGTTTTTGCTAGCCAATTCTTCTAAGGTAAGATACCTCACTTTGTCTAATTCATCGACTAATTGATTCATTCTCAATACTATCCCGCTTGAAACGAAGCTGATTTCACTTCTTTTTTCAATTAGCACAACCTCAGTTTGAGAATTCAATTTTTTTAATGTTAATGCGGCTTGAAGCCCTCCATGTGAGGCCCCGATAATGACTACTTTCACTAAGGTTCGTTCTCCCTTCACTCAACTAAAGCATCGTTATAATTACATAAACACAAAATAAAAATAACATTCAATTCCATTATATATAAAATTTCGCTTTTTTTAAATAATAATAACTAGTAAATTTCTTTTTATAAGTTGCGTATTGCCATTTTCATGTGAATCAAGTATCCTTAAAGTGAGGTGTCTATTATGCTAAAACGAGATTTTTTAGAGAAGCCCTTCGATTATATGAATGATATACTATTATTTTTATACAACAATCAAGGCAATGCGACAAAAAACGAGCTAGTCAGTGAATTTCAAATTAGCTTGCCAACATTAAATGAATATTTGTCTTTCTTACAAAGTTTTCTTGAAGAAAACCATGTAAATGAACAAGTAGAAATAACCTTACAAGGTGAAAATATCTCTTTGAAGAAACACCCAACTTTTCCATTAAAGAAAGTTGTGGTCCTTTTTCTAGAAAAATCAATTAAGTTCCAAATGGTCAATCAGTTATTTACTAAAGGTGAATTGACTTGTGATTATTTCCAGTTGAATTACGCCATCAGTTCTGCGACTTATTATCGTAAAATTACTGAGCTTAATGACCTTTTAAAAGAGTTTCGCTTACAAATCAAACGAGGAAAACTTATTGGAGAAGAAAAACAGATCCGTTATTTTTTCTTTAGTTTCTTTTGGTTTCTTTTTGAAGATAAAACAAGCTTGGAAAAAGAAACTGCCAATCAATATCTTGGTTTTGTGGATATTTTAAAGGATTCTCTTAATTTAGTTTTTGATCCGACTGAGGTGTTGCAGATAAAATTATGGATGAAAATATCCTTCCGGCGACTGACCAGTGAATATAATCCAGTCATCAGTCCTAACTATGATTATCCAGATCGTCCTTTGTTTGAAGAAATCAATTTAGCCTTACATACATATATGAAAAAAATCGACCGTCCATATACTATTTATGAAGCTTATATGTTTTATGACTTTTTTTGTTCTATGCATAATTTTTCGCCTAACTCTTCCTTTGCTTTTAGATTGGCTGAAAAACAGCGTAGAGAAAGTTCTTACTTAAATTATATGAATAAAGTTATCTTAAAGTACCTAAAGCACCAAGGCTATCTCTCGAGTTATGCTTCATCGGCTAGATTGCTTTACATTGAAAATCTGTTGTTCCAGCTTCATTCACAACTCTATTATTTCGATGGTTTCATCTTGCCTTTTGACAGCTGGACCATACGATCGATTGTCAATGCGCATCGACATCCATTTTCGGGTAATGAAGTTTTTGAATTAATGGATATTGCTACTAAAAAATTTGATCAAGATGGCGACAAGGGAAGTTATAAAAATAAATTTACTGAGATTCACTATACAATCATCCTAAATCATATTGCTGAATTAAATGAAGAAAAAATTGCAATCGGTGTTTACCATTCACTAAATCCTTCTATCGGTGAATTAGTTATCCAACATTTAACGAATGTTTTAGGTCATAAATATCCGATCAAAGCAGAAGCATTCAAAGAAGACAGTCATTATGATATCTTGCTTTCCAATATCTTCAATGAGACAATCTCTGAAAAACAAGAATTAGTCTACATTTTTTCTGACATTGGTAACAGCTATGATATGACTGAGGTCGAAAAACTGATTATTCAGCTGATCGATACAAAATAAATAGCCTTTGTGATATGTGCTACTATCTGAAATTATAACAGAGAACCTCCTCTTGATGTTCTCTGTTTTCTTTGTGTCTAGTAAATTTAATGAGAATAGTAATAATGAGATCAATAAAATATCAATAATTTTATTTATACTCGTTTTTTTATTTATTATAAATAATAATAAATAAAAAAACGATAAAAATTTATCGTTTTTATTTTATCCAACCAATATTGTTAAACGGCGCAAACCTGAAAGAAACAACACCTTCGATCGCCTGACCATCTACTAAACCGAAAGCTCTACTGTCGCTGGAATTATTTCGGTTGTCCCCTAGCACAAAATAATGTCCTTTAGGAATTTTTTTCAATTGTGACATTTGAGCCAAACTATCCTCGGATACATTTACTTTGATCGTTCCATCCGGCAATTCATTTGCAGCAGATAATTCTGAAACTTTCGGTAAAGCTTCCGCTTGATGATTAATAAATAAGTCACTGCCTTCGGTCCAAACTAAATCTCCTGGCATCCCGATAATTCGTTTTACATATTGAAAATCACTTTTTACAGGTGGCTTAAATGTGATGACCTCATATCTTTTTGGCTCTTTCGTACGACGGACAATGACCCGGTCACCATTTAAAAGTGTTGGTTTCATTGAATCGCCATCGACCATATGAGGAGAAGTATTTAAAATAAAGAAAAAAACAAAGACTGCAAATAATAGGACTGGCAGCATAAATTTAACGATCTCAACAATGTTTTCTTTTCTTTTTTTTCTTTTTCTTTTCTCAAACTCTTCTTTCGTTAATTTCTTCTTTTTTCTCTTTTTATTAGTTGGTGGTACTTTTCTGAACTGTTCTTCTTTTGTTTTTGGCCTATTTCTTGGCTCTTCTCTAGCGGGTTCAATTCGTTCTCTTGATTGAGGTCGTTTCTTTTGAACTCCTGATGGCGGACGTCTTCTATTCGTATTTTTGCGTTTATTTTTTGATTTATTGTTTGTACTGAATTTCCTTTTTAATTGTCGTTTTAGTGTTTCAAAACGCTCTCTTATTTCATCCATAATACACCTCATTATACCGATTAATGCTCTTCTTTAAGAATAACAGACTGCTGTGTATTTTTCCATATAAAAGAAAAGCCAACTAAATAGGCGAAAAGCTATCTAGCGTCTTGTGCCGGATTATCAATAAAATCTTCTTTGCCTCTTTAGTTTCCGCATCCTTTTTAACACAGCGTTCTCTTCTAATGAAAAAAGTGAGCAAAACAAAACTTTTAGCGTTTTGCTTTGCTCACCTAAAATCCACTCTGTGACTTCTCACTACCTAAATAAATACTCACTAACGATCGAAGACTAATTCCTGTCCTTCAACAATCACGCTACTACTAAGCTGATTTTTATTCATTAATGTTTGGACTGATAAGCCGGAATCCTGAGCAATCTCCCATAATGTCTGGCCATCTTTTACAACGTAGACTTCTTTAGGGGGTTCATTCGCTTTGCTTTCAGTTTCGGTAGCAGTGCTCTGTGCGGTTGCTTCCTCTGTAGTTTGTTCTACTTCCGGAGCTACTGGAGCTGATTCAGGCATAACAGCCGTTGTGTCTGCATTTACTGGTGCAGTTTCGGTTCCACCTACTGATGCCCCTAATACAACCGAATCAGACATAAAGTAAATAGCAGTACTAAACAATATTGTAGAAAAAACCAACGGTATCAGATGTTTTTCTTTGATGCGTTTTTTCATATTGTTCTTCCCTTCATTCGTTTTATGATCGTTTACTTTCCAGTTTTATCTAAACGTGATAATTTACTCAAACGTTCTTCTAGCTCGCGGTAAATCGTCATGATTTCATTTTTGGACTCTTCTACTTCATTCGAAATGTTTTTCGCACGGTTTCCAATGTTTAGCATTTCAAGTTCAGCTGAGTTAACCATGTGTTTTGCTTCAACTTGTGCTTCACTGATAATACGATTGGCTTCTTTCTTAGCAGAAACCATTACTTCACCGATCTCTTGTTGTGATTTCAATGCTTCTTCTTGTAACGATTGATTTTTCAACAATAGGTCATTGATTTGTTGTTTTGCTTGTAATAGTTCAGCTAATTGATTGCCTGTGGCTTCACCTGTTGCAGACATACTACGCATTGTTTCTAGTTCGGCATTTAAGGTTTCTAATTCTTCTTCTTTTTCTTTATAGATACTTCTTAAGCCAGCTAATTCAGATTCAAACACATTTTTTTGAATAGAGTACTTATCATTTAAGCCTTGGATACGTCCAAGGTTTGTTTCTAATTCACTCTTATCTTTTAGAACTGATTCTAATTCTTTTTTCAGTTCTTCAACACGGCTGTTATCAACTGAAGCATCACTACTTGTTGCTAAAGTGACTTCTTGTTCTTTCAGCTCTTGGTTTTCTTGTTGTAAGCGGTGCATTTGTTCTTGAAGATCAGCAAGTTTTTGTGTTAATTCTTGATTTTCTTTATCAGTTGTTTGAAGTTTTTCATTCAATGATTCTAATTCCATCTTCACCGTCTCCAATGCTTCTTGTTTTTCTCCGATTGTTCCTCGGGCTGCTAGATCAGCTTTTAACTGTTGTACTTCTTTTTCTTTTTCAAGAATTTGTGTTTCCAATGCTTTATCTTTTTCAATAAGTGCAGTTTCTAGATAAGCGATCTGTTCTTGTCCGCTCACGTTTTCTTTTTTCAATTCTTCGATCTGTACCTTCAAGCGATTGATTTCCTCTGAAGAATCAGCTGCTTCAGTTGCTTCTTCTAGTTCAAAGACTTCTGTTTCTTTTTGATTTAGTTGTGTTGCTAGATCATCGTTTTTCTCTTTCAATCGTTCAAGTTCATCTTGATTGCTTTCAACCTTGATTACTAATTGTTTGTTTTGTTGAGATAAACGGAAATTTTCTTCTTTGTTTTGTTCAAATTCAGATTCTTGCATTCTGTATTCTTCAATCAGTTCTCTTAAGCGTGTAATCTCTTGTTCTTGTTCAGCTAGTAAGCTGCTATTATTTGCTGTTGTCACTGCAACAGGCTGTTGTTCATCATCTGAATTGAAATCTACGTCTTGTGTTAATTCTTCTTCAGATACTTCATTTATTTTTTTGATTAGCCGTCTCTTTGCCATGCGCTTTTACACCCCGTCTTTTAGTTCTTTCCTACTCTATTTGTTTAGTTCTACTTTTTCTAAGTTACTGTCTTTCGATGCTCTTGTATAAACAATCGATTTTTTAGAAAGTTTGTTGGTTTTATCTCGATATGTAAAGTTAAAATCGATCATTGTGATTTCTTTTACAGATTGTAACTCTTTGAGAAAGGTCTCAATATTTTTTTCAGCTGTTTGGAAATCATTAAATGTCAACGCTGTTGGAAAAACTGAAACTGTCACTGTTTCCGTTTTTTGACTGATCATAATCGCTACATTCGCTTCTCCAAAAAAGGGCTGCCAATCTCTTATAAGTTGAAGTTCATAGTTGTCTAATGCTTGAGCATCTCGGCTTTCTACGACTTTTTTCCAAGGGAATTCAGTCAATTTCAATGCATTTTCTTTGTAGCTCTCAATTTCAGCACCAGAAGCTCCGCCTCTGGCATCCTTGATTTCTTCTATCTTCAATTCTAAATCCTTATTATCTTTTCTCAAAGTATCTTGATTGTACAATACCCCAAACAATATTAAGCAAAAAATAATTGCTGCAATCATCAAAAATAATAATGATCGGTTGTTCTCTTGATACTTATAAAAATTGATCTTACGTTTCATCTTTGGACTATCAGAATCTAAGCTCTCCAATTGGAAGCGAACATACAGCTGATAGCTGAAAAAAAGAAACAACAATACTACTAACACGAACATGAAAATCGTCATCAAATATAAACTCCTTTATCCCTTAATAAAAAAACACTAAATATATCTATTTTTTGAAAGTTATCCACTTTCCACCCAATTATACATAGTTTATTGTAACATTACGTTGCGTTATTGCCAACTTTTTTTTATAAACTCATGAAAAAGTCAATAAAAACAGCAGGGCGCTTGATAAATTTTAGCATTTTTTTATTATTTGAATCGAGTAAAATCATTTATATTTAGTTGTTTCTCCTATCTTTGTGCTTGATATCAGTATTTTAGCGTCTGTTGACTAAATAATGAAAAATAACAATATAAGTAAGTAACAATGTGACTACACGTATAATTTCATTGTCTCAGGCATCTTTTTTGGCATTGCTGACAAAAATCGACTATGTCTTATGTTCTTTCATTAATACCCGATACTTTCAATGATATGTACCAAGATTTTCTTCTTCTAGTTCTGCTTCATGAATTCCCACGCTAACTCCTAAAGCCCGGTCGACAGAATCCATGATTTCTATCCCTAAATGACAAACTTTTTCTTTTAATCGTATTTTATCAATGGTGCGGATCTGCTCTAATAAAATGACAGAATCACGCTCGATTCCAGTTTCTTCAGAATTGATCCCTATATGTGTCGGTAATTTTGGTTTAGCCATTTTTGCTGTAATCGCCGCTACGATAATCGTCGGACTAAAATGATTTCCTAAATTATTTTGTATGACTAGTACTGGACGTACTCCCCCTTGTTCTGATCCTACAACAGGGGATAAGTCTGCAAAATATATGTCACCCCTTTTGACCATTTGAAACCTCCTATTCTATTTATACTCTCTTGGCATACGTTCAGAAAACGTACATGCTACTTCATAATGGATCGTCTCTAATTGATCTGCCACCATCTGCATTGTGATATTTGCCCCATGATCGTGTCCAATCAGAGTGACTTTTGTACCCACTGTCATTTTTTCTGGTAAGCGAATCATGCATTGGTCCATACAAATTCTTCCGATAATTTCACACTCTTTACCATTTACTAAAACTGAAAAACCTTGTAAGTGGCGCAACCAACCATCTGCATACCCTATTGGGACAGTACCAACCCATTCATTTTTAGTTGTCGTATAAGTATTTCCATAACCAATTCCTTCCCCTGTGGAAAGTTCTTTGACCTGAATCAATTGGGATACCAAACTAAGCGCAGGTTTCAAGGGATATACCTCTGGTAACGCTTGCCCCGATGGATTCAAGCCATACATCGCTATACCAAACCGAATCATATTCCCCACATTATCAGGATGCCAAAGCGCTGTTGCACTATTACTGACATGAACGTATTTAGGCAACTCAAAAAGTACTGCTAAGACTTCCTTAAAACGCTGCGCTTGTTTTTCAAAATAGTTTGTATCTTTTTCATCAGCTGTCGCAAAATGAGTGAATACCCCTTCCCAAAAGAGTGACTTCGTTGATTGTACCAATTCAACGATTTGTTTTACAGCGCTCGGTGTCGTAAAACCAATGCGTCCCATACCTGTATCGACTTTTATATGTATTTTCAATGGTGTTTGTCTCTCTATATGATTCAACTGCTCAATTGCTTGTTCCAGCCATTCTTGAGTCGCCACTGTGACAGATAGATCGTATTTCAGCAGCAAGTCTATGTAAGAAACATCCACAACACTCAAAATGAGTATTGGCTCTGTAATGCCGGCTTCACGTAGTTCTATTGCTTCATCTAAGATTGCTACACAAAACCCGGTAGCGCCCCCCTTAATGGCTGCCTTAGCCGTTTGAATAGCTCCATGCCCATAGCCATTTGCTTTAACTACCGCAAATAATTCCGTTCCCTGCGGCATTCGTTTGACCTCACTGTAAACATTGTCTTTAATTGCCTGTGTATCGATCACTAATTTTGTGGGACGATGCCATCCTACTGCCATATGTATTGTATCCTTCTTTCTTTTATGATCGAAACGGAAATCCTTCAGCTATCGCAGTTCACTTGTCACATCGTAAAAATTCCAGTGAACGCTGAACTATAGCTTTCGTTCCAACCTTTATTCCGTAAATTTTTAATCAACTTCTAAAATGATTTGAGCGACCGCAAAAGTATCCGTGTGTGAAATTGAAACAAATACCGTTCCTTCATGGGGAGACTTTGTCACTTTAGGCGCTCCGTTATCTTCTTTTAAGATTTCGATATCCTGTAATCCCACACTTCCGATTCCAGTGCCCCACGCCTTAGAGAATGCTTCTTTACAGGCAAAACGCCCTGCTAAAAACTCAACTTGACGTTTATGCGGTAATTGTTGAAAGAGGACATATTCATCATTGGTGAGAACTCGTTGTACAAAAGAAGACTTGTTATTGATAATTTTTTCGATTCTTGAAAGTTCTACCATGTCTATACCAATTCCTTTGATCATTCTTCCAAGTCCTCTCCTTTATTTTATAAATTACTCTTATTCTATCAAATTTTAACAATTTTTCCACATAATAATGTAAAAATTAATAAAAAGCTGCAAGAGCTCATCCAATCTCAAGTAAAAATAGGAAAAATTGACCGTGGTGCTTTTGGACTCGTTCCATTTTCACCTTTTTTCCGAAGGGCTAGCTCTTGAAGCTGGATTAAACAAAATAAACAAAAGAGGGTAAAGCAAAGCCTGCAAGCTCTGTTTTACCCTCTTAAAATTCAATAAATAGTTAAACCGAAGCGAGCTTCTGCTTATTTCTACTTTTTACGAATTTATTAATTTGAGTTGTCTCTGATAACAAAGCTACGTTTTTTATCGTTATGACGTTTTGCTGAACGATTGTCTTTGCTCTTGTTGTAGCCGCCGCCGTTTCCACTGCCGCCAGCTCCAGTACCTTTGTTATTTTTGTTGCCACGGTAACCGCCACCGCCAGTTTTATTACGGTTACGGCTATTACCACCGCCACCGCTGCGATTGTTTTTATTGAAGCCTTTTTTATTTGATGGTAATGGACGTTCTGGTGTAATTTTTACTGGGACAGCATCTGATGGGTCTTTAGAAATAGTTTTTAGTAATAATGCTGCTAAATCTTCAGCAGAATATTTTTCTAAAAGATCTTTCGCAGCAGGTAAGTAGTTTTCTAGTCCATTTTCTGCCATTTTTTCTTCAACCGTTTCGATTGCTGCACCTAGTTGTCCTTTAAAAGCTTCTTGTTCATTTGGTGGACGTAATGGTGTCATACGTTTTTTCGTTAATTCTTCGATAACATGCAAGTAGCCCATTTCGTTTGGTGTCACGAAAGTAACGGACATTCCGCCTTTTCCAGCACGACCAGTCCGACCGATACGGTGAACATAGCTTTCTGGATCTTGAGGGATATCGTAGTTATAAACATGTGTTACACCTGAGATATCTAACCCACGAGCTGCAACGTCTGTCGCTACTAAGATATCTAAGTTGCCACTCTTGAATGAACGTAAAACGCTCATACGTTTTTGTTGAGACAAGTCTCCGTGAATGCCTTCAGCTTTGTATCCACGAGCTTCTAAACCACGAGCTAATTCGTCTACACGACGTTTTGTACGACCAAATACGATTGTCAATTCTGGTGTTTGAACGTCTAATAAGCGCGTCATTACATCGAATTTTTCAAAGTCTTTTGAACGTACATAGTATTGATCAATTAAATCAGCTGTCATTTCTTTTGCTTTGATCTTCACGTGTTCTGGTTCTTTCATGAATTTCACGCCAATATTTTTGATTGCTGGCGGCATTGTTGCTGAAAATAGCAATGTTTGACGAGTTGACGGGATTTTAGAGATAATTTTTTCAATATCTTCTAAGAAGCCCATGTTTAACATTTCGTCTGCTTCATCTAAAACTAACGTTTCGATTGTATCTAGTTTTAGCGTGCGACGATTGATGTGATCCAATAAACGTCCAGGTGTTCCGACAACGACATGTGGGTTTTCTTTTAGTCCACGGATTTGACGGCCAATATCTGCTCCGCCATAAACTGCTTGAACGCGGATTTTTTTATCGCGGCCTAAACGGTATAATTCTTCTTGTGTTTGAATCGCTAACTCACGAGTTGGCGCAATCACGATTCCTTGCAACATACGTTTTGATGTATCGATTTTTTGTAACATTGGAAGACCAAAGGCAGCTGTTTTACCAGTTCCGGTTTGTGCTTGTCCAATTACGTCTTTTCCTTGTAATGCTAGAGGGATTGTTTCCTCCTGAATCGGTGTTGCTTCTTCAAATCCTGAGCGCTCGATTGCTGCCAATAAGTCTGGTTCTAAGCCTAGTTCTTTAAATTTCAAATGATATCCTCCTAAATAGTGTTTGTTGCAGAAGAAATAGATTCTCCTAAAAATGGTGTTACAGGTGATTTGACTTTCACTAATTTTGAAAATGTTTTATGGAGTCAGTAAACCTTCTACATAGGTTTAGTTTATTTTCTCATTAGTGTTACCGAAAAATCCACCTTATGAAGCTACAGGCACTAGAAAAGCCAAACGAGTTCGTTTAGCTTTTTTAATCTTTATATGATAGAAAAGTATCTTCAATAGGTACTTTCGATTTATCTACTTCGATCTTTCGGCAATAGGTAATTTTAGCATAGTTTTATATTTTCAGCAAGTTTTATGAAAGCTCACTACATTTCGAGAAGTTTTGTCACGACTTCATTTAAACCCATACCGTTACTTGCTTTTAAAACAACCATATCTTTTGGTTTAAGAATTGATTTTAATGCATTGATCAAGTGTTCCTTTTCGTCTTTTTTGAAGTAATGAAGTTGACTTTCCGGGTATTTTTTCGTTAGCGCATTATACAGGGCCTGCATCTGCTCGCCATATAAGACAACATCTGTGACTTCAGTTGGGTTTAAGTGTTCACTGACAGAGGCATGCATTCTAGCTGAATCTGGTCCTAACTCAAGCATGTCTCCTAAAACTGCTACCCGATGTCCTAGTGTGGGCATTTGACTGAAACTATCCAAAACTAAATTCATTGCTGTTGGATTGGCGTTATATACATCACTTAAAATTTCGATTTCTAAGTTATTTTTTAGCCATTCAGTCCGATTTTTGGTTAGTTGAAAATCAGCTAAACCAGCTTGGATTTTTTCTTCGGTAAGCTTAAACCATTGACCAATACTAATTGCAATCAAGGCGTTTCCAACATTGTATTTACCTGGAACTGGGATCGTAAATAACGTATCTGAGCCGCTGATGTTAAAGGTCGTATACTCTTTTTGTGCTTCAATGATCGTGGCTTTGCAGTCCGCTTGCTCTAAACCAAATGTGCTGATTGTTTGCGGTAATTCCTTAGTTAAAGGCAGTAGTAACGGTTCGTCTGCTGGAATGATCAATAAGCCATTAACAGCAAGTCCAGCAGTGATCTCCATTTTTGCTTGTGCGATTCCGGCTCTTGAGCCAAGGTTTTCAATATGTGCTTCACCGATCATGGTGATAGCCGCCACATCTGGTTGAGCTAATTGTGATAGAAAATCAATTTCGTGTGCATGGTCCATGCCCATTTCTAAAATCAATTTTTCGGTTGCATCAGGCATATGTAAAATAGTATACGGTAGTCCGATGTCGTTATTGTAATTCCCTTGGGTTTTATATGTTTTGAATTGTTGCGCCAAAACAGCTTCTGTCATATCTTTCGTTGTTGTTTTACCATTGCTTCCTGTGATTGCAATCACTGTGGGCGTCATTTTTTTCAAATAATATACAGCTAAATCCTGCATTGCTTTTAAACTATCCGCCACTTGTAAAATTGGGAATTGGTCAGGCGCTGTTTTTGTCGAACTCCAAAATGCTGCTCCAGCACCTTTGCTCACTGCACTTTCAATAAATGAATGCCCGTCATTCTCACCTTTTAACGGAACAAACAAATTACCTCGTGTAATCAGTCGACTGTCAAATTCAATGCCAGTCAATTCGAAATCTGTCCATTGTTTCCAATTATTCGTAGCTTTTGTCACTTTAGCTGCTTCCCAAAAAGTCAATTTCATTGGTTTCTCTCCTTTAAAATTAAGTTAGCTCTAACCTCTTGTCATTAAACGATACATAAAAGGGCTGAAACAAAACTGCTGCGTTTTGCTTCCTCCCTTTTAATGTCTTATCTTTCGTAAAAGCTTTGTCTTTGTTTGAAGCGATTTAAGGCTAACTGAATCAATTCTTCGATCAAATCACTGTATTTCAAACCCATATTCTCCCACAATAATGGGTACATACTAAATTCTGTAAATCCAGGCATTGTATTCAGTTCATTTAAAAATAGCTCGTTTTTGCTAGTCAAAAAGAAATCACAACGGCTTAAACCACTGCCATCTAAAATAGTATACGCTTTTTTGGCAAATTCCTGTGCCTTTTGGTGCACTTCTTCCGGCACTTCTGCTGGAATTTTCATCGTAATTTGGTTATCGATATATTTTGAATTATAATCATAAAATTCCACATCTTTGACGATCTCGCCCGGCAATGTCGTTCTGACGTCCTCATTACCTAAAATTGCTACTTCGATTTCGCGGGCTTCGATTCCTTGCTCAACAATCGCTCTAGAATCATAACGATAGGCTTCTTCTAAAGCATGTTGCAGCTCTTCACGATTTTCAGCTTTGCTGATTCCAACGCTAGAACCCATATTAGCAGGTTTGACAAATACTGGATAAATCAATGAACCTTCACATTGCTCAAATACTTTTTTAGGGTTTTCTTTCCAATCACTTTTTAGGACGGGTACAAATGGTACTTGAGGAATCCCAGCTGTTTGTAATAGATATTTTGTCATGATCTTGTCCATTGCGTTGGCACTTGCCAACACGCCAGCTCCCACATAAGGCATTCCGATCGTTTCTAAAAAGCCTTGAATCGTACCATCTTCACCGTTAGGCCCATGTAAAACAGGAAAAACGATCGCTTCTTCTTCTTGAATGTCACAAGGTTGAATCACTTTACCAGTAAATTCGCCCCATTTATCTATTTCCCCATCGTCAGACCAAGTCAGCTTAAGAATGTCCTTACTTTCAGGTTTTTCTGACAAGAGTGGACCTTTAACCCATTGTCCTTCTTTACTGATAAAGACCAACTGGACTTGATAATAATTATAATAAATCGCATTTAAAACAGAATAGGCAGATAATATAGAGACATCGTGTTCTTCACTTCTCCCACCATATAGTAATGTAATCTTCAAATGCTTTTCCTCCTAATTTTTAAAGCTGAAAGAGCTCATTTAGCCTTGAATGGAAAATAGGAAAAAATGACTGAGACGTTTTTTGTCTCATTCAGTTTTTATCTTTTTCCCGAGAGGCTAGCTCTTGAAGCTAGATAATTTTTAAAGCTGAAAGAGCTCATTTAGCCTTGAAAAGAAAATAGGAAAAATTGACTGTGATGCTCTTTGTCACATTCAATTTTCATCTTTTTTTCGACTAGCCCATATAGCTAAATAATTTTTATTATTGCATTCAACAAGGATATTCAAAATAGCTCTTCCATATTTTAGCATAAAAGCGTTAGTCCGAATAGAAACAAATCATGAATCAAGCAAAAAATTTTAGCAAGGCTGTTCTACCAAGCTTTCTGGTTCCTTTTATTGACTCAACTAGATACAAAAATAAGACATTCAATTAAGGATGCCTTATTGCAGAAAGGTTTATTTTATTGATTTATCTGTACCGCTGAAAGCAGACTTTTGTACCTGATTGATTCTGCGATCGCACGCTTAGTAATAGCTTTAGCTTCCAGACCCGAGCAGAACAACCATTATTTTTTTATCACAGCTTGGCTAACGCTTCTCTTCGATTAACTCGATAAGTTTTTCCTTGAATTTGTCACGGTCGGCTTGCGTAAAGGCTTTTGGCCCTTTTGTACGTCCGCCACTTTTTCGAACCTTTGCACTAAAATAACGCTGTTCCAACAAGCCGTCCATATTTTCACCTGTATATTCATAGCCTAATTGATGTAACACTCGAACGCCCTTTGGCAGAACTAGGGAGGCTAATCCGTAATCTTGCGTCACTAAAATATCATTGTTTTTAATCAATTGAACAATTTTATAATCAGCCGCGTCAGCCCCTTTATCTACGTAAACAAAAGAAACATTATCAGGATATTCTTTCAGCGAATAATGATCAATACTTGTCACAATCACAACATCAATTGAGTAAGTACGGGCGATTTCAATTGCACAATCCTTAACTGGTGAACCATCACCATCGATAAATATTTTCATTATTTTTCCTTTCAGCACATTATACTTAACTTAAATACCAAGCTGGATGTCGTTTTAAAAAGATCGACACATCTGTAAACACAGCTTCTTTCACGATTTTATACAGCTCAGGATTTCTGATTTTCTTTTTGACAGCGCCAGTGTACCTTGGTCGTTTGACTTTGATCGACAGAACAACATCAAAACGTTCAGAAAAATTATCGGTCGTTAGATATTTTAGTCGGTTTGTTTCCTCTAAAAACTGATTGATCGCATCGACTGTTCCTTGAATAAATCCATCAAGATGTGTCCCACCATCAGCTGGCAAGTGTCCATTGACAAAACTGTCTTTGATGCTAGTAGAACCATTTTTGGAAATAACAGCTTGAATCGTCACCCCTTCACTGACTGTGTTGATGATCAATGGCTGACCGTTTCGTGTGATGCTATCATCTTTTTGAAAAATATAATCAACCAATCCTTGCTCGTAGTGCAAATAATTTTTCTGTTTTTTCCCATCCGTCAATGAAATCGTCAAACCGCTGTTCAACAGTGCTAATTCCTGACAACGGTTAAATAAAATAAAGTATGATAATGGCTTATTGCCGAATAATGTTTCATCAGGTGTAAAGGCCAATTCGATTCTTTGCCCTTCATCTTCTGAAGGAATCAATGCTTTTTTGTTTAGCTGACCGTTCTGATAGATCTGGATGGTCCGCTTACCTAACTTTTCTACACCAAAACCCAACTGTTCTGATAAGGCATTAACGACAGAAAGAAACAGATAAGGCGGTGTGTACTGTTCTTCTGGGCTTTTATCTAAGAGAAACCCCTTTTGGCTGAAAAAGGAAAAAATAAATTGTTTCTCTGATAATTCAATCGACAGTTCTGCCTGCTTTAGATCGACTGCTAATTGCAGTAAATGATCCAGCACTTGCAATAGCATACTTTCTAAGCCAGTCGGACCAATCCCACCAATGTACATACCTGGTCGTTTTCGAATACTATCTTTCAAAACATCATCATCTAGTGCTTTCCAAATATTTTCATCGGTCACGTTGATCTCCTCCTGTAAACAGACTTTTATCTATAAAATAACATCTAAATACTACCTGATACTTCCTAAGCATACCAATTAATCTGAGCCACGTAAATGGTTACGCTAAATTCCAGCTCTATACTCATTATAATGAAAAAAAGAGTAGAACGAAAGTAGTATAAACACATTTATACTATTTCGTTCTACTCTTTCTTTTAACGAATTAAATCAACGGTCGGCTGTTCCATGATATGTCTGACTTGCTTGCGCGTTGTAAGCGGCACATCTCCTTGAATCGTATGCGCTAAAACACCGTTGGCTGTAGCAAATTCGACCGTCTCCAACAACGACCAAGCTTCACTGTAGCCAAGCAGTACCCCAGCGGCATAACCATCTCCTGCACCGATTCTATCTAAATTAATAATCTCCCGCGGCGCTGCTTGTACGTTGTTTTCCCTATCAAAGAGAAAACCCGTCAAATAATGTTTGTCTGCTTCACCTTGACGAATCGTTCCGGCAAATGCTTCGATCTGGTATTGTTTCATAAAGCGATGCACTAATTCTTCAAATTGTTTAGAAGAATCCAACGACTCATCAAGCGACATCCCTAACAGATCCGTTAAATCGCGTTGACTGCCAAAAACTAAATCGCAATACGGTAGCATTTTTTCATACTGTTCTTTCATAAATGAAACACCATGTACTTCATTTAAACTAGGACGAAAATTAAAGTCAAAGCAAACTTTTTTTCCTAAAGTATGTGCCTTTTTCGCTAAAGTAAGCGCCGCATCTCGTGTTTCTTGAGTCAGGCTCAATGCTATCCCGCAGATGTGCACTAAATCAGTTTCAGCTAAAAATGCATCAAAATCATAGCTAGCAGCCCCGCTCACACCAAATGAACTATTCCGGCGATTTTGGTACGTCACTTGTGTCGGCCTTGGTCCAAAACCCATTTCAGCGAAATAAGAACCGATGTGATCACCAGCTGTTCCAATCCAATGATCTTGAATTCCCAGCTGCCGAACGCTCGCTTTAGCCGCCTCACCTAATCGATTATTTGGTACGTTCGTGATCAAACTTGTTTGACAACCAAAATGGGCTAAATTACTTAAAATATTTACGCCGGTACCAGTAAAGTCTAACCGTAATTCCTTGGTTTGTTCCAACATCAGATATTCCGGTGGCGTCAAACGCATCATTATTTCACCAAAAGCTGCAATTTTCATCATGATCCCTGCCTATTTCTAGCTTCACGAGCTCGTTCTGCTTTTATTTTGTCTAGCTTTACAAACTAGGTCTTCGGAAAAAAGATAAACCTTTATTGTGGCACAATACGCCACAGTCAAGGTTTCCTATTTTTCTGTCAGCCCTGAGTGAGTTTGTTCAGCTTTTATTTTTTCAATGTATTTTTCATCATACCAAGTAATGTTTTTACATCAGCTGGTCTTGTATCGCCTGTTTCTGAATCGATGATTGAACTGTAAACATGAGGAATAATTTTTTTAACACCTGCATCCACAGCGATTTGAACGATTTCTTCAAAGTTTTCTAAATCGATCCCGCCAGTTGGTTCTAAATAAAAATCATATTTAGCACATGCTCTTGCGACAGCCTTGTATTCTTCAATATGAGCTAAGCCTTTCATTGGGAAAAATTTGATTGAACTACCACCCATATCTTGCAATAAACGAATCGCCGTTTCAATTGTTACTTCACCTGCTGGTGTTTGTGAGCTTAATGGACCTGTTGCGATATTCACGATGCCGACTTTGCCTGTTGGTGAGACCAAACCGTTAACTATCGTTTCGTTTTGTCCTAGTAACGCACGTGATGTACCAACGCCTGTAAAGACTTGATTCACATGTTGCGGTTGTAAGTCTTTTGAAATTCTTGAAACCATTTGGCTTTGGTTAGGATCTCCTGCACCTAAACCAACCGATAACGCATTGTTCGTTGCTGCAGCATATTTTTTCATATCCTCGATTGCCGCTTCATCTGTTGGATAATTTTTAGATAATACACCTAAAACGATGTGTCCTTCAGCTGCTTCGTAACATTCTTTAGCATTTTCTACTGAGTTAGCTAGGACATTTAGGCAAATACGATCTTCTAAATAGTTTGGTGTTAATGACATAATTGATTGCTCCTCTACATTTTTAGTTAGTTCATGATCGTAGTTAAACGCGTCACGATTTTTTTCATTTCTGTTTCATTCACGGAACGAATATCAAATTCGATAATACCATTGTTGGCTTGGTATTCTCTGGTGTAAATCGCAGGACTTTCTACGCTTAATTCTTTGATAACCTCTTTAGCCGATTTAGCGCCGCTAACTTTGATGCTAGCACGATATATCTCTCTGCCTGCACCATCTTGAACGACTTTAGCTTCAATGTTTTTGATTTTATTCAGCTCATCGATAAACGGTGACAGACGTGCCTGCATCGACTCTCCTGATTCACTGCCATTTTTCACGTAATCTTCGACTGCTTGTGTAAATCCTAGAATATTATCTTTGCCGATCTTCATCGCACGCCCAATTCCTTTACCTTGTAGGCGAATCCATTCAATATATTCTTTTTGACCAATCACAAGTCCAGCACTTGGGCCTTCAATAGCTTTTGCACCACTGTAGATAACTAGATCAGCGCCTGCTTCGCTATACTTGAATAAGTCTTCCTCCGCTGCAGCATCAACGATCAGTGGTAAGTTGTGCGCTTTTGCTACTGCTGCTGCTTCTGCTACAGTTAACATACTTTTTTGAACAGTATGGTGACTCTTGATATAAAGTATGGCTGCGGTTTGGTCTGTGATCATCATTTCGATATGTTCTGGAGAGCACATATTCGCATAGCCTGCTTCTACAACATGACCGCCACCTTGTTCCACCATTACTTCAACTGGTGTGCCATAATCTACATTATGTCCTTTGGGTAAAATGATTTCACGTTTGTTAATCTTATCTGTATACGGATGATAGGCATGATACACCGACCCTTCGCCAATCAAAGCAGCTACGCTTTGGGCAATTCCGGCAGATGCAGAAGAGACGACTTGGGCATCTTCAACATGTAATAGTTTGGCTAAATAAGCACCCGTTTGAATACTTAGTTCACTCATCTCAAAGAAATGTTCACCGCCAAATTTTTGAGCGGCTAAAACATTCTCTGACACTTTAGAGACGCCTAAAATGGTCATCCGTCCCGAAGCATTGATCACTTCTTTTAAGTTGAATTTTTCATAACTAATTGTCATAAACTATTCCTCCAATAATGGTCTTTACAGGTTTGATCAATTCTGTCGCTTCCCTTGTAAATCCGTTTGAATCAGTTAACGTTTTTTTGCCTGCTTCGATCGTAAAAATCGTAATATCGCCATCGTAACCTTCTTTCAAGCGCCCTTTAGTATCAAAATGGAAACTTTCAGCTGGAGCTATAGTAACTTTTTCGATAATTTCAGGCCACCCATAACCTACGACACGCAGTTTTTCCATGGTCGTCGCTAGATCATAAACTGGACCCGCTTCACGGTTTCGAATATAGATATCCGTACTGATCGAAGTGGCTTTCATGCCTTCATTTAAGGCTGTTTCAGCTACATGAAAATTAAAACTATCTGTCCCATGACCTATATCAAAAATAACACCTTTCTCATATGCTTTCCAGGCAAAATCTTTGATTTGGTCAGTTTCTTGATTTAAGATTCCGTTCGCTTTCCCATTGAAACAATGTGTTAAAATATCCCCTTTTGACATATGCGCCAAAATTTCATCTAATTTTGGTGGTGCTGAGCCAATATGCACCATTAGCGGAAGATCATTGTTGTTTTTTTGAATCTTTTTAGCCATTTCCAATGGCGTGATCCCATTGTCGCCGATCACGGTTTTACTCATACGGGCTTTGATTCCTACGACAAAATCCGGCAGTTCAGACAACGCTTGATGAACTAATTCTTCTTTCACCTTGCTAAGATCCGCCAATTCATCCTGTTCAACAATCCCCCATTTTGAAATATTCACTAACGCATAGACATTCGTTTGTGCTTGTTTTGCTAGGTCGTAAAATTCGTGGATGTTTTCAGCGCCAGTCGTACCTGCATCAATTACTGTTGTTACGCCTTTTTTGACACCAATTTCATCGGGAAAATCGTAGTATAAGGTCATTTTTTCAAAACAATGAACGTGATCATCGATCCAACCTGCCGATACATAAGTCCCTTCAGCTAGTTCAACAACCTCTTTACTGTCCGCTTCGATTTTATCTGCAACTTTTGCTATTTTTCCAGCATTGATCGCTATTTCTATTGGTTTACCTTCAATGGTTTTGCCATTTTTTATGATTAAGTCGTAACTCATCTTATCCCCTACTTTTCTTTAAATCTAAATTTAGTCCAGGGTTTTACAAAATCCAACAACAACAATTCTTTCTCTGTTATTTGCCCCACTTTATTTTTACGGTCATCTGAATGTGGCTGTAAAACAATTTGCAGTTCATTTTTGTATTTTCCAAATGAATCATTGCCAATCACAACATCACCTACTTGGAATTCTTGCGTATTCTCATGTGCTGGATTCGCTTCATTTTTGTATTTTTTACGAACTTCTGTTGAACGAACCACTTGATCTGTGATATCACCACGACGGAAGTGTTGTTCAGTCAACGTAATTTCCTTTTCAACTTTACTGGCATCTTTTGTAAATTCCACAGCAAATTCTAGTTGATAACGATTTAAACTACCTAATAATTCTAGTTCCTCATCTGAAGCATACGCATTGCCAATGATCACATCATCGATCAAACCTGTCGCAAATAAATGTTTTGTCTGGATATCCACTGGTAAATGTCGATGCATTTCTAACGTCGGCAATCCATCATTGACATCCCAAGGTCCAATCGTTCCTGCCTGAGAGTTAATAAATGCCGCTGTCCGAATCCCATGCTTTTTAAAACGAACGCTACAACGTTCAAAAAAATCATACGGCAACGCCGTTCCCTCTTGTGGGTAGAAATTATGACAACCATAAAGAAATGGAACATTGGCCTCATAGGTTAAGATATTATCCAAATACGCCACATCATTGCTCATGTTTAGTTCAATCGCCAATTCAAACGGATTAAAGGTCAGCTTTGCTTCTTTATTTCCGTCAAACCCTACATCTAAACGAATGCCATCTGCACCCGTTTCATAAAAGAACGTTAAATCATCATATGAAATTTGTAATTCATCAAAAATATTTGGTGCCACATCTAAAATCGTTTCATAGCCTAAACTTTTTGCATACGAGATTAGTGATTTGAACCGTTCTTTGACCACTTCTTTGCCTTCTGTTACTTCTAGCATACTCATAAAGATCCGTGAAAATCCACATTCACTGGCTTTCTTTAAATAAGCTTTATCTTTTTCTATATCACTATGATCTGGATAAACAGATACACCTAATGCTCTTTTCATCACTTTTACCCTCGCTTTATATGGTCGAATTTATTTCTATATCTCCAGGAGATAACTGAACTGCAAAAAATAGTGACCGTTCCTACTACAAATAGAGGTTGTTGAACTAAAATACCAATTACGATCGATAAGAAAATCAAACCAATCGAAGCAATACATAGATGCAACAATCTTAAATCTGTAAACTTTGTAGGCAGCCATTTTCTTTCAATCATTACTTGACTAAGAATAAAAAATACTATGAACCAAATCAACATAACCTTAATCACCAAAGAGAGGTTGGTACAGAAGCGTTTATCAGTATTTAAAGGATGGTTCAAAACTGTTTTTGGTTTTGTCCCATCCTCTCCTCTCTTCCTCTCTACTTAATTAAGCAACTGCTTTTGCTTTTTGTTCAGCTGCTAACTCTTCAGCTTCTTTGTCTAACTGTTGTTTTTCATATACTTTGAAGAACGGGTAGTAGATCGCTAAAGTAATCGCGAAATTGACACAGACAAGCAGAGCTGCCGGAACACTCCAGTTGGTACTCATCCACGCAGCGACTGGCGCAGGTATGGCAAATGGTAAGCGTGCCGCCATCATTGGAATTACATTTGTGACCGTTAAAAAGTAAGAAAATGTTGTTGTGATCAATGGTGCTACGATAAACGGAATACCCAAAATCGGGTTCATCACGATCGGTGTACCAAAAATCACAGGTTCATTAATATTGAATAATCCTGGTAAGAAAGACAAACGTCCTAAGCTTTTCAGGTAAGTTGATTTAGAAAACATCATTAAAACGACTAACGCTAAAGTAGTACCAGCACCGCCGATCCAGATAAACCATTGTAAAAATTGTTCTGTAAAGATATTCGGCAAATTATGAACAGATGCGCCTTCTTGGAAAGCAAGTGTATTTTCAGCAATCGACATATCCCAAAATGGTCTGATGACAGGACCCATAATCGCTGGTCCATGAATCCCTAAGACCCAGAAGAAACAAATTAAGAAGACTGTAAGCAACCCGCCAAATAAGCTGTTTCCAGCCAAAGTATCTTTCAACGGCATTAATAATGTACTCAAGAAACCATTTAAATCAAAACCAATAACGTGACGAATCACCCAGAATAGTAATAAAATCACAGCGCCAGGAATCAACGCGATAAATGAATTAGACACTTCAGGTGGGACACCATCAGGCATTTTTATCGTAATATTTTTTTGAATAAAGAAGCGGTAAATTTCAACAGAAACAAGCGCTGTCACGATCGCACCAAATAATGACGCTGAACCAATATTCGCTAAATTGATATAACGTCCTGTCCCAATGACATCCTTCACATCTTCAAAAACTCTTGTAGGTGGTGCTGCTGTGACTAAAAAGGCCATAACAGCTAAAATCCCACATGTTAAAGAATCCAGCTTGTAACTCGTTGCTAAAGAAGAAGCAATTCCAAAGGTTGCATATAAAGCTAAAATCCCCATCGTATAACGAGATGGAATATCCAAAACTGCTTGATAAGGTTCAATAAATTTCATATAAGCATCAATCGGGATATTCTGAAATACCGTGAAAAAGGCACCAACAATTGTCAACGGCATCGTTGCGATAAGACCCTTTCTAATCGCTGTCATATG
Source organism: Enterococcus silesiacus (assembly GCF_001886225.1). NCBI lineage: Bacteria > Bacillati > Bacillota > Bacilli > Lactobacillales > Enterococcaceae > Enterococcus > Enterococcus silesiacus. The sequence goes on along the minus strand of NZ_JXLC01000010.1, from coordinate 49,381 downwards.
TCTTTGAGAGCCAAACTTATTGGCAATCGGCATCAATTTTACTTCCATCCACTGCACAAAACCATTCATTTCTTTTGTCCTCCATTCAAAAAATTAGTATAAATAAAAAATCAAATTATTTCTCATTCATAATAACATGGTAACATTATAATGTAAACGGTTTTCAAAAGAAAAGTGCAATTAGGATCGGTTTTAACTAGGTAAATCTACTGGGAATATTGCACCAAAAATCATTGCGCCTAAAATTGCGCCACCCGCTATCGGTTTTTTCCACACATAGAAAATCACGGCACCGATCACTGAGCCAATTCCGATGGGTGCAGAGGCTCCACATGCACTGATAATGATCAACGGACCTAAAAAGCGTCCTGAAGCATTTCCTGCTCCCATCATGACATCTGCACCAAATGTGGAATTTGACTGATTGATGGTAAATTTACGAATCATTACAATAATCCCACCGATGACTACACCAAGAAGCATGCCAGTTAACAATGAAAGGCTAAAGTTTGTAAGTGGTGCTTCAATTCCCATACTCAAAAGAATTGCCGGAACCCCAATACCAACCCCTGTTAAAATTGCACCACCGATATCTAAAATCCCAACCAGTGAGCCTTCCAAAATACGAGCAAATAAGAAACTAGCCCCAAATGCCGCCGCCGCACCATATGAACCGCCGTCCATTCCAGCTTTTAACATTGCAACAATCGCTACCTCATTAAACGCTCCAACACCATAAACAAAATACATATGCGTTCCAGCAAAAACACCTGCTGACAACAATCCAACTAAAATCGGAAATGACCAATCAGCAAACCAAAAATTCTTTCTTCCTTCTAATTCCAATGTTTCTTCCATTATGATTCCCTCTCTTTCTTTTTAATTATTTACCGATGCTGAAGACATCATGCATGTTTTCTAGCCATCCAGGAATTTGTAAACGGAAGCTTTCGATCATTTGCAAATCAAAACCACGGAAAAAGGCACTCAATACAAATAATAGAATAACTGCTGCCATCATACTTTTCGTTACTTTATTCCAGCCGATTTCATCGACTCCTTTACCAATTAAAATACCTAAAACCACACCAGGAACGGCATTGCCCATAATCATTGTTGCAAGACCTCCAAATATTGTTGCCCAAAGACCAGAACGTTTTCCAGCATCAATTGCTGCTAGCCAGAATAAAACTGGCATTACTGTGTTGATCAAAAGGTTCGCTGCAGGTACTAAAACAGCAATTGCTGTCACTTGTAAAGACTCCGGAATTGCGGATGCCGTTGTATTCAAGAAAGCCACAACCAACATCCCCACAACTGCACCTGAAATACCCATTTTCTTAGGATTATGCATTGTTTCAGCGACATTTTTATTTTTTACTAATAAAGCTGCAGCAGCCCAGTTAGGAATAACGCGGTGATCCACATCCTGCGTAAATGCCCCAGCTCCAACGGTTGAAGCCCAAGCGTTAAAGAAAAAACCTAAGCCAAATGAAAAATGACTAGCCGCATCTCCTTCACATGCATTCATTTCTCCTAATGTTCTAAAAGCACCTAAGCCTTGCGTACTTGGTGCATGAAACATTCTTGCAGCTCCTGCTCCTGCTGCAAATCCAACCAATCCCCCAATCAGTAATGACTTGAGTAAAACGACTAAAACATCCATTTAATTTGCCTCCTTATGCATTCTTTTGTTCTTTCCGAAAGGGATCGGAAGACCATTTGGATCAGCAACCTTTTTTTCTACAAAAGAGACCGTTTCCATCTCAATCAGTGTGATCTCAACTTCAACATCCAGCAGTACGCGATAATCCGCACGCGTGCGAGGTAAAAAGAAAAATAGAAAGTGTTCTGTAAATGTTTCTTGTTCTGCTCTTACAATTTGAATATCCACAGGTTCAATTCGAACGATCACATCATCTTTTTCCTTTAATACACGATTATGGATTTGATTCAGAGCATTGGCGAAAGCTAAATTTTTTTCTTTTCCTGTTCCTTCAACCTGAATGACCTGACGCTTTTTAATTGTTACTTTTTCCATTTGGTTTTCCCCCTCCAGCTTTAATGCTTAGCCAATCTTTTTCAGATACGCTTCTACTATACGTTTCCCTAATTCTTCTTGGTCCATAAACCCAAACCCTAAAACTGTTTTGCCGTCATTGATAGCCGTCACACCTTCATCGATTGAGCGCATACCATGGCGTTCTGGATAGCCATATTTTGTAGCAGCTGTTAAAGCGCCAGCCCCGCCGCTTCCGCAAAATGAAATACCTAAATCGGCATTTTCTTGCTGCATCACATCTCCTAAACGCATATCAGCGCCCATTCCTGGTACAACAACGGCTTTACCGCCAGCGGCTTCCACTCCTTTGGCTACATTTTGCCCTTTACCTAAACGATCTGCGATTACTACTGTTATCATCCTAATTCCTCCAATTTTTTTATTTGAAAGCCGCTCATGCAGACTTCAATTTTTCTCTCTTATCCTTCGTTTTGTCTAGCTGCTTCAAAATGAATCGATAATACGTACATTTCATCTTGCGGCAGATTACCGATATGTTGAACCACTTGATCTGCAATTGCTAAGGCTTCTTTAGACACTTCTTCAAACATTACAGGATCAACGCCGGACATTTTTTCTCCAGCAATCGAGCGTTTGATCATTTCATTAACATGATTGATCAAAATCGTCCATTGCAACTCAGTCGGTTGAATCGCCTGTTTTAGTAACAAGGTTCTGATTTTTTCCAGTGATGCTTCCAACTCAACCTTATTCGGACTTTCATCAATGATTTTTTGAGCATCGTCATTTAACATCATACGTGCCCCTCCTCTCTTATATAATTCAATAAAGCAGTAATTTCTGCTTGATTAACCATTAAATCATTTTTAGCAAAAATCCGTTCAATTTGCTCCACTAATTCTTGCTGTGCCAACAAGGTTTCTTTAACAATATTTCCCTCATTCTCATATTGACTATCAAACGTGATTCGATGAACCATCAGCATCACATGAAGCAAAAAGGCTTCTTTGTATTCTTGCGTCAATTTTTCAGCAAATGCTTTCAGTAATTCTTCATAAATCACATATGTCCGGACGATAATGTCCCGGCTTTCTGCTTCAATGCCTTGTTTTTCTTTGATCGGCTGACGAGGGATCAATCGTGGAACCTTACCCGTTTTCGTATGTGTCAAAATTTTATTGACTTCTTCTTGGATGCTATGGATATCCGCTTCCGTTGGCAGTGGATTCACTTTTATGAACGGACGATTTATGATTTCGATTGGAAAAATACTTAAGACCAGATCCGGATTTTTTTCTTCTATTGTATCCACTGCATTCAAGACAGAAGCAAATCCTGCAATCTCAACATTAGCGACTTCTTCCAGAATTTTTTGTTCGATCAAACTGGTTACACCTAAACCTGTTGAACATACATAAACGATCCGCACTACGTTTACTTCATGCTGATTTTTTTCATAAGCAACTAAAAAGTGCAGCGCAATATAGGCAATAAATGAATCGTTGATCAACAATGCCGAACCAACAATGTCGCTTTGACTAGCAAATTGGATGGCCGAAAATAATTGTGGATACTTGGCTTTGATGTCATCTACAAACGGATTATACTCATTTATAAAAAGGTGTTTCTTTGTTAAACGCAAAGACAAATGAGCGAAAAGATTTGTAAACAATTGTCGATCACGGTAAAAAGGAAACTTGATTTCTTCTGATACATCCTTGATCAGCTCTTCAGTCAAACCAACAATGTCCTGTTGATTATTAGCTACAAACACATCACTATAAATATAGAAATACTCATCAGCTAAAAGCGGCAACTCATAATGATCGAAAACTTTTTTCATTAATAGAAACGGTAATTCTTGTTTTTGCCGCAATACATTTTGATTCGTCAACATTTTATAGCCGCCAACAGTATGGTGGAGCTGCATTCTAGCAGTTGCGATTGCAACTCGTAAGGTGATCGACAAAATTTCTGCGTAATTAAATTGGTCAAACAAGGACGGATCTAACAGGCTAGTCATTTCTTTTAGCGCAACCTGATAAATTTTTTGAAAGATTGTATTGACGCCAACATGAACTTCCTGCATTTTTTTCTGCTGACCAGATTGAACAAAATAGCTCATAATTTGATAAATGTCATACTCTGTTATTTCTTTTTGCGTGATATATTCCATCAATAAGCGAATCTTACTTTCTTCCCCTATGATTGAAAACCCTTGCCGGCTTTGTCTATTCAGTACAAGACCATATGCCTGAATCAGCTCTTGTACACGATCTAAATCACTGACGATCGTATTTCTGCTCACTTGGATTTCATCTGCCAACTCTTGAGAAGTTAAATAATTAGATGCCAACAACAAACGAAAAATCAATTGATTTACTCGCAACTCCTGATCAGGATAGGTTTCAAAGCGTTCCACCTCGATAATTTCATTTTTTAAGGTTAATCGTTCTGAATCAGGTAGTTCCAACCAAATGCCTTTATTGCGGCGTGTTTGCAGCAAAACGTTCTGTTCTTTAAACCAATCACGAATATTCTCCAAATCATATTTGATCGTTCTTACACTAACTTGAAACGTTTCTGCCAATTCTTTTGTAGTAACACTTTCTTCTAAATCTAAAAGCAATAACAAGATTTTTATTTCTCGTTTTGATAAGTGCAGTGACATAAATTCACCAACTTTCTTTCCCTTACACTTGAACTATAGCTTGATTTTTATTGCTTAACAACACAAAAAAGTTGCACTTACACAAGTGCAACTTTCTTAGTATACTATTTTTATTTGCCTATTTAAATTTCTTTATTCGTTATTTTATAGTGTTTCACCCAGACTATATATAGCGAAATACTAGCTTTCGAGGTGTTTCTTTTAGTGCAACAACATTTATCCATGATTGAATAGTTTTTGCACTAGCTGCTTTTATAGCAAAAAATACAACATTTCCCCAAGATAAGCGCTTGAGCGAGAATGCATCTATTCGCTTCGTCTCTTTGTTCCTCGTTCCTTGTGTTTCGAAACATTGGTGACAACGTTCCGCTTCGCTTCACCTTGTACTGTTCAACATTGTTTTCCTGCGACGAGCACTTGGCGAGAATGCATCTACTCTCTTCGTCTCTTCGTTCCACATTCATAGTGTTTCGGAACACTGGTGACAACGTTCCGCTTCGCTTCACCTTGTACTGTTCAACATCTATTCTCTTCGTTCCTCGTTCATAGTGTTTCACAGCAAAAAAGAAGACCGAAGTCTTCTTTTTTGCCACAGTATTTATAAAAATAAATAGATAACATCTTCTCCACAAAAATATTTATCCGACACGCCTACATCCGGTAGGTATGATTTAACATATGTGCCTCTGTTGTTTAGTTAATCACTAGCCGTCAAAACGGAACAGCCTAAGCTGTCTGATTAAGTCAACTCGTCGCATGAGAATTACTTTAACACAGATAGTCTATGATTGCAACTGGCTTCTATATTTTATCTTCTTTAAGCCACTTTGTATAAAGCCGTTCTACTAATCGGACAGTATCTATCGTCATCTGTTTTGTCATGATCGGACTTTCAAGTAACTGGTTTTGGATGCAATCGTTCACATGGTCCACTTCAAAGACAAACTCACTTTCAAACGCACCCAGCAAGTTTTCTTGGCTGCCATCTTCATAATAAACAACCGCCTGCTCAGCTTTCCAAAAATAAGGAATTTCGATCCGTCCTTTTTCACCATAAATCGTCATTTTACTTGGAATATCTACTTTTACCGAAATAAAAATATTTCCCAATACCTGATTTTGAAATTTTAAAGCCAAAGTTACTTGATCATCGGTTGCCCCCTTGTTTCTCGTTACACTGCCGCTGTACTCTTCAATGGAATAATCCAGCATAAATTGCATGTACTGAAGCGGATAACTGCCTGAGCCATGTAACGCGCCACCGCCTGCTTCTAGTGAATGAAACCAACTGATATGGTCTACACTTGGATAGGAAGTTATTGACTGCATCCAACGAACTTCACCGATTTTATTTTGCTGGATCACCTGTTTTATTTGTCTACTGATCGGTAAAAAAACAGCTTTTTGGGCTTCCATTAAGAAACAACCATTTTTTTCAGCTAATGCAAAAAGTTCTTCTGCTTGGGCCGTTTCTAGCGTAAAAGGCTTTTCGACTAACACATGTTTCTGATGTGTCAAAGCCAGTTTGGCTGCTTCATAGTGCCCTTTGTTATAGGTAGCCACATAGACAATGTCTATTTCTTCGTCCTTACACAACTCCTCATAACTGCCATACGCTTTAGGAATCCCCAAAACATTTGCCAGCTGTTCCCCCTTATCCAAACTTCGTGAAGCAATCGCTGTAGCCTCTCCTACTTTACTTTGTTTAATTCCGGCCACAAAGCGAGGAACAATTTGCGCAGTACTTAAAATGCCATACCGAATTTTCTTCATCCGTATCGACTCCTTTCTTTATACTATAACGATAAATTTCAAAAACTTCAAAAAACTTCCTTACTATAAATTCTATGATATTTAACTAAAAACACTGCAGATGATTCAAGTCGTTTAATGGCCTTTCTCATTCATCATAATTTTTCAAGTTGAAATAGGCTAAGACAAAAGGTAAAAAACACCCTCATCTCAGCCTATCTAGTCCATTTTGATTATCCAAAAAGCATATTCGCGAATCGTTCGGCCTTACGGCTACCCTAATTTTTTCAATCCTTTGCTTACGAATATTTATGTATATCTTTACCTATGTACTACTCCTCATTTAACGAATACCAATACTTATTTTCAGTGCTTGATTGACCTTCACCATATCGTCTTCATGTAACTGACAAATTTTGTGAAGAATTCGTTCTTTATCCAGTGTTCGGATCTGTTCCAGTAATACCAACGACGGTGTCATTCGATCGTCATGAGGTATATCCACCTTGACCTGTGTCGGCTGCATTTTTTTATTCACATTTCTAGTGATTGGTGCAACGATCAACGTTGGACTAAATAAGTTTCCCTTGTTATTTTGAATAATCAATACTGGCCTAATCCCTCCTTGTTCTGAACCAACAACAGGCGAGAGGTTCGCATAAAAGATTTCTCCCCTTCGCATCATAATAGTTTATCACCTCTAATCTAACAAAAACTTCTTCTGTGTAAATTATATCATGCTTTTATAATAAAATTTTTCAATATTTTATACCAACCCCTGAAAACTTTGATAATCTCTGTAAAAAGGAAGATTTCATGAGAAAACAAGCGTAATATATTTTATCGAAAAAACATAAACAATAAATATTGTTTCGTTTTTTAAAACCTTAAAAATACAACAAAATACTATAATTACAAATATAAACAATAAAAAACCACCTAAATACAAAGCAAACCCCTTTATATCTTTAGTTACACAGAAAATATGCCCCCTCAAAAACAAGCGTTCTATTTGTTTATTCTTGACAAAAATAAAATTTATATTTAAATAAATTGATTAAAAAAACTGCTCTCCTTTGCTACTAACTAAAACAGAAAAACCCTTCTCATTGAATTTTTATTTTACAATGAGCGCTTGCTTTGCAATAAAAAAACAAAACCAGGTTAAAACAACACCTGATTTCGTTCTTTATAGTGATATTTATATGTTAGCTCGGCATTTCTTTTGAGTCTTGTTCCTTTCCAGAATCATTTTTAGAAGATTTAGGTGGTTGATTTGACGCTCCCTCTAAATTTCCTAAGCTAATATCTAAAGCTACTGTATATTCTAATGGTACATATAAATTATATGCACTCATTCTTACAACTGTCCCTTTAGGTTCTGCCGAGTCAACATACCTGACAGTATATTGAATATTTGCACCTTTTGATTGAAATTCATCATAGAATTGTTTTTGCAAATCACCTTCTAGAGTATTTCCTCTTAAATCTTTAAGGTAAGGTTGACCTGCTGAATAGTAGATTTTGACTTTCAAGTCATCCTTACTTGTTAACTGAGTTCCTGCTTCAACACTTTGAGAGATTAATTGACCGTATGGAACACTATTCGTAAAGACACTTTTAGCCTGAAGGTTCAGTCCTTCTACCGCTGTTCCAGCTTCTTCTTGGGTATAGTCTGCAAAGTTCGGTACGATAAAGCCTTTACCGAGAGATACGGTTACCGTTAAACTATCCTTTTTGGCAACTTTTTGATCTTTGGCAATACTTTGTGAAATAATACTTTCTGCTGGTATTTCTGCTGAGCTGGCTTCTTCATAGGTCACTTTGATGTCATTTGTTTTGGCCCAGCTTTCAACCTCTGCCTTCATTTTTTTTGTAAAATCAGGAACGGAAATATTTTTTTCAAATGTCTCTTTGCCTTTAGAATAATACATATTGGCTTTGTCTTTGCGCTTGTAAGTATCTTTAGTGACTTCTTTATTGACAATTTCAAAGCGAACTGGCTTGCCTTTTTCTAAGGTATCACTGTATTCATCAATGAGCGAGACATTCTCAGCTTGATTGTCTTTGATCCATTTTTCAGCTTCTGATTTTTTCATTGTCATAAAATCTGGCAACGTCAACTTCTCTTCTGGATCAGCACCTAAGCTTGATTGAATCGTCAATTCGCTTCCTTTTTTGATTTTACTCCCTTTTTTTGATTTTTGAGAAATTACTTTATTGACTTCAACCTCTTTACTATAGCTTGAATCAACTTTTAATTTCAATTTGTTCTCCGTTGCCCATGCTCGTGCTTCCGCCAACTCTTTTCCTGTAAAATCTGGGAGCTCAACATGTGTCATTTGATAATAACCAAAATAAAGAATACAGAGTGTAATAAACGCCCCCAGACCTATCAGCAAAAATTTCTTTTTTCTTTTCTTATGATAGGTAGGATCTATTTCTGTGTCATCATCTGGCTGGTTTCTAAGCGTTTGTTGAGTTGTTTCTTGTTCGATAGCAAATGAGGTCGAACGTTCATTTTTTTCTGTTTCTGCATTGAATGGGCCCATTTTTGTCGGAGCTTCACTTATTTTTTCAGTAAAAGATTCTGTTAAAGCTACTGTTTTTGGTTCCTGTTTTATTGAGGGCTCTTTTTCAGAGTCTTCCCGTAACTTTTTTTCTTTTGTATTATCATAATTTGATTTATTGAAATTAGATAAAAAATCACTCATTCAACATCAACTCACCTTGCTTAAGAAAATACGTTTTATCTGACTGTTTGGCTATTTCATTCGAGTGCGTCACAACGATCACACATTTATTATGCGTTTCAGCTAAATCTTTAAAGATATCAACGATTTCTTGTTCCATGCCCTCATCTAAATTTCCTGTTGGCTCATCTGCTAGTATGATATCGACATTCGTTGCTAAGGCTCTAGCAATTGCCACACGTTGTTGCTCACCACCAGATAATTGGCCCACTAAACGGTCCGCCTTCGCTTTATTGATGCCAATATAATCCAACAAATTATACGCTACTTCACGGTTATCTTTAGGCATATCGTTATCTGTGATCGACATCGCTACTAGAACATTTTCTAATGCTGTTAAATACGGAACTAAATTGTAGCTTTGAAAAATAATACTGATATCATCTCTCCGATACTTCTCCAACCCAATCGTTTTGATATTTTGCCCTTTGTACAACACTTCGCCAGATTTTGGTTCGTCCAAGGCACTGATCAACGAAAGAAAGGTTGTTTTTCCTGAACCAGATTGGCCTAAAATCGTGTAAAATTGTCCTTGTTCAAAATTGATCGACGTATCTTGCAAGATCATTCGACGTCTGTCGCCGTCTTGATAAAAATAGCTCACATTTTTGGTTTGTAAAATTGTCATATTGGTTCCCTCCTACATCATGATTTTCTTTGGATTCAACCGTAAGACATAGGTCAAAGGTAAAATCGCTGATAATAAAACTGTACTTAATCCTGCAATCAAGAATGTCACGATGTAGCTAATTGAGAATTTCACTTCATACGCACTAGATACATCCTCTGTTGTTAAGGTCGGCATATTGGCACCACTACCTCCGATCATCATTGCACCACCATTACCTGCGGTATCTCCTGTTTGTGAGAAGGCATCACTGGCAATCAAGGATTCTGAAACCATTTTTCCAAGAATATTTCCTGTAACTAAAGACAGACACATCGCAACTAGACTAATCAGTAACAATTCTATCAGAATCTGTTGCATAACTTTGGCTCTTGTTTCACCTAATGATAAATAAATTCCTAATTCATGTTTACGATCACGTAAGAAGAGAATGACCACTAATGAAATAATCAATAGGGTGGCGCCAATCGCTAAAAGCACGACATAACCAGAAATTTGTGACATTTTTTTGAAGGTACCACCAACTTGATCATACTGATCCGTCGATGCAGTTAACTTATACCCTTCTGGGATCATAGCTTTTGCTTCTTCTTTGAATGCCTCCACATCTTCTGGCGTTTTAAGCACATAGACAGGGGTGATTTGATTCATATCTTCTACAGTTGAATCTGTACCATCTGCTTTTTTATAACGATCTGGTAATAGCGCTTTACCTTTTTCAAATTCGACTTTATTGATATTCATTACTGCATCATTTGGCATATAGACCGTATTGAATTGTTCGGTTTCCATAAACTGCTCTTCGATTCCTTTTTGATCTTTGCCATCCGATTTTTTCTTTTCAATACTTGTCGGTTCAAATATGCCGATGATCTCTACTGGGTGATCTTGACTTGCTAACTCTTCCATCGAGCCATCTTGTTTAAAATCCATGACAGAACTATCTAAAACAACTTTGTCTCCTACGTTAAAGCCGTTTGCTTCAGCTAGTTTTTTTGAAATGATCGCAACGTCTTTACCATTGTTGATTTCATCTTGTTTAAATGTTCGACCTTCAACTAGATTGACTTTTTTATCCTTAAAATCCAATGGTTCAAGCAAATTGTTCCCTTTAAGACTCAACGTTTTTGGCATACCGCCCATCGTCGCAGCATTTTCCATTTCATACGTTTTAATTTTTTTCACAAAAAGATTGGTTTTGACATTATAGTCAAATTCTTTAACATACGAGGACTCACCCATTTTTTTAACATCTTCTACTTTTAACGCTGAGGGTGAAAAAGATTGACCTTCATCCATCATTTTTTGATAATCCAATTCAGCACTTACCGTGGCACCTAGATCATGTTTGATTTTCTTTTCAACATTTGCAGTCGATTGCTGAATCGCGATTGATCCTGCAATCACATTACCTAAGATAAAAATAACTGCAAATAAAATAATTGATTTTCCTTTTCTCCTTGTCACACTGCACAATGCTCGATTCCAATAGTTCATATACTCTTCCTTCCTACTTACAAACAATGTAGAAATCACTCAAGTAGCTATCCATCAAGCCTACAACAACCTTGATATGCTCTAAAGTTTCCCTTTTTCTATATTGTCTTTGATAAATGATAGTTTCCCACCATTCAATCCCCACAACTCATCAACATGCTCTGCAATTGCTTTTGATTGCGAACAAATGATGATACACTTGTTTTCATTTTTTGCGTATATACGTATGTACTCCATGACCATTTTTAATGACAATTCATTTAATGACTCGACAGGATCATCCATCAAGATAAGCTCAGGATTATTGATGATTGCTTTGGCCAAATAAACACGTTGTTGATTAGCAACAGATAATTTTTTGATTTTTTGGTTTGCCATTTTTTGATTGATCCCGACTTTTTTTAATGCTTCATACAAACGATCAATTCCTTGTGTACAGGAATTGAGTGTACACAATTTAAGGGTTGTCATAGCCGTTTCATTCGGGAGTACATTGTACTGTTGAAAAACGGTCCCTATTTCCTGCTGGCGATACTTGTCTCGATTAATGTTCTCAAGATTTTGATTTTTAAAAAAAATCGCACCTGAATCAACGGTGTCCATTCCTGCAATCAGCGCAAGTAATGTCGTTTTTCCTACTCCGCTTTTTCCTAAAATGCCGTAAACCTTTCCCGGTGAAAAATCAACCGTTACATCATCCAACACAGTCACTTTGTTTTTTTTATGCGTATATACTATATTTTTAAGAGAGAGAATCATTGTTCACTTCTGTTCCTTTCTAACAAAAACTCAATCGGTTCAAATTTGAAAATCTTATACCCTTCGATGGAAATGATCGTCATCAAAAATAAACAAGCTATGCCAATCAGCATGAGAAGAGAATTATCGTTGATCATCATAGGAATCGATATGATAGCTTCATTTTTACTGTTGCCCATCACACTAAACAACTGGTCGACATTGCCCATTAGCAGTTTTTGATTTTTCAATTGCCAATCAGCGATCGGTTGTACGATCCATTGTGCGCTCAAGAATGCCAAACTAAAACTAAACATTGTAACCCCTACTAATTCGATCAATCGGCTATTGATCAACTGCTTTTGGGTGATTCCTATATTACGCATCACACAAATTTCTGTTTGCTTTTGTTTAAATGCACGAATCGAAAATAATGCCAAACTAAAGCTGCCGAATAGCAATAAGCCTAATAAAATCGTTCCAGCCAATGTTCCTAGTCCGTTAACTGGGCTTAAAAGCATCTGCAGATTTGTTTCATTGGTTATAACCTGATACTTACTAGGCAGACCTTTAGCTTGAATTTCTTTAAAAAACGCATCAAAATCATCTGCGTTTTTTAATTCATATGCCACATTATTGTATCCAAAACGATCAAATGTTTTTATTGCATAGACCGTTTCCCAGTTCGTAAAAATATCATTTTCCTGAATCTTCACCAATTCACTGGCTCCATTTGATTGGGTCTTTTTCTGTGAGCGATACATTCCAGCAATGACCAATCTTTGTTTCTCCGCTTGGTCACTTCCTATTGCCGCTACTTGAATCGAATCGCCTATCTTAAGCTGGTTCATCTGAGCTAACTCTTCACTGATCAAACAGTCATTTCTTTTTAGATCAGCATTTCCTGCACTGATTTCCATGCCGCTTTCTGCGAGCTCTTTTGCAAGATCTGCCGCTCCTGCTCCAAGCCAATTAGCTATTGATTGATAAGAACTTCGCTTTAGCTCGTCGCCCTCTACTTTTTGAAATTGAAAAGGGCTTACAGCGGTAATTGTTTTTAATGATTCAAGCGATACTGGAACACTTGCTGTCATTCGCGTGTTATTTACATACGTTGATTCTCCAAATTTGAGATATTGTTCTTTTGTTAGTTTTTCTTCATGCGTTAAATTACTTAAATCTGGTTCAAGAATCGTGACTAGCGTCGTAAACTGCTTACTGTAATTTTTTACAAATAATTTAGTAGATGTGTATATGGTGTTTGTCACCATTGAACTTAACATCAAAAAGAATAAAATAATGCCGACTAGTACATAATTCCAAGTGTGTCTTCTAAGATTTAAGAAAGCATGTTTAAAGACGAACATGTTCTTACTCTCCTCCTTTCCTGCTCCTACAATACCAAATCAATTGTTAACTGAATGTTAACTTTCAGCAATTTGTGGAAATGATAGATAAAAAGTCGATCCTTGATTCTTTGTACTTTCAACATAAACAAATCCCTTACACAAGTCACATACATGAGAAACCACTGACAAACCGATACCATAACCATCTTGTTTTAACCCATTGATTCGATAATTATGATTAAAAATAGCGGCATGAACTGCCTGATCGATTCCTTTGCCATGGTCTTTGATCTCAACGATCACACTGCCTTTTTGATTATTGACGGAAACTTCAATCGGTTTGCTTTCGCCATATTTGATGGCATTGTCCACTAAATTTGAGACAGCTCGATAAATCCAGCGGTTCTTTCCTAAAATCAGCGTTGAATCAACCTCATCAAAAGAAAAGATCAAATTAGGATAACTTTTACGGTAGGTATCGCAAACCTCAGCACAGATCAAAGAAACATCGACAGACTCACTCATCGCTTCTTCCGTGCTATTTGAAAGTGTCAAAATATCATCAATACTATCCGTTAACCGATCCAAAATATGTAGATTACTCGTTTCATTTTGCTTCAATTCTAAATTAGCTCTTAAAATGGCAATGGCATTTTTTTGTTCATGTGTCAGATAGCTGCTAAGCCTTTTATAATCGCTTAGATTCCCATCGAATTTATCTTTTAATTGCTTAAATGCTTTGGCAACTGACTTATCTTCGACTTTTTCTTCTGAAAATTTTTCTAAAAACTGTAAATCATGAATGATCGAAACCATTTGCTTGGTATAAATCCGCCGTAAAACAACCCACAAAGTCATAGTCAAAATTAAAATAGCTGAACAAACCACTAAAATAATCATCGGTAAATACTTTAATAAGCTATTTAAATAAATATCATCCAGCGCTTGTGTACTAACCAGTTCAGAGGCCTTAAGCTCAACTGTTGCAGTAGGTTGAGCAATGGTTTCATTGGCATCATTCACCACGTACACAGCAGAACCGATCGACTGGCCTATATTTAGTGAACGCCAGTTACTTTTGACTGCAAAAAAACCACCACTGATAATCAAAATAACAAAAAAGGCAAAGGTTAAAACGGTTAAACTGATTTTTAAATTTACTCGCATAATTGATATCCTTTCGCTCGAATCGTTTTTAGTAAGTCTTTTCCAGAGGCTTTGGCAAGCTGTTTTTTTAAACGTGCAAGATGGACCCGTAGCACAGAAGAAAATGGATCAAAGTTCTCATCATACACATGTTCAGCTATTTCTTCGGTGGAAATCACTGCTGGATATTTTTGGGCAATACACAGTAAAATATCAAATTCTTTCGGCTTTAACACTACTTCAGAATTTTCATAACGAACAGAGCGTTTCACCGGATCGATCATTAACGAACCAATCTTGATATGTGGCGAAGTTCGACCATGGAAACGTCGAACAACTGCTCGAATACGAGCAACCAATTCTAATAATTCAAACGGCTTGACTAAATAATCATCTGCTCCAAAATCAAGCCCTTTTGCCCGCTCTTCAATCTCATCTCTAGCTGTAATAATAATAATTGGACTATCTATATCCGATTCTCTTAAAAAGTTTAGGATCGATAGCCCATCTTTATCAGGTAAGTTCAAGTCTAATAAAATTGCGTCATATGTATTTACATAGGCTTTCTCTTCGCCAGTCACACCGGAAAATGCTAGGTCTACCGAAAATTTTTCCCGTTCTAATCCTTTTTGTACAGATAGCGCTAATTCACGATTGTCTTCAATAATTAAAATTCTCATCTATTCCGTTCCCTTCAAAAAACTGATCTGTGCTCAATAGTTATCTCATAAGATACTATATCTAAGAATGCTTTGTCTATGATTCATTTTTTAAACAGATATAAAATAACAAAAAAACCAGTAATTATACTTGATAAATTCAAATACAATTACTGATTTTTTGGTTTTAAATACTGTCAACTTATTTTAAAATACTGGCTACTTTTGTCGTGATCAAGTCAATTGCGACATGATTTTCTCCACCTTCTGGAACAATCACATCTGCGTAACGTTTCGTTGGTTCGATGAATTGATGGTACATCGGTTTGACCACAGTCAAATACTGTTCAATAACAGAGTCTAAGGTTCTTCCACGCTCTTCCATATCCCGTTTGATTCTGCGGATGATACGGATATCGTCATCCGTATCCACATATAATTTAATATCCATCAACTCTCTTAAACGGATATCTTCCAAAATCAGAATCCCTTCTAAAATAATCACTTCTTTTGGTTCTTGGATAATAATGTCCGAACTCCGCGTATGCGCAACATAATCATATACTGGTTTTTCAATTGACTCATAATTGATTAATTGTTTTAAATGATCGATCAATAAATCCGTATCAAAAGCGAATGGATGATCATAATTTGTCGCTAATCTTTCTTCAAAGCTCAGATGACTTTGGTCTTTATAATAAGAATCTTGCTCCAACATCATGATCGAATGATTTGGGAAATGATTGAAAATCGCCCGACTGACACTAGTTTTCCCACTGCCTGAACCGCCAGTAACACCAATCACGATTGGTTGAGTATTTTTCATTCAACGAAACCTCTCTCTTATCTGTAATAGTCATAATATCCTTTTTCTATTATAATAGAAAAGAGCCAGAAAGCTACAATTTTATCTATTTATTTTTTAAACTTCTTCGTTTATTAGATAGGTTTATCAGAAAGGAAAAAGTAGGATGACAATTAGAGTAATTCAGCCCCTTCAAGCACCTCACTATGACTTATTATTATCAGCTGATCCGAATAAACAGTTAGTAGACGATTACATAAAACGCGGCTTGTGTTTTGAACTTATTTTTAATAACACTGTAGCAGGTATTTTAGTCTTACTTCCTACGAGACCAGAAACACTGGAAATCGTCAATATCGCTGTATCTGAAAGTTACCAAGGACAAGGTCTTGGTGAAAAACTGATTCAGTTTGCCTTAGCTTACGCCACAAATCATTCTTATAAAACAGTAGAAATCGGCACCGGTAGCACTAGTTTGGGGCAGTTATATCTTTATCAAAAATGTGGATTTCGTATGACAAGCATCGATCGTGACTTTTTCCTTCGTCATTATCAAGACGAAATTGTCGAAAATAAGCTTGTATTGAAAGATATGGTTCGATTAAGCATCGATATATAAGCATAAAACAGCGACCACGAGAGTTGTTCAAAACTCGTAATCGCTGTTTTTCATGGTGCTAATACATTAAAAATTTCATCTAAACGACTGATTTCATAAGTAGGCTGAATATCAAGCGTCGCTGGTTGTTTTGATGGATTCAACCAAAGAGTCTCAATATTCGCTACGTTACCGCCTTTGATATCAGAAGCAAGTGAATCTCCAATGATCAATGTTTTTTCTCGATCAAAGCTAGGAATTCGTTCAAAAACATAATCAAAGTATTCCTTCATCGGCTTTTGATAACCTACTTCTTCTGAAACAAAAATGTCGTTGAAAAACGTGGTCATTTTTGAATCATTTAACCGCTGATATTGCGTTTTAGCGACACCATTTGTCACAATATATAAGTCATAATCCGGTTGAAGTCGTTCGATAATTTCTTTACTGTTCCCTAATAAATCATGACCTTGACTTAAATGATAGCGATATTGCTCACCCATTTTTTTCCCATCAACATTTTTATTCAATTGAGCAAATAACAGACTAAAACGAGTATCGGTCACGGTCTTTTTATCTGTTTTTCCTTGCTCAAATTCACGCCACAACTGAATGTTGATTTTTTTATAAGTTGCTTCTATTTCATCAGTCAGAGTTAGCTCTTCTTCTTGAAAAAGTGCTTGTAAGGCTTTTTTTTCTGTTAATTGAAAATCTAATAATGTATCGTCGACATCAAATAATAACGTTTTAAATTTCATGTTCCACGCTCTTTTCTTTTTTATGGATAGTAAAATAAGGCAATAATGCCTGTAATTCTGCCTGGTTTAAAGGACGGTATGCTCCTAAACTAAGTGTTGGATCTAGCTGGATCGGACCCATCGATAAACGTTTTAAGTACATCACTTTTTTACCTACAGCTAAAAACATTTTTTTGACCTGATGAAATTTCCCTTCAGTGATATCCAAATAGGCACGACTCTGATTTTTCTCTGATGATAGAATCACCAGCTCTGCCGGCTTACATTTTTTTCCGTCTAAAAAAACGATCCCTTCAGAGAATGCTTTACAATCAAGCAACGTCAACGGTTCATTCACAATGACTTCATAGCGCTTTGAGACTTTTTTATGCGGTAATAGTAATTGGTACCCTAACTGACCATTATCTGTTAACAGCAACAACCCTTCTGTATCACGGTCCAACCGACCGACAGGATATAAGCCTACTCTTTGATCATTGACACTGATTAAATCGATCACTGTTTGGTGCTGGGCATCTTTGACGGCAGTCACAACACCATTAGGCTTATTCAGCATGTAATACACATGTGTGGTTTGCTGAATTTTTTTATCACCAACAAAAATATCTTGTAACGCTGCGTCTACATTTAAGCTCTCACTCATAATGATCTGTCCATCAACTGTCACTTGTTTACTGCGGATTAAGGCTTTGACTTTTCTTCTAGAGCCGATTTTTTCTTGTTCCAATAATTTATCTAAACGCATTTCTTTTCCTCTTTTCAATTACTAGTTTAGTATAAATTCTACCGAATGAAAAGCAATCAAGATAATAAATGCACCGATATTTTGCTAGAGTAACCTTTAAGTAAAAATTAAAAGACTTCACTTCCCTTGACTTAACTTTGAATTCGCGTTATGGTTGATATAGAAAGTGAATAAGGTTTCTCAAAAACAGCGTAATGACCTGGGAGAGAATAAGATATCATATAGAATTTTCCCCTGGATAATTGTGCACAATTATTCGGGATTTTTTGTCTTTGCTGTCCTTTTTTGTAGGAGCTGCTTGTTCGTTTCACAAACGAACAGGAGAACTTTAGCTAAGTTACAGCTTTTATACGAAGTAGCAGTGAAACTCCTTTTTTACATTATTTTGCTTTTTGCAGATGACCAAATATACATTCATTTTGATTTATCAAGCTACACGAGCAGTCTTTCGACTAAGCGAACTCGTTTAGCTTTAAATTTAAGGAGGATTTTGGTTATGTCAGTATCATTAGAAGTTAAAGAAAGAGCTGTCCGTCCACGTTCCCTAAGAAATCAACTACGTCACACAGGTCAAGTTCCCGCCGTCGTTTATGGGTATGAAATTGAAAGTACACCTATTTCAGTTGATCAAAAAGAGTTAACTAAAATTTTACGAGATAATGGTGCCAATGCTGTAATCACAATGACTATTGGTGGTAAAAAAATCAATACGTTGCTGTTTAAAGCACAGTTGGACACGTTTACAAGTCAAATGAAACACGTTGAGTTTTTAGCTGTAAACATGAAGGAAACAACTGAAGTGGAAGCTGAAATCGTTCTTGTTGGTGAATCCGAAGGTGTGAAAGCCGGTGGTGAACTAACACAAAACTTATACAACGTTTTAGTTTCAGCTACACCAGATAAATTACCAGAACGTGTAGAAGTTGATATTACTAAACTTGCAATCGGTGACGCAATCACTGTCGCTGATTTACCAAAAGATAAAGATTATGACATCATTACTGATGGTGAAGAACAAATCTTGGCAATTACAGAAGCCAAAGCAGCGACTGAAGAAAGCTCAGAAGAAGCAGCTGAACCTACAGTAATCGGTGAAAAACCAGAATAACTGGTTGCCTAAATATATAGTTAAAGAGGATGGGACAGAAGTGTTTAACTCCGAGAAATAAGAAGGAGTTGCTTCTGCTCCCACCGTTTATTCGGATTCCTTGAGGCTGGGATGTAACTCATAGAGTTATAGCCCGGCCTCTTTTTTGCAACAATTAAAAGAAGCCTTATTCTAAGCAATATACTTGCTTTCTTTATGAAACATGACAGAAGCGTGTTTTAATCAAATAAGGTATACTATTGGTATTAGATAAACAAAGGAGGTCAATAAAATGGTTGAAAGTTTTGATAGTGAACGTAGTCGTTATGCTTCTTTAGGTGTGGTTGAAAGCCTGCCTGCAGCTTTGATCGACAGTATCTGGCTGATTATTGATTTAGATTTAAAAGGCGTTATCCCACTTACAAATATGCTGTATTTTGATTTGATCGATAATGGCGGAAAAGTAACTGTTCATTTCTCACAAGAAATCAGCGACGTTCAAATGGCCGTTGACTTACCTTTCCCTTATTCTGAAGATTATCCATCGCAAGTTTTTGCTTTTGATGATGGCAATAAAGAGACAATTTTATTGCCAGCTGAAATGTTGGAATAGCTATAGTGTATTCTCTAATCAAACAAATAAGTTCCTCCAGCTTACTCTTAACGACTTGGCTGAAGGAACTTATTTGTTTGTCTTTAATTATCTAACGAACGTTGCTTATTTTGGAACATCTTCTAGCGTCCAGATTAGATTTCCCTCGTATGAACCTATTTTCATTTCAGGGGTTACTTCTAAAAAGAGACCTGAATCTTTCCCATAATCTATATCGAATTCTTTTTGGCTGTTATCTGCTTGCGTCTTTCCACTGTAAATAGAAATTGCTTGACCATTTTCTAATCTTTCCATCTCAGAATCAGCACTTTTTTTGAAAAAAAAGTGTGTACTTAGCTGATTATTTTGGGTTTTATCAATTAGCGACACCGTTAAGTTAAATTGCTTATTGGGCCCTCTAAAATCGCCTACTTTAAAGGATTGCATTTCCTTGGGTTTGATATATGTCTTTTGATTCGGAATTTTGATTGTACCAAAATCTGATTCTATAGGTGCAGAGGTAAATTGTAGAATACCAAAGACTTCGATCGATAAGCCAATTACATTTGATTGATTTCCGTACTCATCCGTTACATACAGCGTAGCACTCATCTTCCCCGTAACAACGTCTATCATCTTCACGTCTATTTCAAAATTTTTCCCTTCACTATTTGTTGCACCTTTGTCAATTACCTGATTTTGTTTATTGTACGCTAAATGCAACGTATAGCCGTAATCCTCTAGTTCATCTAATTTAATATTTCCTTTAAGATGAAGTAAATTATCCGCAGCATCGACAGTCAGAGTTGTAGCAGCTACCGATAATAGTGGTGCATTCAAGTGCTTATAATTTAAGATCACTTCATCCGTTGTTTTCTCTAACACATGATTTTCTAAATCAATAGTACTTGGTGTGTAGGAAACTAATTTATGGTTGGTTATTTTAGTTGATATTTTCATTTTTTGTGTGAGGAATTTTTTCTCCACGCTATCTGGAACATCCGCTATTGGTTTGCCATCCAAATGATGTTTGATACTTATTGAGCTATTAAAATTGATTTTTTCTTTTGCCGTTGCACTTGAAACAACGCCATTCAAATTTCTTTGTGCAGTTGTTTCAAAATTATAATAACCTACTTCATCTAAACTCGAAGGGTCTATTTCTTTTGAATAGTCAATTTTGTACTTCACCTTAAACTTATATATATTATCATAGAAACTTGCTTGCTTCAGCGCTTGAGCTGTAGCTTCTATTTTTATTTCATTCTCTGCCACTTTAACATTAAAGTTTTTAGAGGCATTCTTATCTTGCATATCCTTAATTTCTATCGAATCATAGGATAACTGGCCTTTTTCCAGTGGAATTGTTACACCATAATTCTTATAATAGTTATTCACACTATGCTTATAAGGAACGGTTTGAACAAATTCTATATCAGCAGTTGTATTTTTTGAATCAACAACTTCCAATTCAGACTCTATTCCTTCTAATTCGCTTGTTTCAATATCTGTTTTTGCGGCTCCGTTATAATATAAACCAACAGCAGATGAATAAGTTGAGGGTTTACTTACTTGCAAGGTGATTGACTCTCTCTTAGGAAACAAGACTACCGCTTCAAATTTTGGATCGTTTGGATTTGGCGCAGGTTCAGATCCAGTAAGATATAGACCAGCTTTTTTATTTTTATCATATATCAAATAAGTTGGTGTTTTTGAGACAACACTTTCTAATGAAGTATTTACAATATATATACTTAAATTTTCATCTATATTTTTATAGTCCATGTACTGTCCGATAGCTATCGGTGTATTGGTTTTAGAAATAAAAAATTCATACTTAAGGTTAGAGGTAACATTTTTAGACGTATTGAAAATCCAATCTAAAAAGTTGCTCTCTGTCACACCAAGGGTAAACTTTTCCGATTTACTGTTCTTGCTTACAGACACCTTAGTATCAATAGACTTCCCATTATAGAAGCCGACATTTGTTATTCTAACGCTCCCAGTGGAGGTCACACTAGAAAAATCAACATGGTCCTTTTCAAGTTTCGCCCCCCCTGTTAGGTCTATGGCCTTCGTATTACTGGTATGTCTCATAAAAAAACTATTTTCTACTGGTATGGTTGTTTTATCAATATTTTTCCATTTTGGATATTGATCTAGCCACCCAAGTAAAAAAGTTCGAGATGTCGCGTAGTCATCTGATGACTCCGCCTTTGCAAGTACTGTACCTAATGAGCAGCTAACAAAGATAATCAATAAACAAACGACTTTTTTTACTTTCCTCACTGTAATTCCTCCTGTTAAACGCACTGTTCTATTCAAAAAAAATTGCTTTAATTTAACGTTATTCACTCTTTCTTTGGTCACTGCGCGATAATCGCTATAGTGAAATACCATTCTATAAATGATTCCTATGTAAAATGGAGTATTCGGGTATCTTACAAAGAGAACAACTTTCATTATATTGCGCTACACACTGCACTTCAATCTATTTTTTTCTCTTTTTATATTCAGTTTTTTTCCAAAAAAAGATAATTCATTTTTTATAAAAATAAAAAATGAATTATCTTTGCTAGTTTTATTGTGTAGTAACTTGATTGATCTACTCATTTCTAACGTTCTACTTCTCTATCTTAGCACCTTGATCGTTATTTAAAAGATCAACTCTTTAAGCCATTTTTTTCGCAATAAACGAGTAAATAGCAATACAGATTACAGCACCGATCAGTGCAGATATAATTGGAAATCCTCCGATAATTGGACCGAAATTTCCTAATAGCATCGTTCCTACCCAACTACCGATAAATCCGACAATGATATTCCCGATAATACCGCCTGGTACATCTCTACCTAAAATTGCTCCGGCAATGGCGCCTAGCACACCACCGACAATTAATGACCAAATAAAACTCAACATAGTAATCTTCCTCCTCGTAATATGCAATTACTGACTATTGTAATGTACGTGTGCTGTTTTCTTGTTGTTTCTCGTTTTCGTTATCATCTTTTTTCTTGTTTTCAAATTTTTCTGCATATTGTTCTTTTGACATGACATCATCTACATTCATGTTAAATTCAATAACATCTAAACCAGTCATATTTTTCACTTCATCTGCAACTTTTTTAGTTGCTGTATCAAATACTTGGGCAATATTTTTTCCATACTCCCCGATAACATCTAAATCGATTGCTACTTGTTTTGTTCCAACTTCTGCACTGATGCCTTTCGTCGGATTGTTTCCATTCGTAAATTTGTCGGTCAAGTTTGTAATTGCATTTCCGCTTAATCCCAAAATACCAGGGATTTCTGATACGGCGATACCAGCAATTTTTTTCACGACTTGATCGTCAAATGTTAATTTAGTTTTGATGCCATTTGCATTTGTTCCTTCAGTTGTGTTTCCATTTGCTTTGTTATCCATTTCTTCTCAACCTTTCTGATTTTGATTCAATTTATTTTTATCTTTCAAAAAAAGCTTGTATAGAAGCTAAAATTGAAGAGATAGAGCGTTTTTCATCTTGCGTTTTACCAATAAAATAACCTGCTCCTGTTAAAACGACAAGTAAAACTGTTTTCCAAAATCCAATTGTCATCAAAAGAATCGCAATGAGGACCGCTAAAATCGTAAAGATAATTTGATTGCGATAAGGAGCGAAAGTTTTTAATTTTTTCAACCTACTTCCTCCTTTAAACTACACGAGACTCTTTTTTGCTGTTTGGCAATAAAGAGGATTCTGCTTTTTTCTTTTTGAAAATAACTTTTGTTTTGTGCGTCTCGACCATAGCCATTTTTTGCAAGGCTTGCGGGATCTGTTCTTGAATTTGTTTTCCTCGGCTTATAAAATGTTGTTGTTGCTCATCTGCAATCGTCACTTCTACATCTGCTGTTTGGCTCTTGGTCAGTCTTATTTTCACCTGTGCATTCTCACTATCGACGATGTCATGTATTGATGATTTCGCAATAGCTTCTAGTGTATTGAGCGGCAGATTTACCTGACCTGTATCTTTTTTTTGATGTATTTGCTTTTTGGTGATCGGTTTGAATACAATGATCAAAAACAGCAGCAGCAGTATTGCTAATAAAGCAAAAAGAACAATCTGGTAAAAATAAAACAACCCATCAGATTGAAACAGCAAATCGTTGAAAAACGTGCTCACAACGCCCAAATCCGTCATCTGTGAATACAACCCGACAACTCCAAAAATACCGGCTATTAACAATAAAGAAACAAGTCCTTTGATTACTCGCATAGTTTTTCCCTCCAACGTTGTTCGGACTATTACAAAAGTTTTCTCTTATCTATACATTTTATGTTAAACGCATTTTCCAACAATTACAAAAGATACGCACAGTCAAAATGGGCTGTCCAGTTTTTTTCTTCCCTTGATTGTTCTCTAGTTTCTTGCATGAATCCACTTTGTCAGTATTTTTACTATAAAAAGAGCGAGTTGCACTTAAGGGAATTTCCCTTAAAACGCAACTCGCTCTTTTATTTAACTATTAATCGACATAAGCTAAACGATATGAAACTGTTCTCCCAAAAGGAAAAACTTGCAGTTCTTTTAATCGATCTGCTTTAAGATATCCGATTGCTCCTTGGTATAGAGGTAAGACAGCGGCATCTTTTTCAATCAATGTTTCTTCTAATTCTTTTAATTTATCCCAACGTTTTTCTGGCTCATTTGCTAATGTGATTCTTGCATCATTCAACCCTTTATCATATTCAGGATTGTTGTACCCTGCTGTATTCAACCCACTCTTAGAATCATAAAATTCTAAGAAATTGATTGGATCAGCATAATCTGGCGTCCATGTACCAAAAACTAAATCAAAATTACTAGCTGTTTGTAAGTCCAAACGATTTTGTAATGGTACCGATTTTAAGGTAACTTTTAAGCCTGATAGATTTTGTTGTAATTGTCCTTGCACATATTCAATCGTCTTTTTCGCCAAAGCTGAATCAGCTGAAAGTAACTCTAACTCGATTTCGTCTTTGCCTAATTCTTTCTTCGCTGTTTCCCAGCTTTTTTGAGCGGCTTTCAAATCATATGGCAGAAAATCACCATTTTCTTTACGGAAGTCTTCACCATTTTCTGGATCTTTGGCAAAATCTTTTGGTACAAAACCATTGATAGCGGTTGAACCATCTCCTAAAATTTCTTTAGCAAACGTTTCTTTGTCGATGGCTTGTAAAATTGCTTTACGAACATTGACATTACCCGTTACTTCTCGTTTATGATTAGGACTTAAATACCCCACCATAGCCTTAGGTGTAAAGTGTGCTTGAGGTGAATCTTTATATTGTAATGCATAAGTATCGGCTAAAACAGTGTAATCTAAGTCACCTGCATCAAACAAGTTCGTTCCAGTACCGATTTCTTTGACTACTTGAACATCGATTGTATCCAGTTTGACATTTTTTTGATCCCAGTAATCTTTATTTTTCGTTAATTTCCAGTTTTCTGTGTTACCATCCCAACCAGAAATCACAAACGGACCATTGCCAACAAAATTATCTGCTGAAGTTCCGTAAGCTTCCCCTTTTTCTTTAACAAGTTTTTCGTTTTTAGGCATAAATGGTGTGCCAACTAACACTTGAGCTAAATAAGGAATTGGGTATTCTAACGTCATTTCTAGCGTTTGATTATCGATCGCTTTCACACCGAGCTCATCTAATTTCGCTTGTCCTTCGCGTATTTTCCGACCATTTTTGAACACATCCATTTGGTTGCTGCTGCTTGAGCCAAAGCTTGGATCGACAACATTTTTAAAAGCAGACACAAAATCACCCGCTACGACTGGATCACCATTGCTCCATTTTGTCTCTTTTAATTTAAATGTGTAAACTAATCCATCATCACTAACTGTAGGTTCACTTGCAGCTACAGCCAATTCAGGATCATGATTTTTATCCATACGATACAGGCCTTCCACAACTTGACCAATCATGTCAGAGCTGTAAACATCTGTGTAGTGAGCACTGTCTAGTGTTGACAGTTCTCCTCCGGAAGCGACTTTAATGACCTGGGTTTGTGCTGTTTTGTTCCCGTCTTCTTTTTCCTTCGTTGAACTTGTCTCGCTATTGCTATTACATGCCGCTAACAATAGACTTGCCGCCAAAACAAAAACACCTAATCTTTTCTTCATTATACAATTCCTCCTCTTTTTTAAAGCTGAACAGAACGCTATCTTCCTAAGCAATTTTGAAACTCAACTTACCGTCATTTTTTGGCGTTCAAGTGAGTTATCTAATTACCGTGGAAGTTGTTCTGTAAAGCTAAATAAGTTATAATTCTTTGACTACATAATGAAAAACAGCCATTTCTTGTTCTAAATACTCATAGGCAAAATCGGGATGCCACTGGACACCTAAAAATACTAAGCTAGGATCGTTGCTTTCTACCCCTTCAATGATGCCATCTTCACTGAGTGCTGTAACTCTTAACTCTTTCGCCAATTTCTTTACTGCTTGAAAATGAAAAGAGTTAACAGTCGTCGCTTCCCCGTATATGTCACGTAAAATGCTGTCTGCTTCTGTTTGAATCTGATGCGTTGGAATTTCTCTAGATACCGGCACTTGCATGTGAGCAATTTTTTGCTGGTTCAAGCAGCTGATATCTTGGTACAAACTTCCGCCAAGAGCTACATTGACTAGCTGTAGACCACGACAAACTGCAAAGATTGGTTTTCCTTGTGCAATTGCTTCTTCAATCAAAGTCAGCTCAAATTGATCGCGTTCGTTAGATAGCTCCGCCTCTTCAACCTGAATCGTTTCGCCATACAGGGTTGGTGAGACATTTTGCCCACCAGCTAGGATCAATTTATCGATCTGGGTAATGTATGCTTTTGCCAATTCAGGAGAACCGACTGGTAAAACCAACGGCAAGCCGCCAGCGCTTTGAACAGCTTTTACATACCCGCAAGGAGTGTAACTGATTGGTAAATGATATAATTTTGCTCCTGCATCCTCGATTTCATTTGCTGCAATGCCAATAATCGGCCGCTTCAATCGCCACCACTCCTTTTTACTTTCCGACAATAATTGTACATAGTTTATCAGATATATACGCAAAAGGATAGTACTAAAAGGGGCAGTGCGATAGTTTCTACCTATCACAATTTACTTACTTTTTAAAAGGAAATAACTATTTTCATTTTAACTCAACTTTGCTGAATCAGTAAGTTTTATGCTTAAAGAATGGTATTTTCTGAATTTTCTAAACAATTCATTGTTGACAAGGGTAAAAACTGATGGTAAAGTTAGAAAAAACAAAGAACAGAAGAGTACCTTTATTTTTTCTTGAAGAGAGTCTTTGGCTGGTGAAAAAAGACAGAAGAATAAAGCGAACCACATCTGGGAGTTAACTTTTTGAACAAAAAGTAGAAAAGTTCGGGAATGCCCGTTATAGCATTTGAAGTCTATGACTTCATGAGGTTGTCATTGTGAGATGATAACGAAAAAAGGTGGAACCACGAATTTTACGTCCTTTGGCTTAATTGCCAGAGGACTTTTTGCTATTCATCGCTACGACTGGCTTCGCCAGAGTAGATGATGAATAGTACTTGGCGACCAACGGGAGAGAAGTTTCCTTACTAGTGAATTACCAAACGTCTTACATCTCGCAACAAATAGAAACTAACAGTTAAAAAAATCCCATCAGCCATTCCAATAAAAACCAAAACACATAAACAGAACAAGTAATCACCGACTATTTCCTGACAGAGACTTTTTTATTCGCTGAGAAAAAAAGCTGGAAACCTTTGATGAACACATCTGTTTCAGTCATCTTCTGAATCAAGTAAGAAGCTGCGGCCTTCTCCGTTATCAGAAAAGAATCTTTAGTCACACTAGAGATTTCATGAGGTTAATACTGCGAGGTATTAACAAATTGAGGTGGAACCACGATTATTTCGTCCTCTTGGCAGATTGCCAAGAGGACTTTTTTGCTTTCTATCTACAAAAAAGGAAAAATTTAAAAAACTGGAGGAAAAAATATGAACTACATTTTAGAAATCATGCCGGCTTTATTAGACGGGGCACTTATGACATTGAAAGTATTTATCTTTACACTATTGGGCTCGATTCCACTTGGGATTTTAGTTGCTTTTGCTTTACAGACACATTTTAAACCTTTGAATTTTCTGATCAATATCTATATTTGGCTAATGCGAGGAACGCCATTATTATTACAGCTCATTTTTGTTTTTTACGGTTTGCCTTTGATCGGGGTCGTCTTTGAACGTTACGATGCAGCTTTGTTTGCTTTTATTTTAAATTATGCAGCTTATTTTGCTGAAATTTTCCGGGGCGGGATTCAGTCAATTCCAGAAGGTCAATATGAAGCGGCTAAAGTTTTACGTTTAACACGCTTTCAAACAGTCTCAAGGATTATTTTACCTCAAGTAATCAAAGTCGTGTTACCTTCTATCGGTAATGAAGTGATTAATTTGGTTAAAGATACTTCGTTGATTTACGTACTTGGTTTAGGGGATTTATTGAGAGCCGGAAAAATTGCGATGAGCCGGGATGTCAGTTTATTGCCATTAGTTTTGGTGGGCGTTATTTATCTACTGTTAACCGCCGTGTTGACTTTGGCTTCAAAAAAATTGGAAAAACACTATCAGTATTATAAATAAAAGGAACCTTGTAACCATATCTAGCTTTGTGGGCTAGCTCTTCGGGAAAAAGATAAATTATGCTTGAGGCAAAAAGCACCTCATTCATAATTTCCTATTTTCCTGTCAGAGCTGGNGGGCTAGCTCTTCGGGAAAAAGATAAATTATGCTTGAGGCAAAAAGCACCTCATTCATAATTTCCTATTTTCCTGTCAGAGCTGGACGAGCCCGCTGCGCTTTTAAATTTAGGAGGAAAATTATGTTACTAATAAAAAATTTAACCAAAAGCTTCGATGGTCGTCGCATCATCGATCAATTGAATTTAGAAATCAAAGATGGTGAGATCTTAACAATCGTAGGGCCTTCTGGTGGTGGGAAAACAACTTTACTACGTTGTTTAGCTGGGCTAGAGACAATTGATTCTGGTGAGCTGCTTATGGATGATGTGCCTTTCAATCCTGTTGAAATGGATAATGCCGACCAGGTCGTAGGAATCGTATTTCAAGATTTTCAATTATTTCCGCATCTTTCAGTACTAGATAACGTTACGTTAGCACCTATCCTGGCTTTGAAGCAATCTAAAGAGTCTAGTGAACTAGAAGCTGTCGATCTACTAACCAAATTTGGTTTAGGCGGAAAAGAAAAGCTTTATCCTTATCAATTATCTGGGGGTCAAAAACAAAGAGTCGCACTTGCTCGAGCTCTTGCAATGAAACCCAAAGTATTAGGCTATGATGAACCAACTAGTGCACTTGATCCCGAGCTTCGCCAACAAGTCGAAGAAGTGATTTTAACACTAAAAGCGCAAGGTATGACTCAAATCGTGGTGACGCATGATATGAATTTTGCTGAAAATATTGCTGATAACTTACTAACAGTGTCACCTGTTCAGTAGAAAGGACACGTTCTATGAAGAGAAAAAACTATCTAATACTCACCATCGCTAGTTTATTGGTTATTTTATCAATTATAGGCTGCGGCAGAAAAAAAACTGACACCGATCAATGGTCGCGAATCAATTCTGAAAAACGAGTGATCGTCGGCTTAGATGATTCTTTTGTACCGATGGGCTTTCAAAATAAAGCTGGCGAAATCATCGGTTTTGATGTTGATTTAGCTAGAGCAGTCTTTGATTCATATGGAATCAAAGTTGATTTTCAACCCATTGATTGGTCGATGAAAGAAAACGAACTGCAAAATCAAACCATTGATTTAATTTGGAATGGCTATTCTAAAAGCGCTGAGCGGGAAGAGAAGGTCTTGTTTAGTGATGAATATATGAAAAATGAGCAAGTCGTGGTTTCTTTAAAAAAGAATAATATCAACAGCTTTACAGATATGAAAGGAAAAATTTTAGGTGCTCAAAATGGTTCCTCTGGTTATAACAGTTTTGAAGAACAGCCTGAGATTTTAAAAAATTTAGTAAACGATCAGACCGCCATTTTGTATGATGGCTTCAATGAGGCCTTTATGGATTTAAAATCTGGTCGTATCGACGGATTATTGATCGATCGGGTTTATGCAAATTATTATCTTTCACATGAAGATAATTTAGCAGATTATTCCATTGTCAGCGGTGCTTTTGAAAGTGAGGCGTTTGCTGTCGGATTACGGAAATCGGATAAAAAATTAGCAGAAAAAATCAACAATGCTTTTGAACAACTCAGAAAATCTGGTAAACTAGCTGCTATTTCTAAAGAATGGTTCGGAGCAGATGTAACTAAGTGAGCAGTCACTATCAAAAATAAACGCCAAAAAAGCCGTTAGCTATTCGTCTAATGGCTTTTTTGACGTTATTCAATTAACTCAAATATTTACTTGCTACATCAACCAATCGTTTGGTTTGATCTTGAATCGCTGCTTTGACTTCATCAGCTTTCAACATATTGCCTTCACCATCGATTGAAGCACTTGTTCCATAAGGATTCCCGCCAGCTGCAAAAGTCGATGGGTTTACATACCCTGCTGGAACAATAATGGCACCCCAATGTTGCATAACCGTATAGATTCCTTGAATCACTTGTTCTTGTCCGCCATTTGGATTTTGAGCTGAAGAGAAAGCCGTAACAAATTTATTCGCTAATTTACCTTGCGCCCAAAGTCCACCTTGCAAATCAAAAAATTGCTTTAATTGGCTTGCCATTACACCAAAACGTGAAGGTGAAGAGAAGATATAGGCATCTGCCCATAACAGATCATCACTGGTAACTTCTGGAATATCAGCACTTGCTTCCACATTTTTACGCCAAGCTGGATTTGAATCAATCGCCACGTCTGGTGCCAATTCGTGTACCTTTCTCAAACGAACTTCAGCGCCATTTGCTTCGGCTGCTTCTTTAGCCCATGTTACCATTTGTGTACCAGTCCCTGTGGAACTATAATATGCAATTAATAATTTTGTTGTCATGATTTTTTCCTCCAATAACGATTGTTTTCTTATCTACATTTACATACTAACAAAAAGTAAGTGAATCAACAACTTATTTGCTTACTAAAAATAAGTGTTGCTCAATATCCTATTTTAAAGATGTCTTATTCGTTAAAAAAAGGTGTGAGACAAAAGTAAAAACCACTTTTGTTTCACACCCTAAATTCGAATAAACGGTGTCATCAGAACCACCCTTTCTTCTTATCTATAACTATTGACTTTACTTTCTCCATCCCAAACTGACATACCTTCTGATACAGAAATTACATTATAGCCATAATTCTCAAGAAAAGAACACGCGTGTTCAGATCGAACACCGTGCTGACAAATAACGTAATGGGGTTGCTCCCGATCGATTTCTGACATTGCTTCCGGTAATGTGGACAATGGATAATTCTTAGCAGTCACAATATGTCCTTCAGCAAATTCTTCTACTTCTCGAACATCAATGATCGAAACTGGTTCATTGACTGTTAATTCAATTAACTTTTTTAATTCCTTGACCGATACTCTTTTCATCTTATCTATTATTCCTCCTGCAGCTTTTTCAGCCACCTGATTACTGCTTCTTAATTCCGTAATCAGTTAATTCGTCTCATTAGCAGTATACCACTGTTCCTTCCCACTACAACATTTTACGCTCTTTTTGCGACTTTTATTAAAAAAGACTTACTTCAAATTATCTTTGAAATAAGTCTTAACTCGTTTATTCTTCTATACCGTTTGCTGCAATCAATTTTTTATACCAATAAAATGACTCTTTTCTAGAACGAGCCAACGTTCCA
The DNA here is from genome assembly GCF_001886225.1 of Enterococcus silesiacus. Taxonomy (NCBI): domain Bacteria; kingdom Bacillati; phylum Bacillota; class Bacilli; order Lactobacillales; family Enterococcaceae; genus Enterococcus; species Enterococcus silesiacus. The sequence goes on along the minus strand of NZ_JXLC01000010.1, from coordinate 17,746 downwards.
TTCCCTTGGTCATCCATATCGACATAAATAAAACCATATCTTTTTTTCATTTCACCTGTTCCAGATGAAACCACATCAATACAGCCCCAAGGGGTATAACCAATCAAGTCAACTCCGTCTAACTCGATCGCATCTTTCATTGCAGCAATGTGCTTGCTGAAATAATCAATACGGTAGTCATCTTGGATGGTGCCGTCTACTTCTATCTTATCAACTGCGCCAAAACCATTTTCTACAACAAATAAGGGAACATTATAACGATCATATAATTTACATAAAGAAATCCGTAGACCTAGAGGATCGACAGCCCAACCCCAAGCTGATTCTTGTAAATAAGGATTTTTGACCGCTGGCATTTGATTGCCACCAACATACTTTACCTCATCCGGATTAGAAGCAGAAACAGTTGACATATAATAACTAAATCCAATGTAATCAACCGTGCCCGCTTGAATGATTTCATCGTCACCCGCTTCTTTTTTGATTACAACATTTTCCCGTTCAAATTCTTTTAGTTTATGAGCAGGATAATAACCTTTGACCTGTACATCGATGTAAAATTCTTGCTCACGATTAAATCGGATCGCCTCCATAACATCCTCTGGATTACAGCTCAGCGGATAACTTGGAATATATGCTACCATCATGCCAATCTGAAAATCAGGATTGATCTCATGACCTAATTTAACTGCCTCAGCACTTGCTACAAATAAATGATGGGCGGCTTGATATTTCGCTTGTTTATCATTTTGATGGATCCCTATTTGCGTCCAGCTACGTAAAAAATTGATTTCATTAAAGGTCATCCAATATTTTACTTTGTCTTTATAACGTTTAAATAATGTTTCACAGAAAAACAAGAAATAATCGATTACTTTTCGACTTGACCATCCATCCAATTCATCGGCTAAATACATCGGAATGTCAAAGTGATTAATTGTAACAATCGGTTCAATCCCGTAACGTAACAATTCATCAAAAACCTTATCATAAAAGGCTAAACCTTCTTCATTGATTTCTGTCGTTCCTTTGGGGCAGATTCTAGCCCAAGCGATTGAAAGTCTGAAACACTTAAAACCCATTTCTGCAAATAACGCAATGTCCTCTTTATAATGATGATAAAAATCGGTAGCTACATGACTTGGGTAATACTGTTCAGGATCGATATAACCCACTGCACCTTCTGGTAAAGTAGCATCTCTCGTACAAGTTTCAATTTTACCTTCTTTGGTTTTGTACGTGATCATTCTAGGACTTGTATGGCTGCCACCTGTAATTGCATCCAGCGTACTTAGTTCTTTACCACCGGAAAGATAGCCACCTTCATATTGGTTAGCTGCTGTTGCGCCACCCCATAAAAAATTTTCAGGAAATACTGATTTGTTCATTAATTATTTCTCCTTGTCCAATAGTTTCGCTGCTGCTTCATCTAGAATAACAGTTAAATGAGGGTGCATTTTCAAAATAGAAGCAGGTATTTCATCAGTGATTGCGCCTTCAATAAACGCTTTCATAATTTTGGCTTTCTTTTCACCACTCGCAAAAAGAATCAAGTGTCTAGCATTCATTACACTTCTTGGTCCCATTGTAACATAAAAATCAGGTGTTTCAGCACGATCTTCAAAATGCGGAGCGATTCGTTCTTTCATTGCATCATCGCAGTCAACCTTCGTTGTAAAGTCATTAAAACTTGTTGTACTTGGTAGATTGCCACAATAGTGACCATCCGCACCGATTCCCAGTAAAATCGCATCAAGACCACCAGCTTCGGCTATCCGTCGATCCTGGTCTTCATAATTTTCTCCATCTAACACGTGGATTTGTTCATCTGAAATAGCTGCTGGTGTAAAGTATAATTCTCTCAAATCACCAATTGTCACCCCTTCGCGACGTCCTGATTTATAAGGGATTTCATCAAAATTATAGTAATGAACATTATCAAAATAGTCCTTATCTCTCACTTCAGCAACTAACTTTTCATACATACCAATCGGCGTCGTCCCTGCCGTGATCGCCAAATTCACTCGTTCATGCCGTTGAAACATTTCCCCAAGCAGCATCTGTGCGGCAACTTTACTTAATTCATCATAATCCTTCGTTAAAATAACTTTCATAATACTTCCTCCTAAATTTAAAAGCGCAGCGGGCTCGTTCAGTCTCGTAGAAAAATAGGAAAAATTGATTGAGTCGCTTTTTGTCTCACGCCATTTTTATCTTTTTTCATAGAGACTAGCCCGCGGAGCTAGATATGGTTAAAAGCTGAAAGGGCTCGTTCAGCTCTGACTGGAAAATAGAAAATTATGAATGAGGCGCTTTTTGCCTCAAGCGTAATTTATCTTTTTCCCGAAGAGCTAGCCCGTGGAGCTAGATAATATACGGTAACAAAGTTCCGCTTTGCTTCACCTTGTACTTTTCAACATCAATTCACTTCATTCTTCGTTTCATTCTGCTTCAATCATTCCATCACTAAATTGACTTCGTTTCTATCATGTGTCAAACCAGGCACAATTGTAATCAAAGTCTCTTCTTCCTGAACCTGTTTTTGATCGTCCATTGCTAAAACAGATAAATAATCATCTGAATTAGTCACAACCACAATCACACTTATGTCATAACCCGCTTCACTAATTTTTTCACGATCAAATTGCAGTAATGGCGTTCCTACATGAACAGCTTGACCTTGCTTACACAACAACTCAAAATACTGCCCTTCCAATGCCACTGTATCTAATCCCACGTGGATCAAAACTTCAATTCCTTCTTTTGAGGTCAAACCGATAGCGTGTTTTGTCTTAAAAGCAATTGTCACTACCCCTTCCACCGGGGACACGATTCGATCTGTCTCAGGCATAATCGCAATTCCCTTTCCAACTAATTCTTTTGAGAATGTTTGGTCAGCAACATCCCCGATAGGATAAACAGTTCCAGAAACTGGTGCGTTGATAACCACAACATCCTGTTCCTTTTCTACAGTAGGTATATTCAATGAACTCCTTCTTTTTTCCGGACTATCCTCCATTTTCATCACGCTTTTCGCTAGTAAAAAGGTAATGGCAAAAGTAGCAATCACCGTTACGATCAAGGCAATAATAAATCCTATTGCTGCATCATTTAAAAAAACTGGAATCGAAAGAATACTTGGCATTACCGGCGCCATTGATTTAGCTCCCAAAACCGCCCCAACGGCACCACCGATTCCACCACCTAAAGATGCCCCGACAAAAGCTGCTTTATATTTTACTAAAACACCATATAAAGCAGGCTCAGTAATTCCTAAATACCCGGAAACTGTGGAAGACAAAGCCACTTGCTTCATCTTTTTATTTGAAATCAAAAAGTAGACAGCTAATGCGGCTGTTGCTTGAGCCATCGTGCTCATAAAATTCATTGGCCCCATTGTCGAATAACCATATGTTGCGATTTGTTGCTGCGTAATTGGCCGAATTGCATGATGCATCCCCATTAATACAAGCAATGGACGACTTGCGCCAATAACGAAACCTGATACTAGCGGAGAAAATTTAATCAGTGCTTCAATTCCTTGAGCAATGTATTCTCCTACGTAAAAGCCGATTGGAGCCAAAACCACTAGCATCACTGGCACCATCAAAATCAACGTTAACAACGGGGTAAAAATCACTGTTACCATACTAGGTATCACATTTTCAAAGAAACGATACACATGACTCAACAGCCAGACAGCTAAAATAATCGGTAAAATTGAACTACTGTAATTTACGATTGGAACAGGTAAAAAACCTAAAAACTGAACATTGGTCAATTCTCCAGCTATTGCAGCATTGATCAGAGTTGGATACATCAATACGCCCGCCAAACTTAAAGCCATATATTCATTTGTCTTAAATCTACGAGCACTACTCACTGCCAATAAGAATGGGAAAAAATAAAACATAGCATCACCAGTCATATTCAACACAAACATCGTACCACTTTCAGGGTTCACCCAGCCTAGGCTCGTTAGCATGAATAAGAAACCTTTCAACATTCCGCCACCGATGATCGGTGCCAAACTTGGAACCAAGATAGCGGAAAGCGTATTGATTAAACGGTTTAATAGCGAATCTTTTTCACCTTTTGGAGCTTCTTGACTGGTATGATCATCTAAACGAGGGACAATTTTGATAATCTCGGCATAAACCTTCCCAACTTTCCCACCAATGATCACTTGATATTGACCACCTTGTCGTTGAATACCCATGACTCCATCAAGTGTTTCAAGATCCTTTGTTTGAGCTTTAGACTCATTTTTCAAATTAAATCTTAATCGCGTAACACAATGAGTTAAGCTGCTGATATTTTCTTCTCCACCAACCAACAAAATGATTTTTCCAGCTAAATCCTGCATATTTGCTCCTCTTTTCTATTTAGTATTTTTATTGGTTACGTAAATCCCGCAGTTAGTCTGTTGAAAAAAAAGACCTGCTCAAAAAAACTATTTTCTTTAGAAAATAATCTTTTTCAAACAGGTCTTGCCAGCCTAACTGTAACGAATCCTCGTATTGATATTTATGAATGCAATAAGCGAGCTAAATGTAAGGTTAAATATAGTTGTTCATCAAATGTTGCCGTTTTTTTGTATCTTTCTTCCAAATAATTACTGATTTTTAGACTACATTTGAATTCTTTTGGATATTTCTTTTTAACCGTTAAAACAATTTCTTCATTATCAAGAGAATTTGCGGTCTCATGTGTATTCAACCGCATCAAATAATAACGCAGATGATTCAAAAAACGTTGGTAATTGATAGAGTTCTCATCTAATTCTACTTGAAAATAATAACGAACTAGTTGAGTAATATCCCCCATCGCTTCCATATAGTCCATTGTAGTTTCCATTGATTCTTGGTCGAATTGGTAGTTTACAAAGTGCATGGCAATAAACACTGCTTCTGATTTTTCTAAAACAATTCCTTGTTCTTTTTCAATCAACGAAAGTGCTTGAAGACCAACCTCAATTTCTTTTGGATAGAACTGTTTAATTTCCCACTCAATTGGACTCCGTATTTTTAATTTTTCTTGATGGCGCTTGAATGCGAATAATAAATGATCCAGTAAACTAAACAAAATAACTGGATTGATTTCTCTGCCAAGCTTTGCTTCGCCGATCTTTACTATTTTTTCTACTAACAAAATTTCCTCAAAACTCGCTTCATTTAATAAAACAGCCATTTGCTTAACATTTATTTTTTCTGTAGGCAGATACACTTGCTGGATTAACGTGGGATCAACAGGATCGTTAGGATATGCTTGAAATCCCAACCCTTTCCCAACAACAATAACTTCTAACTCCCCATCAACAGCTAAGACAACATTATTATTGATTCGCTTTTTTATATACATGTTCCACCTCCTTACTATAAAAGCCAAAAGAGCTCGTCCAGTCTCTTAGAAAAATAGAAAAAATTGCTTGAGATGCTTCTTGTCTCACGCCTTTTTTATCTTTTTTCATAGAAACTAGCCCGCAGAGCTAGATAATATATGGTGACAACGTTCCGCTTCTCTTCAATCACATGCTAAAAATAAGAAAAACCATAACATAGCAGTCACGATAAAGAATCCTTTATCATTTTTGCTATATTATGGTTATGCCTGAAAAATCAGTAACAATTCCATCAACTATACTCAATATAACATGACAAGAAAACGCTGTCAATTCCTTTTTTTACTTTTCATTTTTTCGCTTAAGCTATTTTAGTAACGGACAGATCCGTTTTTTTGCACATACAATGACCGTAGCACTTGGATAGACACAAAAGCCTCAGGCTCTTTTTATCCGAATAAACGGTGGAAGCAGAAGCAATCCCTTCGGAAATAAGCTGAAATTCACAAAAATTTGAAGAGCAATTTTCGTGAATTCCTTCTTATTCTCGGGATTAGACGCTGTCTGTCCCAACCTCTAAGCTCATTCCTTATGAATAATTATTTCTATGTGCTTTCCATCTGTTGAACAGTAAATAAATCAACAATACAATGAAGCCAATCGGCGTGATTGTTTCGATAAGACTACCAGTATTTGGAAATTTTCTTAGTTCTATATGTGTTTGTTTTGGTTGTGCCAATTTTGTTTCTAATTCTTGCTCTTTTGGTGGTTGTACATTGGTTTTATTTCCGCCAATTTGCCCATTTACCTCTATTTCAGTGGTAGCGGCATAAGCAAAATCTTGATAAAAACCGATACAGCCTACCAAAAGAATAATCATAATGATGTGACAACTGAATTGTTTCATTGTTAATCACAGCCTTTTATTGAATTATGGCGTTACACCAAGAGTTGTACCATCTTTTTGGATTGACGTGAATTTCAATGTCAACGTATAGTTTTCTGCCGTAGTGGCTTGCTCAACATTTGCTGGCAAATCCGCAACCGTTGTACCTGTATAGTAGAATTTTGCAGAATTTGCATATGCTGAAGCAGCATCTGTAGCAATATTTAAGCGTCCATCTTTATTGGCTAAACGCATCCAAACAGGTGCGCTTGTCAAATCAGCTAACGCATTGTTATCAACTAAGTTAGTGGCTACAGGAGCCGCAACTAAACCGTCTCCTTTGGCATTGATTGTCAATGTGTCAACATACTTAGGCGTTCCATCCATTTTATTCAATGTCACAGCAACCCCACGACCAGAATTATTCACAATGCTATAATCAGCAGACTCAATGTTTTTGTGTGCACTTGCTGTCGTAGTGTGAAAGGCTGTTGCAGTATCAACTGTAACATTGATCCATTCATCAGAGCCTTCTGGGATATTCGTATTTGGATCTGTATTGTCTAATTTACCGATCGTTCCATTGATGATAACGTCCGCTGAATTTTCTCCATCAATGGTTTCAGCTGAAGCTAGTTGCGTTAATCCTGAGACACTTAAACCTAGTATCATTGCAGTAAGTAAATAGTTAGTTGTTTTCATATTGTTTCTCCCTCTGTGTGTTAGTAATTTATTTTTAACAGAAAACCTGTTAAATAACGATGTTAGTTATTGACACGAATTGTAATTCCAGCTTGTACTTGGCCACGTTTTGTCTTGGTTTTTGAATCATAAATCTCGAATGTAGCTGTTGCTGGATGATCTCCTTGAGCAAGTGTTTTCTCTAGTTTGGCTCCGTTTATTTCATATCCCGGCTGAATTGCACCAGAGGAATAAATTTGTTCATTATTGCTGTCTAAACGAATCACAACATTGATTGGATAACCGTTTTCGACTGGATTTTGAATGTAGAGACTGCCTTCACTGTTGCCATTTTCAAATACGGCCTCTGATTTAATGACCATATTGAACTTACTAGCATCCACGGCTTTTTGTTCAGCCTCTTTCACTTCTTTATCACTCATCTTCTTAGCACCTTTTGTCTCTGGTAAATACTCTCCTGAAACGACTTGAACAGGTTCAGTTTTGGTTGAATAATAGTAGTATACCCCTCCTGCTGCTACTGCTAGTAAAAGTAGTAATAGTAATATCAGCAGTCGTTTCTTTTTCTTCTTTTCTTCAGTTGGTTGGTTAGTTTTATCCATAGATTTCCTCTCATTCTTCATTTCTTTCAACTTTAAAAGTCATTTTATAGGTTGGAAAGATTGCTTGTTTTGCTGCATTAAAATACTTTCCTCTAAGCGTCAAACTTTTCTGTTCATTGACATTTAACACACCGATCGATAAGGGTGCGTTGGCTAGATCACTCGTTAAAAAGAGTGTATCTGACTGATTGTTATTGACTAGCAATTGCAAAGCAAGTTCATTTTGACCAACATTTCCACCAAAATTACTCAATAATAATAATTGATTCGCGTCCGTATTTTCCTTGCTTAGATTCGTTAGAGAAATTTTTGTTGCCGTGTTGCCTTTGTTTATGACTTGATATTCACTAGAGGAGATTTCACCTTCTTGTGTTGTACCAATGTCTTTATTTTGTGTCTGAAAAGCCATTTCAATCGGCACTTCGACTTTGATGACTTCCGTTACTGTTTGAAATTCAGTTAGAGGCGTCATCGTTAAAACAGCTTCTTCTCCGTGAACTCCTGCCACTCTCACACGAACATAATAAGTAGCTTCACCTTCTAGTCCTTTTAGCTTCGTAGTAAATTTTTGATTCTTATCTCCTGAAAGATCAGCGATTTGAGATTTTGTTTCATTCTTTGGAAAGTCTTTATTTTTACTATATTCTACTGTGACTTGTCGATACATTCCACCAAAATCAGCCTGTTGGTCAGGTATTGCTGCTGCTTCTCCATTCGAATAATCTGTCCACTTTCCTGTATCACTGGCTAGTTCACCATTGATGATGGCAGTAGTCGTTGTGACATTAGCTGTGAGATTGCTCAACTGTGGTTTTGTAGCAAATACTTCCGTATCAGAAAATTCACTTTCGCCAGCTTGATTGATAACAATCATTTGAACCCAATAAATTGTGTTTGGGTTCAAGCTGTCCACGTTGACATTGTAATAAGAATTAAATGCTGTGTTTATCTGGCCATCAAATGAATCTAACGTAACGATTTGCCTTGCATTTCTTAAATCATTTGCATCTTCTTCAGCAGAGAAAATGAAAAACTTCACTTCTGTTGCAGGACTTCCGTTATTGACCGATGAACCATAGAGAGAGACTGATGTATCCGTTTCATCTGCAGCAATCAATCCTAGTTGATTCGGGACATTCACAAACTCACTAAAAACGATTTTTTGCGAATTTCTCATGGCAAGAATCTCTTGAGCTGAAAATGGATCTTTAGAACCAGCTATATTCGTAAAATTTGTTCCTTGAACGCTTAAATCAGAGGCTTCTTTAAATATCTCTTGCGTTGGCGTAGTATTGGTCTTACTTGAAAAGGTCTCTATTTTTTGTAAATAGTTACTTGTAAATGCCAAGTTATTTACCCCTGTAGCACCATTTAACCCTAAAGTCCCAAGACTAGTCCCCGCAAATGAAACTCGTTTTGCCTTATTCATGTTGATAGCAAACAGACTGGAAGTATACGCTAAGAAGGCATTGCCATTTGCGACATCTATTGAAACATCCGCATTTTCACCGATATTCATTCCACCACTAGCAGTGTAAAGGTTGATCGGTAGTGGCAACTTAAAATCTACTTGAGCATTTTCTTTAAAATCAAACGTAATTGGTCGAGTCAGATTAGCAGCAAAAAATTGATTTTTTGAACTCGTAGATGCTAGTGTAACTTTGTCCAAATTAAAGACACCATTTTTTTCAACGATATAGCTTGGTGAGAGGGTACCATACATCACATTTCCATTCGTTTGTACATCAAGTTGAGCGTTTTCTCTGACTATGATTTGAGAAGTTCCTGCATGAGGATTAGCTGAGGCATTGCCGGACGACCAGATAAATGCTTCTGTTGTCCCAGAATGTTGAATTGAAGTATGACCACTTTGAATTTCTACGTAATTGATTTCTGCCCATTCCTGGGAATATGTACTCGTACCTCTTTGATCGATTCTATTTTGTCCCCGCATAATAACCGATCCGTTTATGTTATAAATCATTTGACCGTTTGTAGAATAATAATCAACACCATCAAAAATGATTGTCATATTAGCTGCTGATATCCCAGATATGATTCCATAATAACCAACTGCACCTGAACCATCGCTATTACCAAATTGTGTATTGCGAATCTCGATCACAGCATTTGCTTGGTTTGCATAAAAACCACTGGCAGCTGTACCGCCTTTATTGTATGTAATAATATGATTTGCACCATCTATGATCATCTTATCTTTAAGCTGATAACCAGCTGAGCCTAAATTGATATCATTCGTTAAACGAAAATTTAGTTTTTGACTATCCTTTAAATACTCAGTCAAGGTAGCTGCTGAATCAACCAACCAAAAACCATCTTCGTCTTGTGCAGCAATCTTTAATATATTCCCACTTTTTATTTCAGGTTTATTTTCACCTATCACGTTATTTATATCATTACTATTCGTTATATTATCAGTTTCAACAAACTCTTTTTCTTCTGTTGATTCCTGTGTGTCTGAAGAATCATCGCTAGTCAGCTCTGTTGATTCTGAAACTAATTCTTCCGTTGTTGACTCAGAGGTTGCTAACGTTTCCTCATTCGATTGTTCCACTTGCGATTGATCTATTTCGATAGCGTAGGACCAATCAATCGGAAAAATCATTGCGATGACGTATATGATTAAAAACAAATGAATCTTTTTTTTCATGACAGACCTCCCCTATTTTTTAATAGAAATTAAGCTAATAATCGCTCGCACTTCTATCATTGTATTGTAATTTACAACTGATTTCAATTTAATAACATTAGTTTTTTATTATTTATCCATTTTTCTTATCAATTAATTATTTTTTTTGAACTTTTTATAATAAATTAGCGCTTTAGCAGACTTTGATTTTCATTTAACAAAAGTTAAGTTTTTTTTAAGCTCTGGATCTGCCTTCTCAGTTTGCACTTTTTTTGAATAATTGCTTAAATTGTTCCACTTGTAAAAGAGCACTTGAATAAAATAATAGCGAGATTGGGACAAACAGATTTTAAGGTGCTACGATCTAACACTCTGAGTTAGATCGTAGCACCTCTTGAAAATATTGGAAATAGGCTGATGTCCACAAAAAACACTGAAATTTGAAGTACTTGCTTCTCAGAGTTAAGTGTCTTGTTCTTGTCTTTGCACATTTATTAATTTTTTACAAGTATTTCTAAATAGGCTCCTGTTTTTTTCGTTACCTTAAATTGGTCGACAATCAAAAATGTATCAAACATTTTTTGTAGAAAATAACGATCGTGTGACACGACTAACAGGGTTCCTTCGAACGCTTCTAGTATTTCTTCGATTTCTTCTCTGGTTTCAATATCCAAATGATTAGTCGGTTCATCTAATAAAAGGAAATTGACTTCATTATGCATTAATTTTGCTAGCTCTAAACGAATTTTTTCACTCCCACTTAAAAAACGAACCTGTTTCATTACATCTTCACTATAAAAAGAATAGTTTGCTAGTGCTTGGCGACTTTCTCGTTCAGGCAAGGAACAACTTTGGCTAAATGAAGTCAAAACAGTTTGATTGGGCTGTTCATAGTGAATGACCTGAGGTAAATAGCCAATATGAAGATTCGTTCCCTGTTTGATTTCACCACTGTCTGCTGACTCTAATTTTAAAGCAAGCTTTAATAATGTACTTTTTCCTACACCATTTTCGCCTATAATGGCTGAATGCTCTTTCCAAAACAACGAAAAGTCTATTTGATCGAACAAACCTTGAGCAGCATAGTTTTTGCTAACGGCTTTAAATTGAAGTACCTCTTTACCTGAACGATCAGCTTCTTTGAATTTCTTCCCTAATTTCGCGCTTTCATCTTTAGGCTTAGGGATTTTCTGAATCTTTTCTAAACGTTTTTCCAGTTCTTTGGCTTTTTTGAAAAATTTTTCATTATCTCCTTCATAACCCCACTGACGAAATCGGCGAATTGTCAGTTTGATTTTTTTAATTTCCTTTTGCTGTTCTGTAAAATCTTTTCTCAGCTTTTCAAGCTGCTCTTCCTTTTGTCTCTTATAAGCTGAATAATTGCCTTTATATTTCTCTAATCGCCCTGATTCTAGCTCTACAATTTTATCTACCGTATGGTCTAAAAATAAACGATCGTGTGACACGATTAAATATGCTGTTTTCTCATGAGTTAAATAGCCTTCTAGCCAAGTAATTCTTTTGGCATCCAAATGATTGGTCGGTTCATCTAGTAACACTAGCTCATTCTCTTGCAGTAATATTCTTGCTAGAGAAACAATCGTTTGCTCTCCACCGCTTAGTTCTGAAAGTTTTTTCGCCAGCAAATGAGTGATCATTAAGCCATTGGTAATCATTTCTAGTTTATTTTCCATTTCATAGCCGCCAGCTTGTTGAAATTCTTCTTGCTTTTGCCCATAACGCACTAATATTTTATCTAAATCACACGTTGGATCGGTCATGAGTTCTTCTAAATGTGTTAATTGATTTTGGATCGAATTCAGTAATGTAAAGGTTTCTAATAGATACGTTTTGACTTGTTGTTCATAAACTTCTGAAATTTGTGCTAGATAGCCAATACGAATATTTTTCTGGCAGCTGACTACTCCTGAATCAATTGCTTCAAGCCCAGTGATAATCTTTAAAATCGTTGATTTCCCTGAACCGTTGGTGCCGATCAGCCCAATTTTTTCGCCTTTATTTATTTGTAGATTTACTTCTTCAAAAAGTGGAACACTTCCATAATTTTTGGTTATTTTTTGTAATTGTACTAACATATCGTCCTCTTTCTGCCATTCAGACAGATAAACGGAAATAAACTCTCTTGTCTTTTATTTTCCTTTGCTTTACATTTTCACTAGTTATTTGGTGTACACAAAAAAGCTGAGCGAATTTCTCCGTTCAACCTTCGTCATTTACTAGTCAGTCGCACAACTCACTCCTACGGTTTTAGCCAGAAGCGAGCTCAATTAGCGAGTATCATGTTATTTTATGACTGATTGCTTTTTCAGTAAATAAGTCTGAATGGTCTGTTTTATTCAATTAATTAGCCCTTTTTGGACACACTTGTCCCTTGAGATAAAAAATTGGAAATAATAACATGACAAAAAGCCAGGTACTCCATCGTATACGAAAAGCTAACTGTTATTTTTGACATGTTGACCATTGTACTTATTCACCACCTTCGTCATTTCTTAGGGATATTGTAGCATGAACATCACATTTGTGCAAAACAGTTTATGCTTGATAACGACTCAATCGTTCTTCTAAAGTCCCTGTATGCAATTCAAATAAGTGATTATCGAAATCGTAGAAATAAATTGAGCTTGCCTCCCCCGCGACTCGTGGACGCCCCTCTTTTATTTCTAACCCCAAACTATTGATTTTCTCTAAGTAATCATCATATTCACTTTCTTCTATTTTAAAAGCAATGTGATTGTAAGTTTTAGTTGGTAAAGAATCTCCCTGCATGATCGCTATCCAAAGATCATTCATTAAGAAGAATTTTTCCTGCGCGATGGAGAACGTATTTATACCGCTAGAATAGACTTCTTTTGCACCAAATATTTTTTCAAAAAACAGGGTTGCTTTTTCTAAATCTTGAACAATGAATGTCATGTGGCTAATCATTTTTTTCACCTTCTTATGAGTTTAGTAAAACAGAGATACTGGTTTATTCAGTATCCCTGTTTTTAATTTGCTACATTGTTAGCTTTGATTCAATTCTAAACAGTATAAATAAACATAGTTTTATTTATACTACGGTTATTTGCACAGACAAAAACCACCATGCCAATAGATAAATTACTGGTTATTTTCTTCGCTATATAACGGTTTTTCAGGAGTATGATTTGATGATGTAATTTCTTTAAAAAGTTTATCATACTGATCTTTATCTATTTTCTGGATATCAGGACTATCTTTTGTGAGCTCAAAATATACTTCTTTATTATCTGAAGTAATTATTTCCACTAACCACTTATCTCTCTTAGTATAGTCATCGTTAGTAAAGATGTGTATATCTAGCTTTTCTCTTTCTAATGATTCTTTCTTAGTTACTTGATCTATTATATCTTCACATATTTCAGAGTCTTCCACATCAAAAACTATGCCTTCTGATTCATCTTCGCTCTCTGAAATACTTGTTTCATTCGTCTGACTTATATTCTCACTTGAACTACTATTTTTTTCTCCATTACTTTGACAGCCACTAAAGATCAATAATACTAATGGTAATATAACTAAACTGATTTTTTTCATCTTTTTTCTCCTTTAAATGTTCTATGTATAATCATATCAAGAGTAAGAATAGATAGCTAGAGTTTTTGCAGAAATATAGTTCAAAATTTATTTTAGACTATACATCACAATTGAGAATATCTAAAACTGCTCAAAATTCGCTCTATGCCATCCTCTTCATGCAGCTCAAGAGATAACCCATATAATTACCTAAGGAACGTTCTCGATCTGGATAGGATTCCTTTAACGCAAAAAATCCCACCTCAAACGAGATGGGAAGGCACGTAGCTAGTTATAGGTTAGGTTACTAATTCGCTACAATATTCACTAATTTATCTGGTACAACAATAACTTTTCGTACTGTTTTCCCTTCAATAAATGTCAGGATTTCTTCAGCTGCTAACGCTTTTTCTTCTAATTCTTCTTTACTCAAACCGCGAGCAATATTTAGTTTTGCACGAACTTTTCCATTCACTTGGAAAACGACTTCAACCTCATCTTCGATCAATGCGGCTTCATCGTACGTCGGCCAAGGTGCGTTCGTTAAGCTTTCGTCATTTCCGAGAATCGCCCATAGCTCTTCGCCAATATGCGGTGCAATTGGTGCTAGTAACTGAACAAAGCCTTCAATGTATTCATATGGCAACACGTCAACTTTGTTGGCTTCATTGACAAAGACCATCAATTGCGAGATTGCTGTATTGAAGTGCAGATTTTCCATATCTTCGGTCACTTTTTTGACGGTTTGATTATACACTTTAGTCAAGCATCCATCATTTATCGTTGTAATACGGTCCCGCATTTTATCATTTTCGTCTACGATCAAGCGCCACACTCGATCTAAGAACTTACGACTACCTTCAAGACCATTTTCGCTCCATGCAATCGATGCATCAAGTGGGCCCATGAACATTTCGTACATTCTTAGTGTATCAGCTCCGTATTTTTCAACAACATCGTCAGGATTCACGACATTTTTCAAAGATTTACTCATCTTGGCTGGCGCTTCTTCAAGTTCTTCACCTGTTTCGATATTGACCCAAATACCATCACGTTTTTCAACCATATTCGTAGGAACAAGTACTCCACGGTCATCACGGAAGCTTTGGCCTAAGATCATTCCTTGATTATATAGTTTTTGATACGGCTCTTTAGTTGGTACAACACCAATATCATACAAGAATTTATGCCAGAAACGTGCATATAACAAGTGAAGGACAGCATGTTCCGCTCCACCAATATAAATATCCACCGGCAACCAGCGTTCTAATTTCTCATAGTTGGCAATTTCATTTTTGTTATGTGGATCGATATAACGTAAATGATACCAAGAGCTTCCTGCCCACTGCGGCATTGTATTCGTTTCACGTTTACCTTTTTTACCAGTTTCAGGATCAGTCACATTGATCCATTCGGTAATATTTGCAAGCGGTGACTCTCCTGTTCCACTTGGCTTGATATCATCCGTTTTTGGTAATCTTAAAGGTAACTCACTTTCTGGAACGGTTGTTGTTGTACCATCTTCCCAATGAATCACAGGAATTGGCTCACCCCAATAACGTTGACGAGAAAATAGCCAGTCACGCAAACGATACGTCACTTCTTTTCTACCACAGCCATTTTCTGTTAGCCATTGATACATTTTTTCATTGGCTTCTTCTTTATTTAGGCCGTCTAAGAAATCGGAATTGATATGAAGACCATCACCCGTATACGCGGCTTTTGTAATATCTCCACCTTCGATTACTTGGATCATTTCAATGTCAAACGTATCAGCAAACTCATAATCTCTTTCATCATGGGCAGGAACAGCCATGACAGCGCCTGTTCCATAGCTTCCTAAAACGTAATCAGCGATCCAGATTGGAATTTCTTTACCATTTACTGGATTGATTGCATAGGCTCCTGTAAAGGCTCCTGTTTTTGTTTTAGATAGATCTGTACGATCCAAATCAGATTTTTTGCTGACTTCTGCTTGATAAGCCGTAACTACAGCTTTTTGCTCTGGTGTCGTGATTTCATCAACTATTTTTAATTCAGGTGCGATGACCAAATAGCTAGCACCAAATAATGTATCTGCTCGGGTTGTGAAGACTGTTACTGTTTCATTGCTTCCTTTGATCTTGAAGTCAACATTGGCTCCCTCAGAACGTCCAATCCAATTACGTTGCATATCTTTAATATTCTCTGGCCAATCAACCAAATCTAGATCATCCAGTAAGCGATCTGCATAGGCTGTGATTTTAAGCATCCATTGACGCATTGGTTTTCTAACAACATCGTAGCCGCCGCGCTCGCTTTTGCCATCGATCACTTCTTCATTTGAAATAACTGTTCCAAGTTCTGGCACCCAGTTTACCGCTACTTCTGCTTCATAAGCCAAATCATGTTCATATAGCTTGGTAAAAATCCACTGTGTCCATTTATAATACTCAGGATCTGTCGTATTAATTTCGCGATTCCAATCATAACTAAAACCTAAGGAATTAATTTGACGTTTGAATGTTTCAATATTTTTTTTTGTGAATTCAGCTGGATCGTTTCCTGTATCCAATGCATATTGCTCTGCTGGCAACCCAAATGCATCCCAACCCATTGGATGTAACACGCTGTATCCTTGGCTTCTCTTCATGCGAGATAAAATATCTGTTGCAGTATATCCTTCTGGATGTCCCACATGGAGTCCTTGTCCTGACGGATATGGGAACATATCTAAAGCGTAAAATTTCTTTTTGCTAGGATCATCATGGGTAGTAAAACTATTATGCTTAGCCCAATATTTTTGCCATTTTTTTTCGATTTTCTTGTGATCGTAACTCACGTTTTTTCTCCTCCTATTTAAGTAGCTTTTGATTATTAGTTTTTGATGGTGGGTGGTTTACCTATTTCTTAAGGCTAGCCTTCTTCACTTTGTTAGAGTGGTAACTTTGGGGTGATTCACTAGTTAGGTAACTTCTCTCTCGTCGCACCCTTCATGTTTCATCATCTGTTTTAGATAAGATGATTAGCAGTTTTGGTTTTTACACTTTGTTCGGGTGCTGGCTTGGAGGTGATTCACTAGTTAGGTAATTTCTCTCCCGTCGCACCCTTCGTGTTTCATCATCTGTTTTAGAATAAGATGATTAGCAGTTTTGGTTTTTTACACTTTGTTCGGGTGCTGGCTTGGGGTGATTCACTAGTTAGGTAACTTCTCTCTCGTCGCACCCTTCATATTTCATCATCTGTTTTAGATAAGATGATTAGGACTTTTGGCTTTTTACACTTTGTTCGGGTGCTGGCTTGGGGTGATTCACTAGTTAGGTAACTTCTCTCCCTTTGGTCGCCAAGTATTGTTCATCATCTGTTCTGCCGTTGGCAATCACAGTGATTCACAACAAAAAGTCCTACAGGAATCTATTCCTATAGGACGTAAATTGACAACGTGGTACCACCTAAGTTCACTTGTATAAATACAAGCCTCAACATTGTAACGGCTGTCGCCGATTTTACTTAATAAAGTGAAGATGATTGTTCAACTGTTTTCAGCCGCTCATCAGAATCGGAAAAATTCTCTAAGAGTCTGTATCCGTCACTCATTCAGTAAAATAACTCAAAGGCGAGTTCAAAAGCT
The DNA here is from genome assembly GCF_001886225.1 of Enterococcus silesiacus. Lineage (NCBI taxonomy): Bacteria > Bacillati > Bacillota > Bacilli > Lactobacillales > Enterococcaceae > Enterococcus > Enterococcus silesiacus. The sequence continues at coordinate 397 of NZ_JXLC01000010.1, read as the reverse complement.
TCTGTGCGTATTTTCACCAGCCATACGCTCTCTAAAACAGAGTTCTTTCTACTATTCCTTTTCACTGTTTATATATCTATTATGTGCTACCATACTACCAAATATTTCAGGCAATATCAATCGTTTTATTTAACTTTCAATTTTTGACCAATATAAATGACATCACTTGATAAGCCATTCAATTGTTTGACCTTTTGAACGCTTGTTCCATATTTTTGAGCAAGTCCCCATAATGTATCACCACTTTTTACGGTGTGTGAGCCTGCTGTTTGAGTACTGCCTTGATTGCCAGAAGAGCTAGCAGCGCCTTGGCTTTTTTTAACTACTAAACGTTGACCTGGCTGAATAATATCACCATTCAAGTTGTTCCACTGACGTAAATTAGTGATACTTATGC